>CAINOV010000001.1 GCA_903851655.1 uncultured Caulobacterales bacterium
CGGCCTGCTGGCGTCCGGCCGTCGGCGGGTGAGCCGTCTGCGTTTCCTCGACCAGGGTCTCGGTGACCGCAGCCAGCGCCTGCAGCGCCCGGACGTGACCCGCAAAGGCGCCGCGCCCCTCCCGGGTCAGCGAGGCCCAGGTGCGCTGGCGTCCGCTCATCACCGCCTTGCGCAGCCGCAGGTATCCCGCCTCCGACAGGGCGGCCAGGTGCTTGGACAGGACGGAGTCGCTGACCCCCACCGCATCCCGCAGGGTGGCGAACTCCGCATCGCTCACCGCCGCCAGCAGCGCGCAGATCTGAAGCCGGGCGGGGGGATGAATGACGGGGTCGAGGGCGGCCGCGGTCACGCCGCCTCCACGGGAGCCGTCATCTCCGCCACATAGCGAGCGTTCCACACGGCGCTGCCCCAGGTTCCCAGCACGGCCATCACGGCGCCGAGCACGAGGGCCGGCCAGTGCAGACCCTCGGCGGCCTTGAGATAGGCGGCTATCGAGAACAGCACGAGATAGACCCCCACGATCGACAGGGCCACCGGCCGGGTGCGGCCGCGGCGATAGCCGTTGACGAAGAAGCCCATGCGCCGCCGCTGCCAGACGAACAGGGTGAGGGCCAGCACCATGATCATCCCCTCGATCACCAGGGTCCCACGGTCGGACGCGGCCTCCGACGCCACCAGCCCGCCCAACAGCAGGCCGAACACCGCATGCATGTAGGGCGGGCAGCGGGTGCGGTCCGCCAGATGGGCGCGGGCGATGCGGGCCCCCTCCAGGGCGGCGGCGGCTTCGGCGGATGTGGACATGGCGCAGCTCCTCTTTCCAATATGGAAAGTTATGGCCGCCACTTTCCAGATCGTCAAGTCATAACTTTCCAGGTTGGAAAGTTATTTCGCCGCCCCCGACTGCGGCGGCAGGGTCACCGCCGGCGCGGTGGTGAAGGGGGTGATCCCGAAATGCGGATAGACCTCGGTGGGGTAATAGAAGACCCCGTCCTTCACCACCATGCGGATGGTCTTGATGGCCTTCAGGTCCTTCGTCGGGTCGCCGGGCACGAGGAAGAGGTCCGCCAGCTTGCCCTTCTCGATGGAGCCCAGGGTCTGGTCCTGGCCGACATATTTCGCCGAGTCCAGGGTGGCGCGCTTCAGGATCTCCGGCGCCGTCATGCCCGCCCGCTGATACAGCTCCAGCTCCCGGTGATAGGTGAACGAGCCGCCGGTGTCGGTGCCGAAGACGATGAACACCCCCCGGTCATGCAGCAGCCGCACGGTGTCGACGATCTTGTCGAAGGCCGCGCGATAGGCCTTGTCGTCCCCGGGGGCGGAGGTGTCGGTCCAGGCCTTCATCGCGTCCCGCCGCCAGCCGATGGGCATGTGGTCGAAATAGTCCGCGGCGCCGGGGGGGATCTGGCCGTCCCGGTTCTGGGTCAGCTGCTCGTGGATGCCCAGCGTCGGGTCGATGGCCTTGTGGCCGTCCACCATCAGCTGGATCGTGTGCTGCACCCGGGGGCTGTTCAGGTCGAGGTCCGGCAGCCGCTTCAGGGCGGTGAGGCGAAACAGGGTGCGGGTGTCCTCGTCCGGCTTGATCACCCAGCCCAGCATGAACTGGTTGATGTGGGTCATCTCGTCATAGCCCGCCGTGATCATGGCGTCGGCGTTGGAGAAGGCCGGCACGTGCCCCGCCACCCGCATGCCCAGGGCGTGGGCCTCGGTCACCATGGACGGAACCCAGGCCGGGTTCATGGAGTTGTAGATCTTGATCTGCCAGTAGCCCCGGGCGCCGTACCAGCGCACCGCGTCGATCGCCTTGTCCTGGCTGTCGACGACAAAGCCGTTATTGGCGCTGAACGGGCTGCGGCCCTCGATGAAGCCCGAGCGGATCACGTGCGGCCCGCCGATCTCGCCGGTGTCGATCTGGTGGATCAGACCGTCCAGCACGGCGTTGTCATTGCCCATGTCGCGGACCGTGGTGGTCCCGGCCATCAGGTTCAGCAGGGCGCCGGACTGCTGCAGATGGGCGTGCATCTCGTACATGCCGGGGATCAGCGTCCCGCCGGCGCCGTCGATGGTCACCTCTCCCTGAGTGGGCGGACTGTCCAGGGTCTCCACCGCAGCAATGCTGTCGCCGTTCACCAGCACGCTGACCGGCGCGGTCAGGGCGGCGGTCTTCGGGTCGAACAGGCGGACATTGCGGATCCGCACCGGCGCGCCATAGCGGTGCGCCACGGCCGTCTCGATGTCGATGAAGCGCTGCTTCGCCCAGCCGGCGGCCAGGCCCCGCAGCCGGGTCTGCTCTCCCTCATAGCCCTTGCGGACCAGGATGCTGTTTGCGCTGACGCTGGCGAACAACTGTCCCTGCGGGTCCAGCAGCAGGGTCTCCGGCGTCAGGTCGATGCCGCTGAGCGTGTAGCGCGTCACCGTGAGCGGACCGCCCTCTCCGGTCACGGCGACGGCCTCGCCCTTTTCCAGGGTCAGGACGCCGCCCGGCAGGACCTTCAGCGTCTGGCCCGGCGCCTTGATCAGGGCCCGGGCGTAGATCCCCTCCGCCCAGGGGCTGCCCGCCTGGGTGACATAGAGGCCGGGCGCGGTCAGCTTCGCGGCGCCCTTGCCGGTGGAGTCGGTCCAGGTCGCCCGGTCGCCGCCCTGATGGAAGTGCTCCGCCACCTTCGACCCGAAGGTCGTGGCGCCGCTCACGGTCCAGTCCGTGGGAAGGCCGTCGGGACCGGTGCGGATGGTCTCGGCGATGGTCGGCCCGCGGCCGTTGTTCTTCACGTCGAAGTCGATGGTGGTGACGTCCCCCCGGGTCGTGGCGATCAGATGGCCGACCACCTTGTCCCCGGAAATGACGGAGTAGCTGGCGGGGTCGGCGGCGGCGAGGCGCGCGGCGGACAGGACCAGGGCGGCGGCGAGGGCGGTTATGCGGATCATCGACGAAGTAGATCACCCGCCCGCGGAGCCGTAAAGGCCGAGACCCGGTCAATCCAGCCCGAACACCCGGGCGATCATGGGCGCGTCCGCCAGCACGTGGGGGGCCACGGCGTGATAGCCCAGGGCGTGCACCCAGGCGTTGCTGGTCCGGAGCGTCACATAGCTCTTGAACATGCCGGGACCGGTATAGGACAGGATCACGAACAGCAGGGACAGGACCGTGTCCGACAGGGTGCGGAAGGACGACCACCCTTCCACCAGATGCATCGCCGCATAGGTCAGCCCGCCCAGGATCACGGTAATCGCCATGGACCCGGTCAGCTTGTAGTAGCGCGGCAGCAGGATGGCGTAGACGGTGATCATGGTCGGCAGCACCGTGCCCACCAGGAACAGGCCAAACGCCAGGGGCGCCGCCCGCAGCAGCACAGGAAGGGGCAGGCCGAGGATGCCGGGCATCACCGACAGCTGCACCGCGCTCTCCACCAGCAGCACGCAGACCATCACCGTCAGGTCCCGCCCGCCCCGGTCGAACACCAGGCACAGATCCCGGTTCGAGTAGCGCCGCCGGAACCACAGATAGGGGATCACGGCGAAGGCCGCGAAGTTGTAGCCGGCCCAGACCATCGCCTCCCCCGGCGATGCCAGCACCGAACAGCCCACCAGGGTTCCCGCCAGATGGAAGCTGAAGGGCCGGTACCCCAGGGCCGGGCCGACGATCCAGCCCCCAGCCTGGGCCAGCAGGGCGTAGAGCAGGACCAGCGCCGTCTCCCGCCCTGCGACCCGCGTCTCCGGCGCCCGCTCGCCGACCTCCGTCGTCCGACGGCCGCGGCTGAGCAGCGCCACCAGCCCCATCAGGGCCAGCTGCTCGAGGATCGCGATGGAGGGCATGGCCACCTGCAGCCAGAACGGCTGGCCCGCCAGGTTCGGCCGGTCGAAGGGCAGATAGCCCCGGGCCAGCGCCAGGATCGCGGCGTTGAGGGCCAGCCACGCCAGACCGGAGATCAACAGCACCGGACCGAGGGGACGCGGGCGCGTCACGGAAGCTTCGACGGTCGACATGGCGGGCTCCTTATGTATCTGATTGGAGACTTCATCATCATTTTGTATCCGTCAAGATACATTTAGGCTGTTCCCATGTCTGATCCCACCGAATCGCCTGAGCCGAAGGGGGCCGACCGCCCGCGCCGCAACCGCCGCCAGACGGAGGCGAAGCTGCGCCAGGCGGTGGAGGACCTGCTGGTGGAAGGCGGCTTCTCCGCCCTCACCCCGTCCGCGGTGGGCCAGCGGGCCGGGGTCAACAAGATGCTGATCTACCGGTATTTCGGCGACCTGCCGGGGCTGGTGCGATCCATCGCCTATGCCGAGGACTTCTTTCCGACCTTCGACGCCCTGCGCGGAGAGCTGACGGTGGCGGAACTTCTGGCCCTGCCCGTCAGCCGGCGCGCGGCGCTCATCATCGACCGCAACGCCCGGGTGCTGATGGAGCGGCCCGTGGTGCTGGAGCTGATGGTCTGGGAGCTGGTGGAGCGCAACGAGCTCACCGCCATCATGGAGGAGGCGCGGGAGACCCTGGGCCTGCGGCTGATGGCGGAGCTGTTCCCCGACGTGGCGGACAAGCAGATGCTGCAGGCGTTCAGCGCGCTGCTGTCCGCCGGCGTCACCTATCTGGCGCTGCGGCGGCGGAAGATCCGCTGGTACGCCGGGCTGGACCTGAAGACCGACGCCGCCTGGGACGACTTGGCTCGTGCGGTGGAGATCATGACCGGCGGGCTCGACGCCCCGGCCCGGCCCGGCTTGGGCCCCTAGCCGCAGAGCGGCCGCCAGACTGTTCCGGTCGACCCGTGGCAGACATTGCCCGTCGGACATCCTATATCCGGATGACCTGTCTGCGGGTCATCCGGTCCGCAGCCCTCCCCCGCCCCGGCCAGGAGCCGTCCTTGACCGCCACGTCCCTGCGCGCCGCCGGCGTCGATCCGCGCCTCACCCTGGCGTCGCTCTGCCTGCTCTACTTCCTGGTGTCGGCCGGGGCGTTCAGTTCGCTGGGCGTGGTGCTGCCGGCCATGGTGGCGGAGCTGAAGTGGAGCTGGACCCAGGCCGGCCTGGGCTACACCCTGCTCGGGGTCGCCTGCGGCCTGGCCAGCTTCCTGCCGGCGATCCTGATCCGGCGGATCGGCGTCTCCGGCGCCCTGGCGGCCGGCGCCGTGCTGCTGGTCACCGGGTTCGGCCTCCTGGCCCTGGCCCGGGAGATCTGGCAGTATCTGGCCGGTACGGTCCTGATCGGGACCGCCTTCGCCCTGACCACCACCGTGCCCGGCTCCCACGTGCTGACCGGGCTGTTCAAGCGACAGTCCACCGTGCTCGGGATCTACTTCACCTGCGGCGGCCTGGGCGGAGTCGCGGGTCCGCTGTTCTACGTGGTGATCCATACGGTGACGGACGGCTGGCGCGCCTACTGGTGGGTCCTGATGGCGGCGTCGGCCGTGGTCGGCCTGTTCGCGATCCTGACCACGCCGGGGCGCCGGCCGGACGAACCGTCCATGACGGCGCCGCCGGAACAGGGCGGCCCGGCGGAGGTGCTGGCCGACCTGCGGGAGTGGACGGTCCGCCGCGCCCTGATGACGCCCCGGTTCTACGTGATCGTCGGCGCCTACACCATGTACCTGCTGATCAACACCACCTCCCATGGCTTCGCCGTGGCGCATCTGACCGAGCGGGGGGTGGACGCCAAGGCCGCCGCCGGCATGCTGAGCCTCGAGGCCCTGATCGGCGCCGGCGTGTCGATCATCGGCGGCCTGGTGGGAGAGAAGATCGCGTCCAAGACCCTGATGATCGTCGCCCTCGCGGCCATGATCGCGGGGCTGGAGGGGCTGACCCTGGCCCGCGGCATGGGCCCGGACAGCCTGCTGCTGATGAGCGTCTACGCCGTGGGCGTGGGCATTGGCGTCGGCCTGTCCTTCATCGCCTCCACCCTGCTGCTGCTGCAGCACTTCGGCCGGCGGCCGAACCTGGAGCTCTACGCCATCATGTGCCTGCTCAGCACCACCGCCGCCCTCGGCCCGGCCCTGGGGGGCTGGATGCGGGACCGGCTGGGGGACTTCGTCCTGACCTTCCAGCTCTGCGCCCTGGCGACGCTGGCGGTGCTGGTGGCCACCTGCTTCCTGCGCCGGCCGTCCCCGGAACCGGCCCAGGACATCAGGTCCTGAGCCAGGCCGGGAGCGGACCGGCGGTCCGGGTCAGAGCCCCAGCAGCGCCTTGGCCATGATGTTGTGCTGGATCTCGTTCGAGCCCGCATAGATCGAGGTCTTGCGGTAGTTGAAATAGGATCCGGCCACGGTCCAGGCGTGTTCCGGCCCCGGCTTCAGCTCGTTCGAGGTCAGCTCCACCAGACCGTCCGCCACATAGGGCGTCGCATAGAGGCCGGCGGCCTCCAGCGCCAGTTCGGTGATGGCCTGCTGCGTCTCCGACCCCTCGCACTTCAGCATGGACGAGATCGCGCCCATTCGTGCGCCGGACTCCCGGCCGGAAAAGGCCCGCAGTTCGGTGGCGTTGAGGGCGTTGATGCGGACCTCCATCTCCGCCAGCTTGCGGCGGAAGTCCGGGTCCTCGATCATCCGGCCGCCGCCGTCGGCAAGTTCCTTGGCGGCGATCTTCTTCACCTTCTTCAGCTGGGCGTTCAGGCCCGGCGCATAGGCGTTGCCGCGCTCGAACTCGAGCAGGTACTTGGCGTAGGTCCAGCCCTTGCCCTCCTCGCCCACGCGGTTCTTCACCGGCACGCGGACATTGTCGAAGAACACCTGGTTGATCTCCTGCAGGCCCTCCAGCGGTCCCTCCAGGGTCGGCAGGGGACGCACCGAAACGCCCGGCGTGCTCATGTCCACCAGCACGAACGAGATGCCGTCCTGGCGCTTGGCCTCCTGGCTCGTCCGCACCAGGCAGAAGATCCAGTCCGCGTGCTGGGCCAGCGTCGTCCAGATCTTGGAGCCGTTGAGGATGTAGTCGTCCCCGTCCCGATCGGCGCGCATCTGCAGGGCGGCGAGGTCGGAGCCGGAGCCCGGCTCGGAATAGCCCTGGCACCACCAGCGGTCGAAGTTGCGCATGGCCGGCAGATGCTCGGCCTTCTGCTCCTCGCTGCCGAAGGCCATCAGCACCGGGGCGCACATGCGCACGCCAAAGGGGATGGTGGGGGGGACATTGGCCGTGGCCATCTCCACGCCCCAGATGTAGCGCTGGGTGGGGGTGAAGCCCGGCCCGCCGTATTCCTCCGGCCAGTCCACCGCCAGCCAGCCCTTGGACGCCAGCTTCTTCTGCCACCGCGCCAGCCGTTCCTTGTCCAGATAGCCGTTGCGGGTCTGGGACATGGCCAGGCGCAGGTCGTCGTCATACTCGGCGGCGATCCAGGCTCTGACCTCCTGGCGGAACGTCTCGTCCTCGGGGGAAAAGTGCAGGTCCATGGGCGGGGGGTACTCTGGCAGGGGGTGATCCGGGCCGGACCGGCGGCCCGACGGGGGTCGTCGCCTCGGCGGCGCACACAACCCGCTCCAATGATAGTGTGGAAGCGTCGCGGCTGGCAACGGCGTCCCGCCGGACGATGGCGACGAAATCACGGACGGCGGAGCATGGATCGTCGCGCGACGCCGGCCTAATCAGACACACCGGCCGCCCGGCGCATCCGGCGAGCTTTCGTCAACGCTTTCAGGAGGTTTCCCGTGTCTGCTTCATCGGCGCTCTGGCTGTCCGCAAAGGGCGCAGCCTTCTCCCTCGGCGACGCGCCCACCACCGCGCCCGGTCCCGGGATGATCGCGGTGCGCAACCGCGCCATCGCCGTCAATCCGGTGGACCGGATGCTGCCGGCGATCGGCGACCTGATCACCCCCTGGCTGCGCTATCCGGCGATCCTGGGATCGGACGTGGCCGGCGAGGTCGTGGCGGTGGGCGCGGGCGTCACCCGCTTCCGGGTCGGCGACCGGGTGCTGGGCCACGCCGTCGGCATCGAGAAGGACCGCAACGACCCGGCGGAGGGCGCGTTCCAGACGGTCTCGCTACTGCTGGAGCACATGGCCTCGCCGATCCCCGACGGGCTGGCCTTCGAACAGGCGGCGGTCCTGCCGCTCGGCCTGTCGACGGCGGCCTGCGGCCTGTTCCAGCCGGACTTCCTCGCGCTGCAGCCGCCACAGGCCGACCCGCCGGCGCAGGGCGAGACGGTGGTGGTGTGGGGCGGCTCGACCAGCGTCGGCGCCAACGCCATCCAGCTGGCCGTGGCGGCGGGCTATGAGGTGGTGACCACCGCCTCGCCGCGCAATTTCGACTATGTGCTGGGCCTGGGCGCCGCCTGCGCCTTCGACTACCGCAGCCGCACCGCCGTGCGCGACATCACGGCCCATCTGCGCGGCCGACGGCTGGCCGGCGTGCTGGCCATCGGCGCCGGCGCCATCCGCGCGGGCATCGATATCGCCGGCGCCAGCCAGGGCCGCCGGTTCGTGGCCGTCGCCACCCCGCCGGCGGCCTTCGACCGGGTGAAGCCGGGACCGGGCCGGATCCTCCAGCTGGTTCCCGCCGTGTTCGGCATGCTGACGGCCAATGTCGCCCTCGCCCTCCGCGCCCGGACGGCGGGCGTGACGACGAAGATGATCTGGGGCGGGTCCCTGCTGGGCAACGCCGTCGGCCCGATGATCTACGCCGACTTCCTCCCCAGCGCCCTGGCCGAGGGGCGTTTCCGCGCCGCGCCGCCGGCCCTGGTCGTCGGCGAGGGCCTAGGCGCCATTCCCGCGGCGCTGGACCGGCTGGGTCAGGGCGTGTCGGCGCAGAAGGTGGTGGTCGCCCTGCCCGCCTGAATCGTCTGGTCAAGGCCGCGCCGCCGCCCCATGATCGGCGGGAAACGGGACCGCCGGTCCCGCCGCAGGGCAGGACGGACATGCTCAACCGAACCCGCGCGAGGCGCACGCTCAAGGCCGGCCGCGCAGGCGCCTTCGCCCTGATCGCCGCGACCCTTCTGTGCGACGCCGCCGCCGCCGACCCGACGCCGGGCGAGGTCCGCCTGAACCAGATCCAGGTGATCGGCACGCATAACAGCTATCACGCGGGTCTTACGCCGGCGGTGGGCGCCCTGCTGCAGAAGAAGAACCCCCGGGCCTTCGACGATCTCGACTACGCCCATCCCGCCCTGGCGACGCAGCTCGACCACGGCGTCCGGCAGATCGAGCTCGACATCTACGCCGACACGAAGGGCGGCCGGTTCGCCCATCCCTTCGGCGCCGCCATGGCGGGTTCGGCGGCGCCGCCCTTCGATCCGGAGGGCGTGATGCAGCGCCCGGGCTTCAAGGTCATGCACCTGCAGGACATCGACTATGTGAGCAACTGCCAGCCCTTCGTCCGCTGCCTGGCCGAGGTGCGCGACTGGTCCCGGGCCCATCCCGGCCACGAGCCCCTGTTCATCCTGGTGGAAACCAAGACCCAGCCGCCGATCCCCGGCGTGCCCATGGTCGCGCCGGAGCCCTTCACCGAGGCCGTGCTCGACGCCCTGGACGCCGAGATCCTGTCGGTCTTCCCCCGGGGCGAGCTGATCGTCCCTGACGACGTACGCCGGTCCTGGCCGACCCTGCGGGACGCCGTCCAGCACGGGGGCTGGCCCGCGCTCTCCGCGGCGCGGGGCAAGGTGGTGTTCCTCCTCGACCAGACCAATGTGACGGCGACCTACACGGCGTCGCACCCGTCCCTGCGGGGACGGATCCTGTTCACCAACGCCGACCCCGCGGCGCCGGACGCCGCCTTTGTCGAGCGCAATGACGGCCCGCCGGCGGAGATCGCCGAGCTCGTCCGCCAGGGGTTCCTGGTGCGGACCCGCGCCGACGCCGACACCCACGAGGGCCGGAGCGGCGACACCGCGCGCCGGGACGCGGCCCTGGCCAGCGGCGCGCAGATCGTCAGCACGGACTATCCGGCGGCGGAGCCGGCGCGCTGGACGGGCTACCGGGTGGCGCTGCCCGGCGGCGGCGCCCTGCGCTGCAACCCGGTCAACGGCCCCGCCAGCTGCGCGGCGCCGCCGCCGAAGCCGCCGGGCGGGTGAGCGGCGCGCGCCCCAGAGGCGGCTCTGGGAGGCGGCTCTTGGGGGGCGGCTCTGGAGGGCGTCTGTGGGGGCCCGGGTCTCGAATAAGCCTTTGTTTGGGACAATCTAGGGTCGCTCAATAGGAAAGTCTGTTCAACACCATGCCGCATCTTGTCCGCCCCCTGCTTCCCGCCCGGCTTCTCGTTGGATGCGCCGCCGCCGCCCTGCTGGGCCTCGCCGGCTGTTCCCAGCCGCACCAGGACAGCGCCGCCCCGGCTGCTGACGCCACGGCCGCGCCGCTGGCCCTGCCCCTGACCACCGGACCGGCGACACCCGCGGCGATTGCGCCCCCGTCCGACGCCCTGCCGCCGGCGCCGCCCCCCCCGCGCCGCCAGCTGAGCCGCCCGGCGGACGCCTATGGCTATGTGGACCAGGCCTACGCCATGTCCTCGGCGATCGGGAACGCGCCCCCGGACTACGCGTTCGACTATGACGGCGCCCGTCCCTGGGTGTGGCGCACCGAAACCAACGCCCTGCGCGTGTCCGAACAGACCCCTGACGGCGACCGGAGCTACTATTTCCAGCCGGGCGCCGGGGATCCCTATCTGATCCACGACGGCGCCTATGCCTACGCCTTCGCCGACGGCGGGCTGGTGGCGGTCTACGACGCGGACGGCCGGCTGATGCCGCCGGACGAGGCCGACCGCCGCGCGGACCGGGCCGGCCGCTGCTTCGCCCGGGCCCGCGCCCTGCGGGCCGCGGCGCTGGAGCGTCAGCGGGAGTCCGTGAATGCGGCCAACTGGGCGGCGCGGCGCGCAGAAACCCAGGCGGAACAGCGGCGCTGGGCCGACGGACAACGTCAGTCCGCCGACTGGCGCGCATACCATGCCGACCACGACGCCGAGCAGCAGGCCTACTGGCGGGACGAGGCCGCCCGGCGCAACCAGTCCGCCACCGCCTATGACCGCTGGTCTCGCGACGGCTACCAGGGCCAGGCGCCGGTGATGGGCCCGCCCCCCGGCGGCCCCTCCCCTGCATCGGCCGGGCTGATCGGCGCCGTCATCGGCGCCCTGGCCGGCGGACGGTCAGGACACGACGACCATCGCCCGCCGCAGGACGACCCCGCCGCGCGGCAAAGGGCGATGGACCAGGCCCGGCAGGAGGAGACGCAGGTCCAGGCCCAGCGCCAGGCCCAGGCGGCGGCCGTCGAGGCGTCCCTCGCCCAGGCGCGCCAGCAGCAGGCCGCAGCCGACGCCGCCCACCAGGCCGCGGCGGCCGCCCAGGCTCAGGCCCAGGTCCAGGCCCTGGAGGCCCAGCGCCGCCAGCAGGCCGCGGCGGACGCCCAGCGCAGCCAACAGGCGGTCCTCGCAGCGCAGAACGCCGCCCTGGCCGCCCGCCAGGCCCAGGCCGAGGCTGACGCCCGCAACCGCGCCCAGGCGGAGGCCGCGCGCCAGGCCCAGCTACGACAACAGCAGAACGACGTCGCCGCCGCAAACCGCGCCCGGATCCAGGCCCAGTCTGCCCAGATCGCCGCCCAGCAGGCCGCCGCCCAGGCCCGGGTCGCCGCCGATGCGGCCCGGCAGGCGCAGGCCCGCGCCGCGGTTCAGGCGGAGGCGCAGGCGCAGGCCCGGGCTCGAGCTGCAGCGCCGGCGCAGAAGGCCGCCGCGCCCCCCGCTCCGCCAGTTCCGGCCGCCAATGCAGCGCCGCCCACCGGCAGCCCGCCGACCGGCGCGCCTCTGCCGCACCATGGCTCCATGGACGGCGGCCGCCACAGGCCGGACGGCCAGCAGGACCCCAACGCGCCGAAGCGCTGAGCGGACCGCCTAGGACGGCGGGTGTGCGTCGGAGTCCGATGCGTCGGTTTCCGACCGGCGCATCAGGCGCCGGGAGAGGGCCGGCGTGATCATCTGCACCACGTCGATCGGGCTCAGCTTGCCGGGCTTGTCGGGGGCGGCGAGGGTCGTGGACGGGGTGAAGCGGTGCATGAACAGCCAGTAGTCGAGGTCCGACACCGCCTCGCCGGCTGACGCGTAGTGGACATCGGCGCCGACCCGGTCCGCCGCGTGCGAGGCGTCGGCGCGGAAGGCGCGCCCCCCCACCAGCACGGTCAGGGTGGGATTGCGGGATGCGGCGCGGACATCGGCGATGGTCTTGACCAGGGCCGCCAGCCGCTCCCGCCGGGTGAACACGTCGCTCAGGGTGAGGGCGATGGCGTCGAACCACTGGGTGTTGACCAGCCCGATGAGCTCCGCGTCGGTCTTGGGGAATTCCGCCTGCACGCTCCATCCCGCCTGGCGGAAGAAGCCGCCCAGCAGGGTCGCGCCCAGCAGGTGGGTTTCCCGCGGCGACGGGGAGATCAGCACCTTCTGCCCCTCGATCGCCACGCGCAGGGCGCCGGCGCGGCTCGCCTCCAGGCTGCGGGCGAGGTTCTGAAGCTTGGCGAGGGCCAGGGACACGGCGAAGCTGTCGCAGCGGTCCTCGCACCACCAGTCGCCCAGCTGGTGCGCCGCCGGCTCGAGCAACTGGCGGCAGACGTCCCGCGGGCTGGCCCCCGCCGTCCGGCGCGCCGCGACCAGGGCGTCCATCCCCGGCTCGTCCGCCGCGAGGGCGAGTTCGGCGAGTTGCATGGGGCCCGGGCGGTTGTCGGCGACCGCCGAACCGGACGCCGCAGCGTCCTCCCCCGACCGGCCCGTATCGGGGCGATGCAGATAGCGAAGGTCCCACTCGGCGAACAGCCGGGTCGGCGTGACACCCTCGCCGAGAAGCTCCACGTCGCTGTGTCGGTCGTCGCGGCGGATCGACGACCAGAGCTCCGCCAGCGCCGTTCCCGGCCCCTCGAGCCATTGGAAATACCGGTCGCCCTCATGCACCAGCATGCCCGTGACGCCGAACTGCCTGTTGCGCGCCCGCGCCTCGGTCAGGAGCCTGGACAGGTCGTCCGGGCTGGGCCGCCGGATGGCGCGGCTCTGGTAGCAGAGCGTCGCCAGCGGCGGTTCGTTTCCCGGGCCAGCCCGGCCGGCTGAGTCCACGGCAATCATCGCGATCTCCACTTCAGTCAGGCCCCCACTGGCCCTCGCGCCGGCGGGATACTGGTGAGGAACTCTGCTGCCGGGGAGGAGACAACCGAATTCGGGTCTGACGCAATCGGCGTCGGGTTAAACATTTCGAAGTCAAATTTTCGCGCCCGGGGCGAGATTGTCAAGCGCGCGCGGCGGGTTGCGGGCTGATTCAAAGTCACAAACAAAAACAAAGACGTGGATGGATGGTGAAAGCCGGACGCCCGGACCGGCGCAGGCCAGAAATCAAACGGGCCAGGATCCGGCGTTAAGGGCTTAGACATCGTATCCAGTTCACTCTGATACAAAAGGATCTCCTGCGATCCTCTCCGCTGACTCGGGCTTCACGACGAATTATGGACTGAAACGCTGTTGGATGACGTCGGCGCGGCGGCGCGACGTTGCTGCTGATCGAGGACGACCGGATGGTATGGGGGCTGTTTGAGCCAGCGCTCGCGGAGGTGGGTCACGGTGTCGTGATCGCCGGGCCGGACCGACGGATCGGCTATGTCAATGACCCCGTCCTCGACCTTGTCGGCGGCGCGCGGGCGGACCTGATCGGCCAGACCTTCGACAGGCTTGTGGACAGCGAGCGCGATCCGGCCGCCGCCCTGCAGGTGCTGGAGGCCCTGGCGGCCGGACAGGCGTTCACCGCCGAGCTCCCGCTCCGCGGCCCAGCGGGCGAGGCGGGGCGGGCCCGCCTGACGATCACGCCCGCCCGGGACGGGCAGGACCAGCTGATCGGTTTCGTCGGCGTCATCCGCGAGATCGCCGCCCCGCGCGACGCCCCTGAGGACCGGCTGCCGGTGGAAGATCTCTATGATCAGATGTTCGACCATGTGCAGGCGGGCATTGTCCTGCACGAGGCTTCGGGCGCGCTGATCTACGCCAACCCCCGGGCCATGGAGCTGTTGGGCGTCTCCCTGGACGAGGTGAAGGGCGCGCTGCTGACCGATCCCCACTGGGTGTTTGTCCGGGAGGACGGATCGGTCATGCCCGTCGAGGAGTTCCCGGTGAGCCGGGCGCTGGCGTCGGGTCTCAAGGTATCGAACCTGGTGATCGGCATTCGCCGGCCGGACGTGGAGCGCACCAACTGGGTGATGGGCAACGCCTTTCCGATCTTTGCGGCGGACGGCGCCCCGACCAAGGTGGTGGTCAGCTTCACCGACGTCACCGAGCTCAAGGAGGCGGAACAGGCCCTGGCCCTGGCGACCCGGACCGCCCAGGCCGCCACCGAGGCCAAGGCCCAGTTCCTGGCCAACATGAGCCACGAGATCCGGACGCCGCTGACGGGGGTGCTGGGCTATGCGCGGATGCTGCGGGAGATGGACCCCCTGCCCGCCGCCGCCCTGGCCCTGATCGACAAGATCGAGGCCAATGGCCAGATCCTGCTGTCCACGGTGAACGACGTGCTCGACTTCTCCCGGCTGGAGGCCGACAGGGTCAGCTTCACCTATCTGCCGACGGACGTGGTCGACGCCTTCCGCGGCGCCCTGCGGCTGTTCGAGCTGGACATCGCCAAGAAGCGGCTGAAGCTCGACCTTGCGGTGGCCGACACGATACCGGAAGAGGTCTGCGTCGACATCAACCGGGTCCGTCAGATCCTGATCAACCTCGTGGCCAACGCCATCAAGTTCACGCCGACCGGCGAGGTGATCGTGTCCCTCGACTTCGACCCGTCGGACGCCATGCTGCGCTTCGAGGTGCGCGACACCGGCATCGGCATTGCGCCGCAGAACCTGCCGATGCTGTTCGAGCGCTTCAACCAGGTCGACGTGTCGACGACCCGGCATTTCGGCGGGGCCGGCCTTGGCCTGGCCATCTGCCGGTATCTGGCGGAACGGATGGGCGGACGCATCCGCGTGGAAAGCACCCTGGGCGTCGGCAGCCGGTTCATCGTCGACCTGCCCGTGCGGGACCCGGCCATCGCCAGCCCCGCCGGGCCGGACCCGTTCGCCGCCGGCGCCGCCGCCCTGGCGGGCGCTCGAATCCTGGTGATCGACGACAACGCGATGATCCGCGACCTCACCCGGCGGATTCTCGAGGCGCTCGGCCTCGAGGTCGAAACCGCCGTGGACGGCCTCGACGGCGTCGCCAAGGCCCGTACCGCGGAGTACGACCTGTTCCTGATCGACCGGCAGATGCCCGGCCTCGGCGGAGAGAGCGTCGCTGAACAGATCCGCACCCTGAACGGTCCGAACCGGACCCGCCCGCTGATCGCCTTCAGCGCGGACGTGATCGGCGAATTGTCCCCGATCTTCGACGGCGCCGTCAGCAAGCCCATCGACATCCGCCATCTGGCCCTGGAACTGTCCCGCCATCTGTCGTCGCCGCTGAAGACCGCCCAGTCCGGCGATCGGTGAGTCGATCGCTGCTGCGGTCCGCGCCCGCGCCACCGATTCCAGTATTAATGGACTTTCCGGCGGGCTGACCTCGATGTTTCGGACCGGGGTCCTAATAAATTCGCCCCGCTAATCAAATTGAAGTGTTTGTAAACCAACGTCACGTTTCGACATCATAAAATATGACAAAATTTGGGCGGGGCTTATACACAGGTGTTGCCGATTGGCACCACCACACACCATGCGGCGACAAAAAAACTACAGCGAGCTTGTCGCGCAACCCCCGGCTCTCTAGCTAACCTCCGTCGCATTTCACCAAAGAAACTGACACCTGAGCGTCATGGCGCCAGGTCAACAAACCTTGGAGAGGACCCAATTGTCTGACGTGAAAGTTCTGCTGGCCGGCGTGTCATCGGCCGCCATCCTGTTCTCCGGCGCCGGCGCGGCCTTCGCCGCCGACGCCACCCCGGCCCCCGCGGCCGCCCAGACCGTCGACGCCATCGTGGTGACGGCCCAGAAGCGCAGCCAGAGCCTGCAGGACGTCCCCGTCGTCGTGAACGTGGCCACGGCCCAGCTGCTGCAGGACAGCGGCGTGCACGACATCAAGGACCTGACGCTGCTGACGCCGGGCCTGATCGTCACCTCCACCTCCTCGGAGTCCATCACCACCGCCCGCATCCGCGGCATCGGCACGGTCGGCGACAATATCGGCCTGGAATCCTCCGTCGGCGTGGTGATCGACGGCGTCTACCGGCCGCGGAACGGCGTGTCGTTCGGCGACCTGGGCGACCTGGACCGGATCGAGGTCCTGAAGGGCCCGCAGGGCACCCTGTTCGGCAAGAGCACCTCGGCCGGCGTGATCAACGTCGTCTCGAAGCAGCCGTCCTTCAACTTCGGCACCAGCGCGGAGTTCACCGCCGGCAACTACGGCGCGGTGGGCGGCTCCGCCTCGGTGACCGGCCCGATCATCCAGGACAAGCTGGCCGGGGAATTCTATGTGTCCGACCGCCAGCGGGACGGTTACTACACCGTCAAGACCGGCGCCGGCCCGCGGACCGCGTCCGATGACCAGACCCAGAACTTCTACACCGTGCGCGGCCAGCTGCTGTACACGCCGGTGGAGTCCTTCGACGCCAAGGTCATCATGGACTACAGCCATCGCGACGAGCGCTGCTGCGTCGGCGTTCAGACCCAGCTGGGCGCGACGGCGGGCATCGTCTCGGCCCTGACCGGCGGCGGCGGCATCGCCCCGACAGCCAATCCGTTCAACCGCGTCGCCTATGCCAACCAGAACACGTCGCAGAACATCATCGACACCGGCGTGTCGCTGGAAGCCCACTGGTCGCCGGAGGCGCTGAAGGGCGCGACCCTGACGTCGATCACCGCCTATCGCGACTGGAAGCGTCTGGGCGGCTCCGACACCGACTATACCGGCGCGGACATCCTGACCTACCCGATCACCAAGGCCAACGAGGACGAGTTCAAGACGTTCAGCCAGGAACTGCGCCTGGCGGGCAAGACCGACAAGCTCAACTGGCTGATCGGCGGGTTCTACGCCAACGAGGACCTGCAGCACAACGCCGCCCTGCGCTATGGCTCGCAATTCAAGCCCTACATAAGCCTGCTGTTCACCGGCGGGGCCAATCCGGGCTTCCTGAATTCGATCTCGCCGACCGGGTATCTGGGCGGCGCGGGCGACACCGATGTGTATCACCAGGTGGACCGGACCTACGCCCTGTTCACCAACGAGTCGTACAAGGTCACCGACAAGCTCGAGCTCACCGCGGGCCTGCGCTACACCATCGACGACAAGAACCTGAACAGCCGCACCCTCAACACCGACGGCGGCGTCGGCTGCGGCACGACCCTGGCGACGGCGGCCTATGTCTACGGAACGACGGGTACCCAGCCGTTCGCGGCGGCCCTGCCGGTGCTGTGCCTGCCCTTCGAGAGCCCGGGCTTCAACAACTACGCCAACCACCAGTCGCAGAGCGAGAAGGAATGGGCGGGCACGCTGAAGGCGTCGTACCGCTTCAATCCGGAAGTCCTGAGCTATGTGTCCTATGCGCGGGGCTACAAGGCGGGCGGGTTCAACCTCGACCGTATCGGCTGCCCCAATGCGCCGGGCTGCCCCACCCTGCCGACGGCGGCCAACTATCTGGCGCCGGTCAACGACACCAGCTTCAAGGGCGAGTTCGTCGACAGCTATGAGGC
>CAINOV010000002.1 GCA_903851655.1 uncultured Caulobacterales bacterium
GGTGGTGTTGGCGAACTTCGCCACGGAGGTGGAGCCCACCAGCTCGAAGGGCGGCGGGGTGAAGTAGCGGGAATAGCCCGCGTGCAGGGTCGCAGCCGCCAGGGGCTTCCACACCAGATTGACCCGCGGGCTGACCTGGTCCTCGTCCCGGAAGCCGTTGAAGCGGTCGTAGCGCAGGCCGTAGTTCAGGGTCAGGTCCGGCGTCAGGGTCCACTCGTCCTGGGCGTAGAGGCTTTCCGTGGTCGAGGTCCGGGCGCCGTTGTCGATCACGTCGATGGGCTGGTCGCTGATCTGCGAGCCGTCGGCGGCCAGGGCAATGACCCGGGACGACGTGCGGCTGGTGGAGCGGTCAACCTGCACGATCAGGCCGGTGCGGATCGTGTGCGCGTCATTGGCGTGATAGACGCCCTCCGCCTGCAGGCCGCCGGCGGTGTCGGTCTTGGCCGCGGTCTGGCTGACGCCGTTGAACAGCAGGTCGCCCAGGGCGTCGGGGGTGAAGTCCAGGGTCGAATAGCGGCCGAACACGGACAACTGCGCAGTGAACCGGTCGCTGGACCGCAGATAGCTGACCACGCCGTAATGGGTGAGCTCCTTCTGCGTCTCGTTCAGGCGGGCGCTGTCATAGGTGGTCTGGCCGTTCACCGTCAGGGGCGTGGTTCCGGCCGGGCCCACCAGCACGCCGGGGGTCTGGCCGGCGGTGTCCGGGATCTGGAAGCGATCCACGGAGCTGCCCAGGATCAGGGCCAGGCGGCTGTCGGGACCGATCACCTTTTCCAGATAGGCGAAGCCGTTCACCTGGTCGGTCCGGTCGTGCAGCGGGGTGGAGCGGTCGTTGGGGCTTTCGATCCCCAGGTCGCTGCGCATCCACGAGCCGGAGACGAAGCCGTTCACGTCGCCGCTGTTGAAGCCGTATTCGAAGCTCGGCTCCACCTCCCCGTGCGACCCGCCATAGATGCCGATCGAGCCGTCATTGCTGAACTTGGCCTTGGTGGTGATGTCCACCACGCCGGCGGTGCGCAGGCCGTACTGGGCGGGCAGGGCGCCGGTGATCAGCGCCACCTTGCCCGCCAGACGCGGGCTGAGCGCCTGGCCGAACACGCTGAGGCCCTCGGGCAGGATCACCCCGTTCAGCCGGTACTGCAGGCCGTTGTGCTCGCCGCGCACGTGCAGCTGGCCGAAGCTGTCCTGGGCCACGCCGGGCGCCTGCAGCACCACCTGGTTCAGGGACAGGTTGTCGCCGCCGGGGATGTTCTGGATGGCCTGGGTGTCCATCGTGTAGACCGACGCCCCGAGGCTGGGCTGGATCTGGTCCCGCGCCGCGTTCAGCCGGGCGTTCACGTGCACCGCCTCGACGGTCGTGGCGTCATTGGCCGCGGCGTCCGCCGGCGCCGTGTCCGACGCGGTGGCCGGAGCGGCCCCGGCGGCCTGCGAGGGGGACGCCCATCCGCCTGCGCTCAGGGCCAGGGCGGAGGCGGACAGCAATAGGAACCTGGTCATCTCGGGCGACGCACTCTGCTCGGTCGGGTTGAACCGGTTGTCGAACCGGCCCTGACGGGTTTACGGGTAGAGGGATCGGACCGCCATGGGGCGGCTTCCCGAAGTTGTCGGGAATTTTTCCCGATCCCATGAGCGCGCCCGGCAAGGGAACCCAACGGTTGAAAACGGGATCGATCCTGTCCGTCCTCACCCAGCCCCGCTCCCTGCGGTCCCGCGTGCTGCTGGCCGTCGGCGCGACCTTCGCCCTGAGCCTCGTCGCCGGCGCCATCGGGGCGGGGCTTCGCGCCCGGGACAGCCTGCGCAACGAGCTGCAGGCGGCGCTGGACGGCGCCCGGCAGAGCGCCGCCGAGCCCTTTGGCGACCTGGGTCGGTCGGATCACGCCACCCAGGACCTCGTCCGGTTCGTCCAGTCCTTCGACGGGTCCCGGCACATCCTCGCCACGGCCTATGACGGGCGCGGGCGGATCCTGCAGCAGTCCCGGCCCCAGCGGCCCGACCATCCGGCGCCGGACTGGTTCGTCGCCTGGATGCGACCCCCGTCAGCCTCCTATCTCCTGGCCGCCGGCCCCGGGCGGGCGGGATCGGTGCGCCTGCAGGCGCTGGAGGCGGCGGACGTGGCCGACGCCTGGAGCGAGCTGGCCCGCATGGTCGCCGCCTTCGCCGCCTTCAGCCTGCTGGGGGGCGTCGTGGTCTACGCGGTCATCGGCGCCGCTCTGCGCCCGCTGACCCAGCTGTCGCAGGCCTTCGGACGGATCGGCGACGGGGACTACTCCGCCCATGTGCCGGCCCGGGGCGTGGCTGAGCTGGCGGCCCTGGGCGGGGGCTTCAACACCATGGCCGAGCGGCTGGCGGACATCGACCGGCGCAACCGCAACCTCGAGGCCCAGCTCCTCACCCTGCAGGACGAGGAGCGCGCGGAGATCGCCCGGGACCTGCACGACGAGATCGGGCCCTATCTGTTCGCCGTCAGCCTGGACGCCAGCCTGGCCGGCCGTCTGGCCCGCGCCGGCCGGGTCGCCGAGGCCGAGGAGCGGCTGGCCTCGATCACCGCGGCCGTGGACCACATGCAGCGCCAGGTGCGGGACATGCTGAACCAGCTCCGCCCGACGCCGGAGGTGGATCTGGGCCTGCCCGTGGCCATCGCCGACGCCGTGGCCTTCTGGCGGGAAAAGCGGCCGGACATCACGTTTTCCCTCGCCAGCGAGATCGGCGACGAGGATGTGGACACCCGCCAGGCCGAGGCCCTGTGGCGCGTGGCCCAGGAGGCGCTCAGCAACGCGGTGCGCCACGGCCGGCCCGCCGCGATCCAGGTGGAGCTGTCGGCGCCCGAGCCCGGCCGCATCCGCGTGCGCATCGAGGATGACGGCGGCGCCGGCCCGGCGGAGCCCCGCGCCGGATCGGGCTTCGGCCTGCGGGGCATGCGCGAGCGGATGGCGGCGGCCCGGGGGGACCTGAGGATCGACGCCACGCCGGGGCGCGGCTGGACGGTGGAGGCGGTGGCGCCGGCCCGCGGCCCGGCGGAACGGAGGGGCGTCGCCCCCGATGCGGAGTCTGAGCCGGCATGAAGATCCTGATCGTCGACGACCACGCCATTGTCCGCGACGGCCTGCGCCGGATGCTGGCCACGGTGCAGCAGGTGGAGGTGGTCGAGGCCGCCACCGGCCGCGACGCCCTGACGCTGGCCCGGCTCGAGCGCCCGGATCTCGTCATTCTCGACCTCAACCTGCCCGGACTGGGCGGTCTGGAGCTGATCTCCCGGCTGTTGCTCGACGACCGGGCCCGGCGGATCCTGGTCCTGTCCATGCACGCAGAGCCCCTGTACGCCGCCCGGGCCCTGGACGCCGGCGCCACGGGCTATCTGAGCAAGAACGCCTCGCCGGACGAACTGCTGGAGGCCGTGCGCAAGGTCGCCGCCGGGGGACGTTACGTGGAGGCGGACATCGCCCAGGCCATCGCCGTCCGCGGCGCCGACGCCGGCGAGCCGATCGGCCGGCTGAGCACCCGGGACCTCGAGATCCTGCGTCTGCTGGCCGCGGGCAAGAGCCTGGCTGAGATCGCCGACGCCCTTGGGGTGGGCTACAAGACCGTGGCCAACACCTGCACCCAGATCAAGACCAAGCTCGGTCTGTCGCGCACCGCGGATCTGGTGCGGTTTTCTGTGGAGATGGGGGTCAGCTAGGCCCGGCCCTCGTCCGTGCGGGCGCTGACATCCTCCGTCAACCGGCCCAGAGCCGACAGCACCGACAGCACCAGCCGGCTGTCATTGTCCAGGCGATAGAGCTTCCCTGTGTCCTGCAGGACCGCGCCGATGCCGATCAGCCGCTGCATCTTGCGGCGCACGGTCTCGCGGGGGATGTCGGTCATCTGCGAGATGGTATGGGCGCTCGCCCCGCCGGCCCGGCGGGAATCGGCGCCGGTCAGCCGGTCGGCGTCGGCCACGAAGATCAGGCAGAGGATCAGATAGATCTCGTCGATCTCGACCCGGAAGTTGGCGCGAATGTCCCCCGCCAGCACGAAGAGCTTTCGCAGCAAAAGGTAA
>CAINOV010000003.1 GCA_903851655.1 uncultured Caulobacterales bacterium
GTCGCGTGTGGCCTGCTCCAGCGTCGCGACCTGGTCGGGGTTCAGGACATAGGCCGCCGACTCGTTCCAGTAGGGGGCGCCGGAGGCCGTGTGCCAGGCGAGCCCCAGGGCCTCGACCCGGGCCGGCCAGTCCGGGCGCGGGACGACGTCGATCCGGCGCATCTATTCGCCGGCCCCGGCGTCCCCGAAGCTGGCCGCCGTGCCGCCGAAGCCGCCCCGGGCGACGCCGGCCGCAGGCGCGGCGCCGGACGAGCCGCCGCCGAATCCGAAAAAGCCGTATCCGTGACTTCCGCCGCCGCCGCCGCCGGTGCGGTTTTGCTGGCAGTTGTTGGCGGCGGTCCACTCGCCGGACTTCGGGCAATCGGCGGTTCGGTCATGCTGTCCGCAGCCGGCCAGAGCTGCGGCTGACACCGCCAGCACCGTGGCCAGTCCCGGTCCGTTGAAACGCATCTGCCTCGAGTCTCCCGTTCCCCGCCCACAGGATGGCAGGGTTGCGCCGTCTGCGCCAGCTTGCCAGCGTCGCGCCGGAACGTCACGGTTCGCCCCCCGAGACCGAACCCAGAGACCCGTCATGCCCCTCCGTCTGGACCTTGCCGCGAAAGCCTGGCCGATGTGCGAACCCTTCGCCATCGCGCGGGGCGTCCAGTCCAGCCAGCCCACCGTGATCGTGACCCTCACGGACGAGGCGGGCCGCCGCGGCCGGGGCGAGGGCTGCGGCGTCGACTACGCCGGCGAGACTCCGGCCTCGATGATCGCCGAGCTGGAGGCCCTGCGCCCGCAGATCGAGGCCGGCCTGGCGCGGACAGATCTGGCGGAGGTGCTGCCGGCCGGCGGGGCGCGGTGCGCCCTCGACGCCGCCCTCTGGGACCTGGAAGCGCGGCGCAGCGGCGAGTCCGTGGCGCAGATGGCAGGCCTGCCGTCCCTGCGCCCGGTGACCACCGCCTACACCATCGGCATCCGGTCCCTGGCCGATTACGAGGCCACGGCGCGGCGATACGCCCGCTATCCGCTGCTCAAGATCAAGGTGGACGGCGCAGACCCCCTGGCGGCGGTGGCGGCGGTGCGCCGCGGCGCCCCCGACGCCCGGCTGATCGTCGACGCCAACCAGTCCTGGTCCGTGGACGCCCTGCAGGCGCACGCCGCCGCGCTGGCGGGGCAGGGGGTCGTGCTGCTGGAGCAACCCGTGCTCGTGGGCGCAGAGGCCGGGCTGGACGGCTACGCCTCGCCCATTCCGCTGGCGGCGGACGAGCTGATCAACGGGGTGGATGACCTCGCCCGCGCCCGGGGTCGCTTCGCGGTCATCAACATCAAGCTCGACAAGACCGGCGGCCTGACCGCCGCCCTGGCCCTGGCCGCCGCCGCCCGGGCGCAGGGGTTCGAGCTGATGGTCGGCTGCATGGCCGGCTCGTCCCTGTCGATGGCCCCAGCCCTGGTGCTGGCGCAGCAGTGCCGCTTCGTCGACCTGGACGGACCGCTGCTGCAGTCCGAGGACTGGCCGGACGGCCTCCGCTACGATGACGGCGTCGTGTCGCCGCCGGACCCGGCCTTCTGGGGCGGACCCTGAGCGCCCATCCCCGGCCGATCAGCTGTTGACCATCTCGCGCACCACGTCCTTAGCGACCGCCAGGGTCTGGTCGATGTCGTCCTTGGAATGGGCGAAGGAGACGAACAGGTTCTCGTAGGCGCCGGGGTGGAACATCACGCCACGGTTGAGGTTGCCCTCCCACCACTTGCGGAACATGGCGTGGTCGCAGTGCCGGGCGGCGTCGCGATAGTTGTGGATCGCGGAGTCCGAGAACCACACCTGCAGGATCGGCCCCATGCCCACCACATGGGCGGGCAGGTTGGTGTCGCGGAAGATCTTCCGCAGGCCGTCCATCAGCTGGTCGCAGCGCTCGTACAGCCCTTCGTACATGCCGGGCTCCGACAGCTGGTCGAGGGCCGCATTGGCCGCCGCCACGGCGATCACATTGGCGGAATAGGTGCCGGCCATGGAGACCACGCCGCGGGAAACCAGGTCCATGATGTCCTTGCGTCCGCCCAGCGCCGCCACCGGGAAGCCGCCGCCCAGGCCCTTGGCGAAGATCGACAGGTCCGGCTTGATCCCCAGCTTGCCCTGGGCGCCGGCCAGGCTGATGCGGAAGCCGGTGATCACCTCGTCGAACACCAGCACGCAGCCATGCTTGTCGCAGAGCTCGCGCATGCCTTCCAGATAGCCCGGCAGGGGCAGGATGCAGCCGGTATTGGCCATCACCGGCTCGGTCAGCACGCCGGCGATGTTGTCGCCCTCGCGCTCCAGGGTCTCGCGCAGGATGTCGAGGTCGTTCCAGGGAAGGATGATCAGGTTCTGGTCGATGCCCTTGGGCATGCCCGGGCCCTGCGGCACGGGGATCGGCGCCCGGTCCGGACCGGCCTTGTCGATGTTCGGGTGCTTGGACCAGTAAACCCCGTCGGAAAAGCCATGATACATGCCCTCGAAGCGGATCACCTTCTGGCGGCCGGTGAAGGTGCGGGCGAGGCGCAGGGCGTAGATCACCGCCTCGGTGCCGGTGTTGCACAGGCGCACCTGTTCGACGCTGGGAATGCCGGCGATGATCTTGTGCGCCAGCGTCGTCTCGTCCTCGTGCGGCAGGGCGAACACGGTGCCGCGGGTCTGGATGGCGTCGACGACGGCCTGCGTCACCCGGGGCGGACGGTGACCGAGGATCATCGGACCGAGCCCCAGCAGATAGTCGATATAGCGGTTGCCGTCCGCGTCGATGACGTGCGCGCCCTCGCCATGGTCGATGAACAGGGGATGGGGGTCCCAGCCAGACCACACCGCGCGGGCGGTGGAGTTCACGCCGCCGGGGATCACCTCGCAGGCGCGGGCGAAGCGCTCGGCGCTGGTCTTGTAACGGTCGGGCTGGCTGTAGGTCTCAGACACGCGGTCGTCCTTGTCAGGCGGCGCCGGGACTGCGACGCGGCTCGCACATAGCCCTCGCGCCGGATCAGCGAAAGACCCAACGCGTAACCTTACGCGCATTTATAGTTGCGGTGAGGAACCGGGCGCTTGTGGGGCCTAGTGATCCTCCAGGATCATCCGCGCGGCCTTTTCCGCAATCATCAGGGTCGGCGCATTGGTGTTGCCGGACACGATCCGCGGCATCACCGACGTGTCCGCGATTCGCAGGCCTGCGACCCCGTGCACCCGCAGGCGGGCGTCGACCACCGCGGCGGGGTCGCCGGCCAGACCCATCTTCGCCGTGCCGGCCGGGTGGAAGATGGTGGTCCCCAGGGCGCGGGCCGCATCCAGCAGTTCGGCGTCGGTCTGCGCCGCCGGGCCGGGACGATGCTCCTGGGGGGCGTAGCGCTGCAGGGCCGGCTGGCGGACGATGTCGCGGACCAGACGCAGGCTGTCGACGGCCACCCGCTCATCCTCCGGCGTCGACAGGTAGTTGGGCGTGATCGCCGGCGGGGCCTGTGGATCGGGCGAGACCGCGTGGACCCCGCCGCGGCTGGTGGGACGCAGGTTGCAGGCGCTGATGGTGATGGCGGGCTCCCGGTGCAGGGGCTCGCCGAAGGCGTCCAGGGACAGGGGCTGGACGTGCAGCTGCACATTGGGCGTCTCGTACTCGGCGCTGGAGCGGACGAAGGCGCCCATGTGCGACGGCGCCATGCTCATCGGCCCCTTGCGGAACAGGGCGTATTCCAGGGCCATCAGCGGTCGGCGCCAGAGGTCGGCATAGAGGTCGTTCATGGTCGGAACCCCGGTCACCCGGTAATAGGGCCGGATCTGAAGGTGGTCCTGCAGGTTCTCGCCGACGCCGGGCCGGTGGGCGTGGGTCTCCAGACCCAGGCCCTGCAGCCGTGCGCCGTCGCCGATCCCGCTCAGCTCGAGGATCTGCGGCGTGCCGACGGCGCCGGCGCACAGCGCCACCTCGGCCGCCGCCTGGGCCTGGAAGGGTTGACCCTCCCGCAGCCACTCGACCCCCGTGGCCCGTCCGCCGTCGATCCGGATCCGCGTCAAGTGCACGCCGCTCAGCAGGGTCAGGTTGGGCCGGCGCAGCACGGGCTTGAGGAAGGCCGTGGCCGCGCTCCAGCGGACCCCGGCCCGCTGGGTCACGTCGAAATAGGCGCAGCCGGAATTGTCGCCGCTGTTGAAGTCCCGGACGCCGGGCACCCCCGCCTGGGCGGCGGCCTCGGCAAAGGCGTCCAGCACCTTCCAGCGCATGGGCGCCGGTTCCACCCGCAGTTCGCCGCCGCGGCGGTGCGTCGGGCCGGGGGGATCGATGTGATCCTCCTGCGCCATGAACAGGGGCAGGACATCGTCCCAGCCCCAGCCCTCCAGCCCCATCTGGCGCCAGCCGTCATAGTCGGCGGCCTGGCCCCGCATGTAGATCATGGCGTTGATCGCCGACGAGCCGCCGATCACGCGCCCGCGGGGATAGGCGATGCTGCGCCCGCCGAGCCCCGGGTCCGCCTCGGTGCGGAACATCCAGTCCGACCGGGGATGGCCGATGGCGAACAGGTATCCCACGGGGATGTGCAGCCAGATCCAGTCGTCCTGGCCCCCGGCCTCGAGCAGCAGCACCCGGCGCCGCGGGTCTGCGGACAGCCGGTTGGCCAGCACGCAGCCGGCGGAGCCCGCGCCGATGATGATGTGGTCGAAGCGCCCGAAGTCGGCGGCGGCGGCGCTTGGCGTGCTCTGTCCCATGTCCCGGCATAGCGCCGCGGCGCCGGTGCTGTCGAGCCGACAGATGGGGCGTTTACCTTCCCCTTCGGAACGGGGCATAGTCCGGCAAAGGCGATCAACCGGGGGAAACGGACATGTTCAGGGAACGACTTGGGGGACTGGCGCTGGCCGCGCTGGCCGTTGCGCTGCTGGCCGCTCCGTCGAGGGGCGCCGCCGATCCAACGGCGCAGACGTCCGCCCAGCCCCCGGCCGCGGCGCGTCGCGCAGCGGCGACGCCGGAGCAGCTGGGCTTCGATTCCGCCCGGCTTAAGCGCCTGGACGCCGCCCTGGCTGCGGCCGTGGCCGACGGGCGGGTCCCGGGGATGTCCTATGTCCTGCTGCGCCACGGCAAGGTGGTGGACGAGAAGCTGATCGGCCTGCGCGACGCCGCGGCGGGGGCGCCGGTGCGCAAGGACACCATCT
Source organism: uncultured Caulobacterales bacterium (assembly GCA_903851655.1). Classification (GTDB taxonomy): domain Bacteria; phylum Pseudomonadota; class Alphaproteobacteria; order Caulobacterales; family Caulobacteraceae; genus CAIMFV01. The sequence goes on from CAINOV010000003.1 coordinate 5,138, forward strand.
TCCGCGTCTATTCCATGAGCAAGCCGATCACCGGCGTGGCCATGATGATCCTGTACGAGCAGGGAAAATGGCGGCTGGACGACCCCGTCACCAAGTTCATCCCCGAGTTCAAGTCGCTGAAGGTGATGACCGGCGTGGACGACCAGGGCCGGCCGGTGCTGGTTCCCGCCAGCCGGCCGCCGACCATGCGCGAGCTGATGAGCCACACGGCCGGCTTCGGCTATGGCCTCGGCGACAAGCTGCCGGTGGACAAGATGTTCCGGGAGAAGCAGGTGCTGGCCGCGCCCAGCCTGAAGGAGTTGGTCAACCGGGTCGCCGACATCCCGCTGATGTATCAGCCCGGGACCAACTGGTACTATTCCATCGCCGTCGACCTGCAGGGCTACATCGTCGAGAAGATCTCGGGCCA
>CAINOV010000004.1 GCA_903851655.1 uncultured Caulobacterales bacterium
AGTCCGGACGGAGGTTCCCGCCTCAAGGGCGGGAATGACAGCTGAATCAAACAATAAATTGGATGTCATTCCCGGGCGAAGACCCGGGAACCTCGGGCAGGATAAATCTCCCCGCCTTACGCCGCTTCCACCGCGTGCTCGGCCAGCAGGGTGAAGCTCTCCGGCGTCACGTCGGCGAAGCCGCCGCGGATCTCGAACACCTTTGTGGTCGCGCCGTCGCGGATGGTCACCTTGCCGGGACGCAGCACGGTCATGAACGGCTCGTGCCCGAGGAACACGCCGAAATCCCCGTCCACGCCGGGGGCGTCCACCTGGTCCACGTCGCCGGCGAACAGTTCGCGCTCGGGCGCCACGAGGGAAAAGCGAAGCTTGGCCATCATCCCAGTCTTTCGTCCTTGCCGATCCGGCAGCTGTAGAGGGTGACCGCCGACGCCGGGCTCTGGTCCCGGCGGCGAAGGTCGGTGTTCAGTTCGGCGCAGACGCCATAGCCGCCCGCCTCCCCGAACTGCAGATAGTATTTGGGCGGCCTTGGCCGTCCCGCCAGATACTGCCGGACGGGCTTCCAGCCCACCCGGGCGCCGTCCGGCCCCACGGGGACCAGGCCGGCCTGGATTTCCTTCAGCGCCGGGGCGGGCAGAGCGGCCTGTCCGTAGATCAGGCTGCAGCCGCCCCGGCGGTTGTCGACAATGGCGTCCGGGGCGCCCGGCGCCGCAAAGCGGAACAGCTGGCCGGTGGCGTCGATCCCCTCCGGCCGGGCGGCGTCGAAGTCCCCCGCCGGGGCCGGCCGGGCGCCGAAGGCCTGCAGCCGGTCCCGCAGGGTCTGCACCCCGTTGGAGCCGGCCACGATCCCGAGACAGAAGCCGTTGATATAGTTCGGCGTCTCCGCCGACCCGTCCGCCGCCGGCGCAGGCGCCGTCTGGGCGAGGGCGACGCCGGCCCAGGCCGCGACCAGCACAGCCCCCGTCCGGATCATCGCCCGCCGCCCAGGGCGCATCAGCCCGCCGCCAGCTTCTCGGCCTTGGCCACGGCCTCGTCCATGTTGCCGACCATGTAGAAGGCGGCTTCGGGGAGGTGGTCGTAGTCGCCGTTGCAGAGGCCCTTGAAGCCCTTGATGGTCTCTTCCAGGGGCACCAGCTTGCCGGGGGAGTTGGTGAACTGCTCGGCCACGTGGAAGGGCTGGGACAGGAAGCGCTGGATCTTCCGGGCGCGGGCCACGGTCAGCTTGTCCTCTTCCGACAGCTCGTCCATCCCCAGGATGGCGATGATGTCCCGCAGCGCGCGGTAGGACTGGAGGATTTCCTGCACCTGGCGGGCCACCGCATAGTGCTCCTCGCCCACGATGCGCGGGTCAAGGATGCGGGAGGTGGAGTCCAGCGGGTCCACGGCCGGGTAGATGCCCTGCTCGGCGATGGAGCGGTTCAGCACGGTGGTGGCGTCCAGGTGGGCGAAGGAGGTGGCGGGCGCCGGGTCGGTCAGGTCGTCGGCGGGCACGTAGATGGCCTGGACGGAGGTGATGGAGCCCTTCTTGGTGGAGGTGATCCGCTCCTGCAGGTTGCCCATCTCGGTGGCCAGCGTCGGCTGATAGCCCACGGCCGACGGGATCCGGCCCAGCAGGGCGGACACTTCAGACCCGGCCTGGGTGAAGCGGAAGATGTTGTCCACGAAGAACAGCACGTCCTTGCCTTCCACGTCGCGGAAGTACTCGCACTGGGCAAGACCCGTCAGGGCCACCCGGGCGCGGGCGCCCGGAGGCTCGTTCATCTGGCCATAGACCAGGGTGCAGCGGGAGCCTTCGGCGGACCCGCCGTGCTCCTTCGGGTCCATGTTCACCTTGGACTCGATCATTTCGTA
>CAINOV010000005.1 GCA_903851655.1 uncultured Caulobacterales bacterium
GGCCCTGGGGTCGGACGCGATCTTGCCGATCTCGCCCGGCCGCGGGCCGAGACCGAAGCGGGTGGCGGCGATGGACGCCTGCAGGTCGCGCGAGGGGAGGGTCATGGCCGCATTCTCATCCTTGACGTTCTCCCGTCGCATCCGCCGGTGATGTTCTCACGGCGACGCCAGGACCGACATGATGTAGAACGCGCGCCTGCCGGACATCCGGCGATCCCGCGCTCTCACCTGGAACCGGACTATGACAGGCCAAGATGAACCGTCGCTGACATTGCCCAGGCGATTCTATCGCTCTGTGGATGTGGCCCGGCTGGAGCGCGGTTATGCGCCGCAACTGGATGGTCGCACCCCGCGTTCGCCGCAGAACGCCCTGCTGGTGGCCCCCACCGAGGCCCTGGCCCGGCTGCTGGCGGAGGAGTGGGACGCCCAGCGCGAGGTGATCGACACCGCCCGGATGCCCGCGGTGCGTCTGGCCTTCACCGCCCTCGACCGCGTGGCCCAGGTCCGCGCCGAGATGGCCGACGAGATCGCCCGGTTCGGCGGCGCGGACGTGATCTGCTACCTGGCCGATGCGCCCGCCGACCTGGCGGAGGCCGAGGCCGAGGTCTGGGGTCCTTGGCGGGACTGGGCGGAGCGCCGTCTGGAGGTGTCGCTGCTGCCGGTGCGCGGCGTCATTCATCAGCCGCAGCCCGCCGCCGCGCTGGAGCGCCTGCGCGGCCTCGCCCTGGCGGAGGACGACTTCGCGCTGGCCGGTCTGGCCTATGGCGCGGCCCTGTTCGGCTCGGCGGTGCTGGCCTACGCCGTGCGCCTGGGGGACCTGTCGGCCGTGGACGCCTTCGAGATCTCGCGGTTCGACGAGGCCTTCCAGGCCCGCCGCTGGGGTCTGGACGCGGAGGCGGAACACCGGCGCGAGGCCATGACCGCCGACGCCGTCATGCTCGGCCGCTGGTTTGCGGCCCTGCGTCAGGACCCCGCCGAAGGCGCCTGACGCACCGTCACCGCTTGTCAGCACCCGGACGCTCTTCTACCACGGTGTGACAGAGACATGTTCGGGAGACCCGCGTGCAGCATATCCTCGATGAACTGGCCCGCCGTCGCGCTCAGGCCAAGCTGGGCGGCGGCGAACGCCGCATCGCCGTGCAACACGCCAAGGGCAAGCTGACCGCCCGGGAGCGGATCGACCTCTTGCTGGACGAAGGCAGCTTCGAGGAGTTCGACATGTTCGTCGAACACCGGGCCCACGAGTTCGGCATGGCCGACCAGAAGGTGCCCGGCGATGGGGTGGTGACCGGCTGGGGCACCATCAGCGGCCGCGCTGTCTATGTCTTCTCCAAGGACTTCACCGTTTTTGGCGGGTCCCTGTCCGGCGCGCACGCCGCCAAGATCGTCAAGGTGCAGCGCATGGCGGCCAAGGTCGGGGCCCCGGTGATCGGCCTGTTCGACGCCGGCGGCGCCCGCATCCAGGAAGGGGTGGACAGCCTGGCCGGCTATGCCGACATCTTCATGGAGAATGTCCTGTCCTCCGGGGTCATCCCGCAGATCAGCGTGATCATGGGGCCCTGCGCCGGCGGCGACGTCTATTCCCCGGCCATGACCGACTTCATCTTCATGGTGAAGGACACGAGCTACATGTTCGTCACCGGTCCGGACGTGGTGAAGACGGTGACCAACGAAACCGTCACCCAGGAGGATCTGGGCGGCGCCCGGGTGCACGCGCAGAAGTCGGGCGTGGCCGACGGCGCCTTCGAGAACGATCTGGAGGCCCTGGTTCAGGTGCGCCGCCTGGTGGACTTCCTGCCGTCCTCCAACCGGGAGGCTCCGCCGCGCCGGGACAGTTTCGACACGCCCGACCGGGACGAGCCGTCCCTCGACACCCTGGTGCCGGCCAATCCGAACAAGCCCTATGACATGAAGGAGCTGATCCTCAAGATTGTGGACGAGGCGGACTTCTTCGAGATTTCAAGCGAATACGCCAAGAACATCATCACCGGATTCGCCCGCATCGACGGCGAGACGGTGGGGGTGGTCGCCAACCAGCCCCAGGTCCTGGCGGGCGTGCTGGACATCGACGCCAGCCGCAAGGCGGCCCGGTTCGTGCGCTTCTGCGACGCCTTCAGCATCCCCATCCTGACCCTGGTGGATGTGCCCGGCTTCATGCCCGGCACCAAGCAGGAATACGGCGGCCTCATCAAGCACGGGGCCAAGCTGCTGTTCGCCTATGCCGAGGCCACCGTGCCGAAGGTCACCCTGATCACCCGTAAGGCCTATGGCGGCGCCTATGACGTGATGAGCTCCAAGCATCTGCGGGGGGACATCAACTACGCCTGGCCGACGGCGGAGATCGCCGTGATGGGCGCCAAGGGCGCCGTGGAGATCATCTTCCGCGCCGACGCCAAGGACCCGGAGGCCCTGGCCCAGCGGGAGGCGGAGTACAAGTCCCAGTTCCTCAATCCCTTCGTGGCCGCCAGCCGCGGCTATATCGACGATGTGATCATGCCCCACGGCTCCCGCCGGCGCATCGCCCGGGCGCTGAAGAGCCTGAAGACCAAGCAACTCTCCAACCCCTGGAAGAAGCACGACAACATCCCACTCTAAAACCGGATGCGCAGTCTGCTGGATCTTGGCACGTTGGCCGAGGGGATCATGGAAGGTCGATAAGGATAGAGATATCAATGCTTTGCCGAAGTATATTCGATACCTTGATGGCGCTAATCGAGACGATATTGGCTTAACGCGCTGCGTATTCGGTGGGCCAGAGCGCCATCGCGTTTGGGATCGTATCGGCGCGCGAAAATGCGGGGATAGGCTAGCGCCGGCGGCATGCGCCGCAGAACCCAAGGTTCATGGAGGTAGCGCGGAGTTATATGGGTGTGAAACGCAGGCTCCCGGTTGCCCCACGTTTCGTAGTTGATCCGAAAGGCACTTGTCACCTCAAGCAGCGCGTCGCCGATGCGAATGACATCGAGGCAATAGGTCGTCCGGTCGGCTACAGTCAGCGCGTTTAGGCTGTCGACCATGGGATCGGCTAAAAGCAGACAGTAGCCGGGGACGGGTTGGACGTCGCCCATGACGAGCCAACCCGACGCAAGTCTGCAGACGACATAAGGATTGGTGCCTCGCCGAGCGAGCTGAACACGCTCTGAGATTAGGTTGGTCGTTTCACCCGTCACATCGACCTTCCCTATCCGCCGATCGGACTCAACCGCGCAGGAAGTCCGCCAGGGCCGCGATCACCGCGCGGTTCTGGTCCTCCAGCCCTATGGAGATGCGCAGCGAGTCCGGCAGGCCGTAGCCCGCCACGCCGCGCACCAGGATGCCGCGGCTGGCGAGGAAGGCCTCCGCCGCCTTGGCCGAGCGGTGGGGCGCCTCCGGGAAGCGGGCCAGGACGAAGTTCGCGGCCGACGGCCAGGTCTCCAGGCCCAGTCCGCCCAGCTGCTGGACCATCCACGCGCGCCATGTCGCCACATGCTGGAGAGAGGCGTCGATGAAGGCCTCGTCGTTCAGGGCCGCCAGCGCCGCGGCCTGGGCCGGCTGGTTGACGTTGAAGGGGCTGCGGATCCGGTCCATGGCGTCGATGATCGGCGCCGGCGCATAGGCCCAACCCACCCGCAGGGCGGCGAGCCCGTGCAGCTTGGAGAAGGTGCGGGTGACGACGATGTTGCCGGACGCGCGGGCAAGGGCGATCCCGTCCACGTAGTCCGGATCGTTGCAGAACTCCGCATAGGCGCCGTCCAGCACCAGGATCACGTCGGAGGGCAGGGCCTCGTGCAGCCGACGCACATCCGGCCCGTTGATCCAGGTGCCGGTGGGATTGGCGGGATTGGCCAGGAAGACGAGCCGCGTCCGCTCGTCCACCTGGGCCAGCAGCAGGTCCACGTCGATGCGGCGGTTCGGCTCCGGCGCGAAGCGGACGATCCCCTGGGCGGCGCGGATGGCGATGCGGTAGGCGAGAAAGCCGAACTCCCCCTGGACCGCATTGTCGCCGGGTTCCAGATAGCACTGACACAACAGGTCGAAGATCTCGTCGGAACCGGCTGTAAAGATGAGGCGTTCCGGCTCCAGTCCGAACTTGTCCGACACCGCCTGGCGCAGGGCCGAGCAGTGGCCGTCCGGATAGAGGTGCAGCTGGCCGGCCGTGGTCTGGTAGGCGACCTGCGCCAGGGGCGAGCAGCCCAGGGCGTTCTCGTTGGAGGACAGCTTGATCGGCTCGGCCACGCCGTCGACGGTCGACTTGCCGCCCACATAGGCGGCGATGTCGAGAAGTCCGGCCTTGGGGCGCGGCAGGCGCTGCACGTCGGTCATGGGGTGTCTGGCTTCCGGCTAGGGGTCGAGGGGCACGGGCGCGGCGCCGATGACACCCTTCAGGCGACCCGGCGCGGCGGCGATCCGGGGATCGTCAGCCTGCACATAGCCTGCGATGGCGATCAGCTTCAACCCACCCACGTCCATGACCAGGTCCGCGGCGAGGCCGGCCTCGCCCAGGGCCTGGATCACCGCGGCGGCGGGAGCTGCGGCGTCCGTGGCGAGATAGGTCTCGTCCGAGCCGGTGGGCTCCGGCGCCTGCGGACTGACGACAAACGCCGCCCGGGGGCCATGGCCGAACAGGTCCGGCAGCACGCCGACCACCCGCAGCTCCGGCTCGGCCAGCAGGCGCAGCCACCAGGCCTGATCCGGGTCCAGGGCGATCACCGCCGCGCCCTGCGGCGGCCGCGCGGCGGCCAGGGCGATCTCTGGCCGCTCGGCCAGCAGGTAGCGGGCCGCCGCGCCGAAGCGGGCGCGGGCGAGCTCGACGATGCGGCCGGGCTGGCGGCCGGCGTGGACGGCCACGGCGGGAAGACCCTGGCGCCGGCGCTGCTCCCCCGCCAGTTCGCGCCAGAGCTGCTGGATGAGGGGAACCGACAGTCCGGTCTCGGCGCCGAGGGCGCGGATCCGGATGGCGGCCTCGGACGGGGACTGGGGCGCGGCGGACAGCCGGCCGGCGAGGTCCGCCAGCAGGGCGGCGTCCAGGAGGGGGGCGGTGTCGGCCGCGGGCGGGGCGGGGTCGGTCATCTCAGAACACCCTGGGCGACGGCCCGAGCCGCAGGGGACCCAGAGCGGCGCCATCGGCGTCGAGTCTGAGCCCAAGCTCGGCGATGCGCGCGCCGTCGGGGGCCGTCAGGGTCAGGGGTGCGGCGCCTTGCAACCGGCCGTCGTCCCCCAGGCTGAAGCCGCCGCCCGCCACGGCCAGCCGCAGGTCCGGTCCCGGCGGCGTCGTCGGGTCGATCTCGATGCGGCCGCCCACCGACCGCCAGTTGCGCGCCGCAGCGGCCCATGAAGGGCCCTGGAACGCGTCCCGGCGGATCATCCGCACGGACAGGGCGGCGCTGATCCGGCGCTGGCGGAAGACGGGCGCGGCCACTGTCCCCGGCGTGACGGCGGCGTTGTCCAGGCGGATCAGCGCCTCGGCCGACCGGGGGTCGGCGGCGCTGGTCCGGGTGTAGACCTCCATCCGGTCGGCGCGGGACAGGCTGAACGGGCGCGCGCCCGGGGGCGTGGTCACGACCAGATCCACCCCCTCGACGGCCAGCCGGGGGGTGGGCGCGTCCAGCGCGGTCAGGCTGGCCCGCAGTCGGGCCGCGCCGATCCGGACATCGCCGCCCTCCGGCCGGGTCAGGGTCAGGCCGTTTTCCGCCGCGAACACCCAGTGCCCGAGGTCGAACAGCAGGGCCTCGGCCTCCACCGGACCCAGCTTCACCGCCCAGCCGGAGGGCGCGGCGACGCTCAGGCGGGCGAGGGTCACCTTCATCCGGTAGGGAAAGCCGCCGAACTGCGGTTCGCTCATCTCGATCCGGTAGCCTTCGCCGCGCAGCGCCGCGGCCCGGGCGGCGATCTCGTCCGCGAGGCGCGCGCGCGTGACCCACCAGCCGGCGCAGAGGACGAGACCCGCGACCAGCAGCAGACCCAGTGGCCACAGCCGCGTCAGCCGGGCCGCCGGCGGAACCGGCGCGGATGGCTTGCTGATTGTCTCGGGCTCGGACATTAGGACCTTCGGGATCGCGCGGGAGCGGGACGGTTGGACGCAGAGCACCGGGACACGCAGCACTGGGTATTCGGATACGGATCGCTGATGTGGCGGCCGGGCTTCGCCTTTCTAGACCGGCGCGGCGCGGTTCTCCATGGGCGCAGACGGGCCTTTTGCATCTATTCCGTCCACCACCGGGGCACCTATGAGCGTCCCGGCCTGGTGCTGGGCCTGATCGCCGGCGGATCGGTCCGCGGGACCGCCTACCGGATCGCCGCCGAGGCCTGGCCGGAGGTCCACGCCTATCTGCTCGAGCGGGAGCAGCCCACGGAAACCTATGTGGAGCGCCGGGTCCAGGTGCGCCTGGCCGATGGCGCGCAGGTGTCGGCCCTGACCTTCCTGTCGGATCGGGCTCACCGCCAGTGGGCCGGGGCCCTGAGCCTCGACGCGCAGGCCCGGCTGATCGCCGGCGCGTCAGGCCTGTCCGGCCGCAACATCGACTATCTGCGCGACCTGGTGGGGCACCTGGCGGCGGAGGGCGTGCAGGATCGCGGCATGGCGGCCCTGTTGGCCCGGGTGGAGCAGCTGGAAGCCGCCCGCTGATCCCTCAGGCCCAGCTGTTGCGGGCGATCAATCCCATGCCGTCGCGGATGTCTCCGGCGATGGCCGCCCGCAGCGCCTCGGCGTCGCCAGCTTCGATGGCGTCCAGGGCCACCCGGTGCTGGTCCACGAGGTTGGCCGTGCCGAACCGTCCATAGACCACCCGCATGAACGGCCCGAACTGGAGCCACAGGGTCTCGATCAGCCGCGTCTGGATGGCCGCCGCGCCCGCGCGATAGATGGTGAAGTGGAAAGCGAAGTTGCCCTCCATATAGGCCAGCACGTCCCCCGAGGCGAGGGCGACATCCATGCCCGCATCGATCTCCGCCAGCCGCCGGACCCCGACGGCGCCCAGTCGGGGCAGGGCCTGGGCCGCGGCGTCGGGCTCCAGCAGCATCCGGCAATGCAGCAGGTCGTCGAAGCGCTCCGGCGTCATGGGCGGCACGATGATCTTGCGCTTCGAGCGGATCTCCACCGCGCCTTCCGCCGCCAGCCGGCTCAGGGCGTCGCGCACGGGCATCTGGCTGACCCCCAGCTCCGCCGCCAGACCCCGGGTCGACAGGCCGACGCCGGGCACGATCTTGCCCGTGATCAGCCGTCGGCGCAGTTCCTCATAGATGCTGGCGTGGAGGACGGGCGCGTCCTCGACGGCATCGTCGACCACCTCGATGACTGCGCTCGCCGCCCGGGCCATGATCCCCTCCGCGCCGCCGGAGGACGGATGGTCCTCATCCGGCGGAGGGACTTTAGCTGCGATCCCAATTTTGTCATAGCGCGTCTGTTTTGCTGAGCGGACAGGGGGCGTTTCGCCCAGCTTTCCCGCGATTCCCTATGGGAGCGGGCCTCCGCGCGCAATTCGGCCGAGGTTCTCTTGACCTGCCCGGCGACCGGACCAGAATACGACTGAGATCACACATCAGGCCGCGTCGTCGGTTTCGCGGGAGGGTCCATGTCACGGCTCAAGCAATGGATCGAACGCCGGGGCGTGGCGGAGGTGGAATGCCTGATCCCGGACATGAACGGCGTGGTGCGCGGCAAGGTCGTGCCCGCGTCCAAGCTTCTCCAGGCGGAGCGGGACGATAACCTGCGCATGCCCTCCAGCGTCTTCACCGTGACCGTGACCGGCGACTATACGGGGGATGACGACGAGGCCTATCAGGACCCGGACATGATGCTGCGGCCCGACGTGGCCAGCCTGTGCGTCGCCCCGGGCTTCAAGACGCCCACGGCCTTTGTCTTCGCCGACGCCCACCATCCCGACGGGTCGCCCTGGGCGTCCTCGCCGCGCCATGTGCTGAAGCGGGTGCTGGAGCTCTATGCGCAGAAGGGCTGGCGACCGGTGATCGCGCCGGAGCTGGAATTCTACCTCACCGCCCTGAACCCCGATCCGGACCTGCCGCTGACCCCGCCGCTGGGGCGGTCGGGCCGGCCGGAGACCGCGTCCCAGCCCTTCGGCCTCGAGGCGATCACGGAATACGAGGACCTGATCGAGGCGATCTACGAACAGGCCGAGACGGCGGAGCTCGACCTCGACACGATGATCCACGAGTCGGGCACGGCCCAGCTGGAGGTGAACTTCAACCACGGCGATCCGGTGCGCCTGTCCGACCAGGTTCTGGTGTTCAAGCGGATCGTCCGCCAGGTGGCCCTGAAGCACGGGGTCTATGCGACCTTCATGGCCAAGCCGATGGAGCATCAGCCCGGCAGCGCCATGCACCTGCACATCTCGCTGGTGAACGAGGCCGGGGACAATCTGTTCGCCGACGCCGGCGGGGAGAACACCCCGGCCTTCCTGAACTTCATCGGCGGACTGCAGATGTACCTGCCGGAGATCACGCCGCTGTTTGCGCCGAACGTGAACAGCTTCCGGCGCATGCGCCCCAGCCATTCGGCGCCGATCAACGTGCAGTGGGGGGTGGACAACCGGTCCTGCGGCCTGCGCGCGCCGATCTCCGACGCCGCCAACCGGCGGATCGAGGTGCGGCTTCCCGGGGCGGACGCCAACCCCTATCTGGCCATCGCCGCCAGCCTGATCAGCGGATACCTGGGCATGGTGGAAGGGATCGCCCCGTCGCCCCAGGCCTTCGGCAACGCCTATCTCCATGCCCGGACGCTGCCGCGCACCCTGGAGGAGGCGCTGGAGCGTTTCAACAACTGTCGCAAGGTCTGCGAGATGCTCGACCCCAGCTTCGTGCGCACCTTCAACGCCATCAAGGAGGCCGAGCTGCAGGCCTTCCAGGGGGTGATCAGCTCCTGGGAGCGCGACCACCTGCTGCTGAAGGTCTGACATGGCCGCCGTCGAGGGATTCAATTCCGGCCTGGGCATGGCCGGCTCCTGGTACGCCGCCACGGCGACGCCGTCCCCCCGGGACCCGGTTCTGGCGGGGGAGGAGACCTGCGACCTGGTGGTGGTCGGTGCGGGCTGCACCGGCCTGGCGGCGGCCCTGTTCGCCGCTCGTCGCGGTCGCAGCGTGATCGTGCTGGAAGGGGGCGAGGTCGGTTGGGGAGCGTCGGGGCGCAATGGCGGCCAGATCATCCCCGGTCTGCGCAAGGGGGCGGTGGAGCTGGTCCAGGCCCTGGGCGCAGAGCGGGCGCGGGCCCTGTTCGCCCTGGCGGTGGAGGCCCGGGACCTGGTCCGGGACCTGGCGACGGACCTGCAGATCGACTGCGACCTGACCCTCAAAGGGCATCTGCTCGGCGCGCTGAAACCGGCTGACCTTCGGGATTTCGAGGCGGAGGCGGAGTGCCTGGCCACGGTGATGGACTATCCCCACGTCCGCCTGCTGGACCGGCAGGGGGCGCAGGCGGCAGTGGCGACGCCGGAATTCCTGGGGGCGCTGGTGGATGATCTGGGCGGGCACCTGCATCCCCTCAACTACACCCTGGGCCTGGCGCGGGCCTGCCGGGACGCCGGGGTGCGGATCTTCGCCCACTCGCCGGCCATCGCCCTCGAGACGGCGGGGGCCGGCGGCGTGACCGTCAGGACGTCTGGGGGTCGGGTGCGCGCGGGCCATGCCATCCTGGCCGGCGACGCCCTGCTGACGGGGCTGTCCCGGCGGGTCAACAGCCGGATCATGCCCGTCGCCAACTACATCGTCGCCACCGAGCCCCTGGCGGACCCCCAGGCCCTGATCGCCGGCGATCTCGCCGTGACCGACAGCCGCTTCGTGGTGGACTATTTCCGCCTGACCCGGGACGGGCGGCTGCTGTTCGGGGGCGGGGAGCGCTACACGCCAGATCCGCCGCCGGACATCGGTCGCTTTGTGTGCCCCTATGTGGAGCGCGCCTTTCCCCAGCTGGCGGGGGTGTGCTTCGACCATGCCTGGGGCGGACTGGTGTCGGTGACCATGACCCGGCTGCCGCATATCGGGCGGGACGGGCCGGTGTTGTTCGCCCACGGCTATTCCGGCCAGGGGGCGGTGCTGTCGTCCCTTGCCGGGCGCCTGCTGGCCGACGCCCTGGACGGCGACGCCGCGGGGCTGGAGCGCTTCGCCGCGGTGGAGCCTCCGCCGTTTCCCGGCGGCGATCTCCTGCGCTGGCCGCTCTATGTGCTGGGCATGGCCTGGTACGCCCTGCGCGATCGCCTATAGGACCGAGGGGACGGGCGGGCTGTGCGTTGCAGCCAGGTCGTCCGCCTCCAGCAGGCGCGCGGTGGCGCCTTCGATCCGGGTTTCCAGCTCCCGCATGAACACCGGGCGTTTCAGGCCGGCGGGGATCGGCGGCAGCAGCTCGAACACCACCACCCCGGGGATCCGGGCGATCCCGTGGGCCGGCCAGTGGAGCCCGGAATTGGTCGCCATGGGAACGCAGGCCACCTCCAGCTCTCGATAGAGGGCGGCGATGCCCGGCTTGTAGTCCGGCGGCGCGCCCGGCGCGGTCCGCGTGCCCTCGGGAAAGATCAGCACCTGCCGGCCCGCGTCAAAACGTTGCCGCACCGCCTTGATCAGGGCCCGCAGGGTCTTGGCCGCGCCCTCCCGGTCGATGGCGATCATGCCGGATCGCCGGGCGAACCAGCCATAGACCGGGATCGCCAGCAGTTCCTGCTTCAGCACGATGCTGGGCGCGGACAGAAAGACGAAGGGCGCCACGGTGTCCAGCATGCTCTGGTGCTTGCCGGCGATCAGGACGCCGGTCGTCGGCAGGTGATGCAGCCCGCGCAGCTCCACCCGGACGTCGCAGATGATCCGCAGGGCGGCCAGGTTGGCGCGACACCAGATGCGGACGACCGGCAGGGTGAGGTCAGGCCGGACCAGCAGGACCGGTAGGGTCATCGCGCCCAGCACCAGCGCGGATCCGCCCATCCAGAGGTTGAAGATCAGTCCCCGCAGCCAGTGTGTCGCCGTGGGCCTCGGCATGGACATCAGCTGGACGCCCCGGGTGCGGGTTTCGCCGCCGGGGCGGGGGTCAGGTGGTGATAGGCCGAGCGCGCCAGCTCCCGTGTCAGGATCGCCAGATACTTGCAGTATTCCACCGTGATCCGCCGGGTGTCCCCCCAGTGCGACCACCAGTGTCGCGCATTCACCGTGTCCGTGACCACGGGATAGGGGTAGAGGTCCACCCCCGGCATGGTGGATTTGAGCTCGAGGATGGCCCGCGGGATGTGGTAGTCCGCCGTCACCACGATCAGGCTGTGATAGTGGTGGTAGTCGACCCACCGGGCGGTCTCCACGGCGTTGCCGCGGGTGGTCTCGGCGCGGAATCCCAGATCGACGCAGCAGTCCCAGATCCGCCCCACGCCCCGGGCCACGTATTTCACTTCCGACCGCCGGGCCTGGGGGTTCACCCCGGAGATCAGCAGGCGACGGCCCTTGCCCTCCTCCAGCAGCTGCACGGCGGCTTCGATACGGATGGAGGAGGCGCCGGTCAGGGCGACGATGGCGTCGGCGGTGGGCGGCTCGAACGCCGGCGTGGAGCTGGCGACGCGGGACGCGAACGCGGCGAGGCCGAACAGCCAGCAAAGGGCTAGCAGCGCGATGACAGCCAGAAACTTCATCCCGGTTTCCGCCCTTCCCGCGACAGCGCGTCTGTTGCCCGCCCCCTCACACCTGCTCCCGCAGGATGGCCATGGCGACGCTCCGCGCCGACAGGGCCGCCACGACGGCCCCCAGCGCCGGAGCAGCGAGGCAGGCCAGCAGATCCGTCCAGGCGATGGGCAGGGCGGGCGAGAACCCGTCCGTGCCGCCTGTTAACCGCAGTATAGCGCCAACCGCCGCCGCCGCCAGTGCGCCGTAGGCCGAGGCCCGCGTCGCCAGGGCCGCAAAGCGCATCTGGAACAGCCGGGCGACGAATTGGTCCTCGGCGCCGCACAGATGCAACACCTCCACCACGTCCCGGCGGGCCGCCAGACCCTGCCGGGTGGCGAAGGCGACCACCGAACCGGCCGCGGTGGCGATCAGCAGGCAGGCGATCGCGGCGCTGAGTCGCACCACATTGCCGCTGGTGCGCACATCGGCCATCCACCGGCTGTGGTCGTCCACCGCCGCGCTCACGTGGGCGGCGGCTAGCGCCCGGTTCAGGTCCGCCACGCTTGCCGGGTGGTCCGGGGTCAGGTCGACGGTCACCAGTTGGGGCAGGGGCAGGTCCGCAGGAATGTTGCCCTTGCCCAGCCACGGCTCCAGCAGCGCCTCGGCGGACTTGCGGTCCATCGCCCGGGCCTCCGCCACGCCCTTGACGCCGGCCACGGCCTCGGCGGCGCGGGCGGCGGCCTCGGGGCCGGTTTCGCCGCCCAGGGGACGGACCTGGATCGTGGCCGAGTCCGACAGCTGCCGCGCCCAGCCCTGGGCGGCGCGATCGGCGGCCAGGGCGGCGATCACGGCGATGCAGGCGAGGAAGGACAGCACCGCGACGGTGAAGACCAGCCCCAGATCGCGACCGTCCTGGGCGGGCAGGATGGACGCCGCGGGGTCGGGCCCGCGGTCCTCGACGGCGGTCACAGGATTCCCGTCTGCGGGAAGGTGTCGAAGTCGTCCGGGAACTGCCGGGGCGCCGCGGCGGGCTGGGTCGACAGTCGCCCATGCTCCAGGTGCAGGACCGGCATGCCCGAACGGGCGACCAGATCCTGGTCGTGGCTGGCGATGACCACGGTGGTTCCCATCCGGTTGAGCTCGACCAGCAGGCGCAGGATCCGCAGGGCCATGGCGTGGTCCACATTGCCGGTGGGTTCGTCCGCCAGCAGGATGTCGGGCTTGGTCACCACGGCGCGGGCAATGCTCAGCCGCTGCTTTTCCCCGCCGGACAGGGTGGGAGGATAGGCCCATAGCCGTTCCCCCAGGCCGACCCAGTCCAGCAGTTCGATGACGTCGCTCTGATACTGTTCCAGCTTCTGACCGACGATCCTCAGGGGCAGGGCGACATTGTCGAAGGCGGTCAGGTGATCCAGCAGATGGAACTCCTGGAAGACCACCCCGATGCGGCGCCGCAGGAAGGGCAGCTCCGTCCTCGGCGTGGTCAGGATATCGTGGTCGAAGATCCGCAGATGACCGCCGGAGGGCTTGGCGGCGATGTAGATCAGCTTGAGCAGCGAACTTTTTCCCGCGCCCGAGGCGCCGGTAAGAAAATGGAAGGAGCCGGGTGTTAACCTAAGGTCGATATCACGCAGGACCTCGGGCGCCTGACCGTAGCGCATCGAGACGCCTTCGAAGGAAACGACGGGAATCCCAGTGCCATTCGAATTTAAATTCGTAAAATCAGATACTTGGCTGGACATGGCGCCTGGAATCGGCAAGCTCCTTCGGACAGGCGCAAGGCCCCCGATTCGAAGCTCATGATACTCACCTGTCCCGACTGCGCCACTCGCTATTTCGTGCGGGAAGGCTCGATCCCCGACGGCGGCCGGAAGGTGCGCTGCGCGGGCTGCGGGCACCTGTGGCATGCGACCGCGCAGGATCTGACCCCGGAGCCGGAGTTCGCCTTCGACCCGGCCCCCGAGCCGGCGCCTCGCGTCAGCGACCCGGTCGACGAGGGCGCCGAGACCCACGCCTACGCCGCCTTCTCCACCGAGCCGCCCCTGCCGGCCCAGATCCGCGCGCGGGTCCAGGCCCAGCGCCAGACGCGGGAGGCCGTGGCCGCCGGCGTGGTGTGGGCGGTGCTGTGCGCCGGCTTCGCCTTCGTGCTGGTGGCGGCGATCCTGTTCAAGGTCCAGGTGGTCCGGATGTTCCCCGCCACCGCCGGCGCCTATGCGGCCATCCGGATGCCGGTGAACCCGGTGGGGCTGTCGCTGGAGAACGTCCAGGGCGCGCCGGGGCTCAGCAATGGCCGCGCCGCCCTGGTGGTGAACGGGGTGGAGCGCAACGTGGAGACCGATCCCCGCGCCCCGGCGCCGGTCCGGGTCGCGCTGTTCGACCACAGCGGCAAGAAGGTCCGGGAGCAGGTGGGCCGCGTGGATGGTCCGGCCCTGGCGCCGGGCGAGACCCGCGCCTTCTCCGTGAATCTCTATGATCCGCCTATCAGCGTCGCCGAATACCAGGTGGAGTTCGTGGTCGAGGCGGCGGCCCCGACGCCCGGTCGCGCGCCGTCGCGTCCCGCGTCGTCGCCGGTCCATCGCCCCTTGCCGCTGCGGGGCGGGACCCAGGCCCTGGGCCCGGTGGGGGCCGCAGCTCCGGTGGACGCCCAGCCCCTGCCGCCGGGGTCGCCCTACGCCTTGCCGTCCGAAGGCAAGCTGCGCACCGTGACCCGCTGACGCGCCGTGGCCCGGGACCTGCTGCTCGGTGAAGACGAGGTTCAGGCGAGGGTCACGGCGCTGGCCGCCCATGTGGCGCGCCGGATCGACGATGACACGGTCTGCGTGTGCCTCCTGACCGGCGGGCTGTGGTTCGCTGCGGACCTGATGCGGGCGCTGGCGAGGGCGGGACGCAATCCCCGGTTCGATTCCCTCTGGCTGGCCTCCTACGGGGACGCCGAGGTCAGTTCCGGCCGGGTCCGGGTGCATGCGCCCCTGCAGAAGCCCGTGCGCGGCGCGCAGGTCCTGTTGCTGGATGACGTGCTGGACAGCGGCCTGTCCCTGTCGTCGGCGCAGCGCATGATGCAGGACGCCGGCGCGTCGGAGGTGCTGACCGCCGTGTTCGCCCGCAAGCCCTGGCCGGCGCCGCGGGACATAGAGGCGGACTTCGTCGCCTGGGAGGCCCCGGCGCGCTACATCATCGGCTATGGCATGGACGCGGGCGGTCGTTTCCGCGGTCTCCCCGGCATCTGGGCCGAGACGCCGGACGCCTAGACCAGCCAGTCCGGCACGGCCTCCCGCGACAGCATGTCCTCATGGGTCGGCCGGCGGCGGATGACGCTGAACCGGTCGCCGCTCACCAGCACCTCGGGAACCAGCGGGCGGGAGTTGTACTCGCTGCTCATGGACGCGCCA
>CAINOV010000006.1 GCA_903851655.1 uncultured Caulobacterales bacterium
CCGCAGCGGCGGCGACGCCGGCGTCGTCCGGTTTTCCGAAGGGGTTCCAGTGGGGCGTGGCCACCGCGGCGCACCAGATCGAGGGCAACAACGTCAATTCCGACTTCTGGCTGCTGGAGCATCTGAAGGGCACGCCCTTCGCCGAGCCGTCGGGGGACGCCTGCGACAGCTATAACCGCTCTGCGGAGGACATCGGCATCGTGGCGCGGCTGGGCCTGTCCACCTATCGCTTCTCCATCGAATGGGCGCGGGTGGAGCCGGAGCCGGGCCTCTATTCCCAGGCGGAGCTGGATCGCTACCGGCGCATGGCCGAGCTGTGCCGCCGCCACGGGATCCGGCCCATGGCCACCTTCCACCACTTCACGTCCCCCCGCTGGCTGGCGGCTTCGGGGGGCTGGCACGCGTCGTCCACGCCCGACCGCTTCGCCGCCTATGCGGACAAGGTCACCCGGGCCATGGGCGACATGCTGGACGCGGTCTGCACGATCAACGAGCCCAATGGGCCGGTGGAAGCCTATGGGGAGCGGCTGGACAAGCCGATCCCGGGGGAGGACCTGCTGGCCATGCTGGCGGCCCGGGCTGCGGGCTCGACCCAGTGGTCGGGATTCGGGCTCGGCGACGTGATCAAGACCCGGGATGGGATGATCGCCGGGCACAAGGCCGCCCGCGCGGCGATCAAGGCCAACCGCGCGAACGTGCCGGTGGGTCTGACCCTGGCCCTGACCGAGCTGGTGGCGGGTCCGGGGGGCGAGACCCTGCGCGCCCACATCTTCGACGAGGCGCGGCGGCCCTTCTACGATGCGGTGAAGGGTGACGACTTCATCGGCGTGCAGACCTACACCCGGACCCGGCTGGGACCGGACGGCAAGCTGCCCAACACCGAGAAGACCCTGCCCATGGGCTATGAATACTGGCCCCAGGCCCTGGAGGCCTGCATCCGCGAGGCGTCGCGGGAGACCGGCTGTCCGGTGATCGTCACCGAGAACGGCATCGGCACCGAGGACGACGCCGAGCGCGTCCGCTACACCGACGAGGCCCTGCGCGGCCTGCGCCGCTGCCTCAGGGACGGGATCGACGTCCGCGGCTACATCCACTGGAGCCTGATGGACAATTTCGAGTGGCTGGAGGGTTACCGGCCCAAGTTCGGCATCGTGTCGGTGGACCGCAAGACCTTCAAGCGGACCCTCAAGCCCAGCGCCCGCCACCTGGCGCGGATCGCCCGGACCAACGGGGCGATCTTGGGCTGACGGGGCGCCGCGCCTTGCCATGGCCCGGCAAAGGACGCTAGGGGTCGGGATGTTCCTGGCGTCCCTCTCGACCCTGGCCGTCCTGGCCGCGCCCGTAGCGGCGGTGTCCGCGCCCGCAGGGGGGGTGACGGTCTATGATGCGTCCTACTTTGCAGGCGCGCAGCTCAGCACGGCCCTCGACCTCCTGCAGCGGGTGCCGGGCTTCACCGTGGACACCGGCGACGGGGTGCGCGGGTTCGGCGGCGCCGCCGGCAATGTCCTGATCGACGGCCAGCGCGCCACCTCCAAGGCCGACAGCCTCAATGACGCCCTGCAGCGCATCCCCGCCGCCAGCGTCGCCCGGGTGGAGATCATCCGCGGCGGGGCCCCCGGGATCGACATGCAGGGCCGGACGGTGCTGGCCAACCTGGTCCTGAAGTCCGCGCCCCGGACCGACGCCAGCATTGTGGCGGTCGGGCGCTTTCTCGGGGACGGACGGGCCCTCGGCTCCGGCCGGTTCGAGCTGGAGCGCCGCGACGGCCAGCTGTCCTTCACCACGAGCCTCATCCTGTACCAGTATCCCCCGGATGACGCCGGCAAGGGCCAGGCGACCCTGGCGGCGCGCCCCGGCGGTCCCCTGGTCAGCCGCAGCGCGGTGAAGGTCGAGGCCGGCGACACCGGCGCCAGCTTCCGCGCCGGCGTCCAGGCGCCCTGGCGCGGGGGGATCGGGCACGTGAACCTCGCCCTCGACTATGACACCTTCCGGGAGAACGAGGACGACCGGGTCACCGACCTGACCCAGGCCGTCGGCGCGGTCGGCGCCGTGCGCACGGACTCGGCCAACCAGCAGGACCGCAACCGCAAGGGCGAGCTGGGCGCCGACTATGCCTTCGGCCTGGGCCACGGCGTCCTGGTCAAGCTGGTCGCCCTGCAGGCCCTCGGGACAGAGAGTTTCGGCGCGCGCGACGTCGTGCAGGGGTCCCTGGGCCGCTACCGGCAGCTGACCCGGACCGGGGAGTCCATCGGTCGGGTGGAGCTCAACTGGAAGTCCAGTGCGACCTTCAGCCTCGAGGGGGGCGGCGAGGCGGTCTACAATTTCCTGCAGTCCTCATCCCTCTACGCCCAGGACGGCACGCCGGTCCCGTTGCCGTCGGCCAATATCCGGGTGGAGGAGCAAAGGCTCGAGGGGTTCGTCGTCGCCTCCTGGCGGGTGCGGCCCAGCCTGCAGCTCGAGGCGGGGGGGCGGTTCGAGACCTCCTCCCTGGCCCAGTCCGGGGACAGCGCCCAGACGGCCAGCTTCAGCTATCCCAAGCCCCGGGTGGCCCTGACCTGGACGCCGAACCCGGTGGACCAGCTGCGCCTGGCCTGGGAGCGGGTGGTGGGGCAGCTGAACTTCGCCGACTTCGCCACCTCCGCCAACCTGGTCAGCGGCCAGGTCAATGGCGGCAACGCCAATCTCGAACCCCAGCGGGAATGGCGGACCGAACTGGCCTATGAGCGCAAGATCCTCGGCAAGGGGTCCGCCGGCGTCACCCTTCGCCATGCGGCGATCGAGCAGGTCCTGGACGTGATCCCGGTCCAGGGCGTCGACGCCCCCGGCAATATCGGCAACGGCGTGCGGGACACGGCCCTGGCCTCCCTGACCCTGCCCCTGGCCGGCGTCGGCCTGCCGGGCGGCCAGTTCAAGGGCGACCTGACCTGGATCCGCAGCCAGGTGACGGATCCCACCACCCATACGCCTCGCGCCATCTCCGGCGACAGACCCTTCACGGGGACGTTCAGCCTGACCAATGACGCGCCGCGGCTGAAATCCTCCTGGGAGGTCGACGTGAACACCGGCGGACGCACCCCCACCTGGCGGATCGAGGAGGTGCGGGTCACCGATGTGCGGCCGCAGGTCGACCTGATCTGGATCTACCGCCCCCGCCCCCGCCAGACCCTGCAATTGCAGCTCAGCAACGCCTTCAGTCGCCAGCGCACCCGCAGCCGGACCGACTGGACGGGCCCGCGGAACGTGTCGCCGGTGGCCTTTGCCGAGCAGTTCGCCGTGACGGGTCCGCCGGTGGCGATGATCCGGTTCCGCCAGGGGCTGTGACGGGGGGGTGGATCGTCCTGAGGGAGGCTCCCGGGTCTTCGCCCGGGAATGACGCGTTCAATAATTGAATAGGGTTGTCATTCCCGCCCTTGAGGCGGGACCCTCGGCCCGGTGGCCCACCCCCTCAGTCCTCCCAGAGGTCCTGGCCGCCGCCCTTGCGGTTCAGCATCCGCGCGGCCCGCTTGGCGATGGCCAGCAGGCGCTCGGTCCGCCCGTCCCCGTCATAGGCCAGGTGGGCCTGGGCCAGGCCCTCGAGCATGAAGCGGGCGAGGTCGCGGCTGGCCTGGAAGCGGGGACCCTGGCCGGCCTGGACCAGGTCGAACAGGTGCTCCCCCACCTGTGCGCGGTCAAAGGCCTCCTGCGCCGGGGCCAGCCGCTGGCGCAGCACCGCATCGGTGCGGGCGGCGGCCTCCAGCTCGGCGAAGGCCACGAAGGGCGCCTCCCGCAGCAGGCGCCAGTAGCTGTCGATGGCGTGGTCGGTCCGGTCGGCGCCGTGGGGGGCGGAGGTGACCGCCTGCTCGAACAACCGCCCGCGGGCCGCCTGGATATAGTCCACCGCCGCCGTCACCAGGCTGTCGCGGGAGGGGAAGTGGTACAGCATCGCCCCCCGGGTCAGGCCCGCCGCCTCGGCGATGCGCGGATTGGTGGCCGCGGCGTAGCCGATCTCGGCGAACAGCCGCATGGCCGTCTCCAGGATGCGGGCCCGGGTCTGGCGGGACTTGCGGCTGTCGGCGGCCGTCCGGGCGGGGGCGGCGATGTCTTCGGTCATGGTGTCGGTCATGGGGTCTTCAGCGTGTTCCGGCGGGCGCCGGGTCCCGGACGCGCCTGTCAGATAGGGACGCCTCGGGAACTTGCGAGCCCTTATCCGACAAAGCTTCCGGCGATTCCACGGGAATTCGTCACACGGCCGTCATGTAATCGCCGTAGCGGAGATTTTGCCGTCATGTTGATCGTCGGCGCCCAGGAGCGGCCGGGTCCGCGCAACAGGTGAGGCGCCTTGCCCATGCCCGCCCCCGATGTCCAGACCCCGCCGGACGAGGCCGTCCTGCGGCGCTACCGCACGGTGTTCCTCTCCGATATCCACCTGGGCACCCGGGGCTGCCAGGCGGCGATCCTGCTGGACTTCATCCGGGGCATGGAGTGCGAGACCCTCTATCTCGTCGGCGACATCATCGACGGCTGGAAGCTGAAGAGCGGCTGGTACTGGCCCCAGTCGCACAATGACGTGGTGCAGAAGGTGCTGCGCATGGCCCGCAAGGGCGCCCGGGTGATCTACATCCCCGGCAATCACGACGACCGGGTGCGGGACTTCTGCGGCGTCCACTTCGGCGGGGTGATCGTGGCCCGGGACGCCATCTTCGAGACGGCGGCGGGAAAGCGCTATCTGGTCACCCACGGGGACGAATTCGACGGGGTCATCCACCACGCAAAATGGCTCGCCTTCCTCGGGGATTGGGCCTATAGGGCGCTTCTGAGCCTGAACACGACGTGGAATCTTGTCCGTCGTCGGATGGGTTTCGGATACTGGAGCCTGTCGGCCTTCGTGAAGGTGAAGGTGAAGAACGCCTTGCAGTTCATCGAGAACTTTGAAGCCGCCGTGGCGGACGAGGCCCGGCGACGCGGGGTGGACGGCGTGATCTGCGGCCACATCCACAAGGCCGAGCGGCGCATGATCGGCGGCGTCGAATACATCAATGACGGGGACTGGGTGGAAAGCTGCACGGCCCTGGTGGAGCATTTCGACGGCCGGCTGGAGCTGATCTCCTGGGCCGGGCGCGTTCCCGTGGAGGCCGCCGCCGGCGCGCCCGTCGCGGCGAAGGCCGGGCTGGCCTGATGCGCATATTGCTGGCGACAGACGCCTGGGAGCCGCAGGTGAACGGCGTTGTCCGCACCCTGACCCGGACCATCGCCGAATGCCGCGCCCTGGGTCACGAGGTGGAGGTGGTCTCCCCCGACCAGTTCAAGACCATCCCCATGCCCACCTATCCGGAGATCCGGCTGGCCCTGAACGCCTATGAGGCGATCCAGGAGCGCTTCAAGGCCTTCGAGCCGGAGGCGATCCACATCGCCACCGAAGGCCCCATCGGGCTGGCCGCCCGGCGCATCTGCCTGGAATGGAAGCTGCCCTTCACCACCAGCTACCACACGCGGTTTCCGGAATATATTTCCGCCCGCCTGCCGGTGCCCACCGCCGTGGGCTACGCCTTCATGCGCTGGTTCCACGGGCCGTCGGGGCGGATCATGGTGGCCACGGAAAGCTTCCGCAACGAGCTGGAGAAGAAGGGGTTCCGCAACCTGTCCCCCTGGTCCCGCGGGGTGGATACGGACCTGTTCCGGCCCCGCCCCCATGACGACCTGCCGGAGGAGATCCGCGACCTGCCCCGCCCCATCTGGCTGAATGTGGGCCGGGTGGCGGTGGAGAAGAACATCGAGGCCTTTCTCTCCCTGGACCTGCCGGGCAGCAAGGTGGTGGTGGGGGACGGCCCGTCCCGGGAGGCGCTGCAGGCCAGCTATCCGGAGGCCTTCTTCGCCGGGTCGCGGTTCGGCGAGGAGCTGGCGCGGTTCTTCGCCGCCGCCGACGTGTTCGTGTTCCCGTCCCTGACCGACACCTTCGGCCTGGTGATCCTCGAGGCCATGGCCACCGGCTCCCCCGTGGCGGCCTATCCGGCGCCGGGGCCCGTGGACCTGATCCCGGGGTCCGGGGCGGGGGTCTGCGACGACGACCTGGCCACGGCCTGCGCCGCGGCCCTGAAGATCGACCGCGCCGCCGCCCGGGCCTATGCGGAGAAGTTCTCCTGGCGGGCCTGCACGGAGGAGTTCATCCGCAACCTCCAGCCTTATCCCGAGCCGGAAAAGACCCGGTTCTGGCGCCGGCTGCGGCGCCTCGCCCGCCTGCGGCGGCGGCCGCAGCTGAACTAGGGGGTCGTTCTGAGCGAGGTTCCCGGCTCAGGGCCGGGAATGACAGTTGTTTTGTATTTTTATCAGTCGTCATTCCCGCCCTTGAGGCGGGAACCTCGGTCCGGAGGGGGCGCTATATCTTGAACAAGGTTCCCGGGTCTTCGCCCGGGAATGACAGTTAATTTATTGAGTTTTGTATTTTTTACGATCTTCGCCCGGGAATGACGACGGGAAGACAGTCTCCCCCCAAAACCGTCACAAAACCCCCTCCGGGACCGTCACAAACCCCGTATCGGCAAAACATCGGCCCCTGGCGATAAAATGCCTTTGACATGGGGGTGTATATTCCCTATCTGCGCGCTTCCGGCGGACCCGAAGTCCACAAACACGCTGCTAACGCCGGCCTGGGTTTAACAATTTGCAGGGGGCTACGTGAATTGCGCACGTACCAATCTCCCCTGGACCTGGTCCGTGAGCGGTCCCCGGAACGTCCGGTCGCACTTGTGCGCCCCGACGTCCTGGCCGTAGCGGCGCAGTGGTTCCAGGCTAACTTTCGCGGCGACGTTCTCTACGCCGTCAAGGCCAACCCGTCTCCCTGGGTCATCGAGACCCTGCGGCGGAACGGCATTGACCGCTATGACGTGGCATCCCTGCCGGAGATCGACCTCGTGGCGCGTCATGCGCCCGGGGCGAAGATGGCGTTCATGCATCCGGTGAAGAGCCGCGCCGCCATCTCGAAGGCCTATTTCGACTATGGCGTCCGGGCCTTCGCCCTGGACTGCCAGGACGAACTGGCCAAGATCCTCGACGCCACGGGACATGCCCGGGACCTCGACCTGATCGTGCGGCTGGGCGTCCAGACCGACGGCGCCGCCTATTCCCTGTCGGGCAAGTTCGGCGTGTCCGCCGACGAGGCGCCGGCCCTGCTGCTCGCCGCCCGCCGGGCGACGGAGGAGCGCATGGGGGTGTCCTTCCATGTGGGCTCCCAGTGCATGCGGCCCACCGCCTATCAGGCGGCCATGGCCCAGGCGTCCCGGGCCCTGGTCCGCGCTGGCGTGTTCGCCGACGTGGTGGATGTGGGCGGCGGCTTCCCGTCCATCTATCCGGGCATGACCCCGCCGGCCTTGGCCGACTATGTGGACTCCATCCACCGGGGCTTCGACGAGATGAAGGTGCACGAGACCACGGAGCTGTGGTGCGAGCCCGGCCGCGCGCTGGTGGCCGAGGCCTCGTCCCTGCTGGTGAAGGTGGAGCTGCGCAAGGGCGACGCCCTCTATCTGAACGACGGGTCCTATGGCTCCCTGTTCGACGCAACCCACTTCAAGTGGCCCTTCCCCGTGAAGCTGGTCCGCGATGGCGAGGCGTCGGGGGAGCTGCGGCCGTTCCGGTTCTACGGACCGACCTGCGACTCCATCGACACCATGGCCGGGCCCTACTGGCTGCCGGAGGATGTCCGCGAAGGCGACTATCTGGAGATCGGCCAGATGGGGGCCTACGGGGTCGCCATGGCCACCCGCTTCAACGGCTATGGCGACACCGAGCTGGCGGAGGTGGGCGATGGTCCCATGGCCTCGCAGTTCGGCCTCGGACCGCGCAACATCTCGACGCCCCGGGTCGAGGAAGAGGACGCCCGCAAGGTGGTCCGCTTCTCCCGTCCCAAGGGCGCCGCGGGCAAGAAGCGGCGCAAGCGCTAGACGGCCCACCCGACAATCGCCGGTCACACTTCCCGGCCTATATCACCTTGCGCGCCGGCGATCCGCCGGCCCGCGCGCCCGCCGGTCGCTCCGTCCCGGCGGGCGCAGCTGTTCCGGGACGGGCGTTTGAACCATGGGAAACCAGAGCGATGAACGCACCCGCCTCCAAGTCCAACACCAAGGCCGAACTTCTCTCCACCGTCATCGAGCATGTGGACATCACGTCCTATGACGCCCGCCCGGTGATCGACAGCATGCGCAAGATGAGCTTCACCAGCCGGGACACGGCCCGGGCGGCGGACATCTTCAACATGGCCATCGAGGACCAGGACTGCTCCCCCTGGCTGGTGCTCGCCGGGTCCACCTCCGCCGGCGGCTGCATGCATGTGTACCGGGACATGGTGAAGTTCGGCATGGTGGACGTGGTGGTGGCCACCGGCGCCTCCATCGTCGACATGGACTTCTTCGAGGCCCTGGGCTTCCGCCACTACCAGGCCAAGGGCCCGGTGGACGACCGGGACCTGCGGGCCAACTACATCGACCGGATCTACGACACCTATATCGACGAGGAAGAGCTGCAGAACTGCGACCACACCATCTACGAGATCGCCGAGAGCCTGGAGCCCCGGCCCTACTCCTCGCGGGAATTCATCTACGAGATGGGCAAGTGGCTGGCGGCGGGCAACGCCAAGAAGCCCGGCTCCCTGATCCAGACCGCCTATGAGGAGGGCGCGCCGATCTTCTGCCCGGCCTTTGTCGACAGCTCCGCCGGCTTCGGCCTCGTCAAGCACCAGGTGGAGCGGGCCAAGGCCGGCAAGCCCTATATGTGCATCGACGCCGTGGCCGACTTCCGGGAACTGACGGACATCAAGCTGGCGGCGGGCGCCACGGGCCTGTTCATGGTCGGCGGCGGCGTGCCCAAGAACTTCGCCCAGGACACGGTGGTGTGCGCCGAGATCCTGGGTCACGAGGTGGAGATGCACAAGTACGCCGTGCAGATCACCGTGGCCGACGTCCGCGACGGCGCCTGCTCCTCCTCGACCCTGCAGGAGGCCTGCTCCTGGGGCAAGGTGGACGTGACCTACGAACAGATGGTGTTCGCCGAAGCCACCACGGTGGTTCCGCTGATCGGGTCCGACGCCTATTATCGCGGCGGCTGGAAGTCGCGGGAAAAGCGCCGCTGGCAGAAGCTGTTCGCCAAGGGCTGATCGGGGACGGGGTCGGACGTCATGTCGTTCAAGATCGAACATCGCGTGGGCGTCCAGGCCCCTCCCGAGGTGCTGTGGGAGCTGATTTCCGACCTGTCCGGCTGGGCGGAGTGGAACCCCCTCTATCCGGCGGCGGCGGGCAGGCTGGCGATCGGCGCAAAGCTGGACGTGACGCTGGCCCTGCCCGGCGGCAAGCCCGAGCCCATCGCGCCGGTGGTGGTGGACTGGGTGCCGCACATGCAGCTGGTCTGGCGGCTGAAGCTGCTGGGCGGGCTGTTGCGCACGGTGCGCTACATGGAGATCGAGCCCCTGGACAACGGCCGGGCCTCGGTCTTCTCCCACGGGGAGATGTTCGAGGGGCCGGCGGCGATGTTCATGCCCAAGGCCCTGCGCAGGCAGATCAAGGCCGGCTTCATCGCCATGAGCGAGGCCCTGCAGGGGGAGGCGCTGCGCCGTGCGGGGACTGCCGCTTCATCCTGACGGAGGTTCCCGGCTCTTCGGCCGGGAATGACGATTGTTTTTGGGTCGTCATTCTCGGGCTGGACCCGAGAACCCCTGTCAGAGTCGTCTTTCCCGGTCTATATCCCTCTGCGCGCCCCGCGAGACCCGCCCCGTGATCGACGATCTCTACTCCGCGAAGATCCTGACCCTGGCCGCGAACATGCCGCGGGCCGGGCGTCTGGCTGCGCCGGACGCCACGGCGGAACGGACGGCCAAGCTGTGCGGCAGCACCATCCTGGTGGACATCACCCTCGACCCGGAGGGTCATGTGGCCGACTTCGCCCAGGACGTCCGGGCCTGCGCGCTGGGTCAGGCGTCCGCCGCGGTGCTGGGGGCGAACATCCTTGGCGCCGATCTGGGAGAGATCGAGCAGGCTCGCGACGCGCTGAGGGATATGTTAAAGGCCGAGGGTCCGGCGCCGACCGGGCGATTTGCGGATCTCGCCGTGCTGGCTCCTGTGAAAGACTATCCCGCGCGCCACGCCTCGACCCTGCTGGCCTTCGAGGCGGCGGTGGACGCCGTGCGCGCAGCGCAAACTCGGACGCCGCTGCGAACTAGCCCCGCCGTCGCGGGTTGATCTGCGGCGCCTGCGGGGCGATAAGCCTTGCGCCATCCGGCAGCCCCTGTCAGCCAGACCGCGTCGGCATGAACCTTTACCCCAAGAGCGTCCGCCTGGCGCACCGCGCCTACAAGCTGACCCTGTCGCCCCTTGTCGGTCGGCAGTGCCGCTTTCTTCCGACCTGTTCGGACTATGCGGCGGACGTTCTGATCACCCACGGACCCTGGCGCGGCGGCTGGCTCGCCGCCCGCCGTGTGTGCCGCTGCAACCCCTGGGGCGGATCGGGCTATGACCCGCCGCCGCCGAAAGACCCGGACGCCGCCAGGCCGCCGGGGAAGGACCGAGACCGATGACGATTGATATCCAGTTTCCCGACGGCGCCGTGCGCAGCTACGAGCCCGGCGTCACCGGCCGGGCCATCGCCGAGAGCCTGTCCAGGTCCCTGGCCAAGAAGGCCTTGCTGGTCCGCGTGGACGGCAGGCTCCTCGACCTCGACCGGGTCCTCGAGGCCGGCGGACGGATCGAGATCCTGACCCGGGAGCATCCGGACGTGCTGGAGGTGATCCGCCACGACGCGTCCCACGTCATGGCCCAGGCGGTGCAGGAGCTGTTCCCCGGAACCCAGGTGACCATCGGGCCTGCGGTGGAGGACGGCTTCTATTACGACTTCGCCCGGGACGAGCCGTTCAGCCTGGATGACCTCGCCCGGATCGAGACGCGCATGCGCGAGATCGTGGACCGGGACGAGAAGATCGTGCGGGAGGTGTGGGACCGGGACGCCGCCATCGCCCACTTCCGCGAGATCGGCGAGACGTACAAGGCCGAGATCATCTCCGACCTGCCCGAGGGCGAGGTGATCACGGTCTATCGCCAGGGCCCATGGAAGGACCTGTGCCTCGGCCCGCACCTGCCCTCCACCGGCAAGGTGGGCAAGGCCTTCAAGCTGACCAAGCTGGCGGGCGCCTACTGGCGCGGCGACCACCGCAACGCCCAGCTGCAGCGCATCTACGGCACGGCCTGGGCCAGTGACGAGGACCTGGCCGCCCACCTGCACCGGCTGGAGGAGGCCGAGCGCCGGGACCACCGCCGGATCGGCCGGGCCATGGACCTGTTCCACATCCAGGAAGAGGGCCGGGGCATGGTCTTCTGGCACCCCAAGGGCTGGACGCTGTGGAAGACGGTGGAGGCCTACATGCGCCGCCGCCTGGACGCCGCGGGCTATGTGGAGGTGAAGACCCCCCAGGTGCTCGACCGGTCCTTCTGGGAGAAATCCGGCCACTGGGAGAAGTACCGTCCCAACATGTTCGTCTGCGAGACGGTGGAGGACGAGGTCCTGTCCCTGAAGCCGATGAACTGTCCGGGGCACCTGCAGATCTTCAATTTCGGCCAGCGCTCCTACCGCGACCTGCCGCTGCGCATGGCCGAGTTCGGGGCCTGCCACCGCTATGAGCCGTCCGGCAGCCTGCACGGGCTGATGCGGGTCCGGGGCTTCACCCAGGACGATGCGCATATTTTCTGCCGCGAGGACCAGATCGAGGCGGAAACCGAGGCCTTCGTACGTTTGACCCAGAGCATTCACGCGGATTTCGGCATGGTCGCACAGCACGTCGCCCTGGCCACCCGCCCCGAGATCCGGGCGGGGTCGGACGCATTCTGGGACAAGGCCGAGGCCACCCTGCTCAGCGCCTCGCGCAAGGCGGGCGTGGAGCCGGTGATCGCCGAAGGGGACGGCGCCTTCTACGCCCCCAAGCTCGACTTCGTGGTCAAGGACGCCATCGGCCGCAGCTGGACCTGCGGCACCCTGCAGCTGGACTATGTGCTGCCCGAGCGGCTGGGGGCGGAATACGTGGCCGCCGACGGCTCCAAGCAGCGGCCGGTGATGCTTCACCGGGCGATCCTCGGCTCGTTCGAGCGTTTCATCGGCATCCTGATCGAGAACTATGGGGGCGCCTTCCCCCTGTGGCTTGCGCCGGTCCAGGTCGTCATAGCAACGATCACGTCGGACGCGGACGACTATGCCCGCTCGGTGGCGGAGCGCCTTACGAATGCCGGATTGCGTGTGGAAACTGATTTGCGCAATGAAAAGATCAACTATAAGGTGCGAGAGCACAGTCTCGGGAAGGTCCCGGTGATTGCAGTGATCGGCCGGAAAGAGGCGGAACTCGGTCAACTGGCGTTGCGACGACTGGGATCTCAGGATCAGACGATTGTCAGTCTGGACGAAGCGGTCACTATGTTGGTGCGGGATTCGGCGCCGCCGGACCTGAAGTTGGGGTGAAGAGTGCATGAATACCCCGACGCGGGATCTCGGCCGACTGGGGGTCGCCGAACGGATCGTCATCCCGGCCGGGCGTGACGGCATCACGGTCGTCATGGTCGTGTTCCGGACCGGTCCCGCCCTGAAGGGCAGCATCGACCGGGTGCGGGCGGACGCGCTGACGGACCAGTTCATCATTGTCGACAACGGGTCCGATCCCGAGGAAGAGGCCTGGATCGACGCGGCCGTGGCGGCGGACGACCGCATCATCCTCATCCGCGGTCAGGGCAATGTCGGGTTCGCCCGCGCCGCCAACATGGGGGCCAACGCCGCCAGCGGCCGGGTGGTGGTGTTCCTCAACCCCGACGCCTTCCTGCAGCCCGGCTGTCTCAAGTCCCTGGCGGAGGGGGTGGAGATCGGTCCGTCCCCCTGCCTGGTGGGGGCGCGGGTGCTGAATCCGG
The DNA here is from genome assembly GCA_903851655.1 of uncultured Caulobacterales bacterium. Taxonomy (GTDB): domain Bacteria; phylum Pseudomonadota; class Alphaproteobacteria; order Caulobacterales; family Caulobacteraceae; genus CAIMFV01. The sequence continues at coordinate 12,900 of CAINOV010000006.1, forward strand.
ACCTGTCCGAACAGCGCGGCGCCCGGCGCGGCGAGGTGACCCCGGTCACCACCCTGCTCAGCCTGCTGCGCCTGTCCCACCGGTTCGGGTTCCTGCATCGCTTCGAGATCCATCACGAGGGCGACCCGGCCCCCTGCGGCCGCATGCCCGTGCCCACCATTTCCGGGGCCGGCTTCGCCATGACGCGGGAGGATTTCACGGCGCTGAAGGGCTTCGACGAGGGCTACTTCCTGCATGTGGAGGATGTGGACCTGTGCTGGCGCGTGCGTCGCATGGGCGGGTCGGTGTGGTTCGACCCCAACGCCAGCATCATCCACCTGGGCTCCACCAGCCGCACCAGCCCGATCAAGATCGAGTTCTGGAAGGGCGTGGGACTGGTGCGCTATTTCCGCAAGCGGGCGGACAATCCCGCCCGGGTCCTGGTGGCCAATCTGCTGGCGCCGGCGATCATCCTGGCGTCCCTGGCCCGCGCGATCCTGCGCAAGCGCCGGCCGCGGTAGGACCGGACAGGCGTCAGGCCGCCCGGGTCTTGCGACCCAGCATCAGGGTGGCGAGGATCGAGCCCAGCACGGCGTTCAGCTCCGCCCGCTCAACGATCCGGTCGACCATGCCCTTTTCCACCAGGTATTCCGACCGCTGGAAGCCCGGCGGCAGGGTCTCGCGAATGGTCTGCTCGATCACCCGGGGGCCGGCGAATCCGATCAGGGCCCCCGGCTCCGCCAGATGGATGTCCCCCAGCATGGCGTAGGAGGCGGTGACGCCCCCGGTGGTGGGATCGGTCAGCACCACCACATAGGGCAGGCGGGCGCGGCGAAGCTCCTGGATGGCCAGGGTGGTGCGGGCCATCTGCATCAGGCTGAAGGCGCCCTCCTGCATCCGGGCGCCGCCGGCGGCGCAGAAGGCCACATAGGGGACCTGCCGCTCCAGCGCCGCCCGGGCGCCGGCGATGAAGGTCTCCCCCGCCGCCATGCCCAGCGAGCCGCCCATGAAGGCGAAATCCTGCACCATCACCACGGCGGGCGTGTCGCGGATGCCGCCAAAGGCCAGGGCCACGGCGTCCGGCTCCCCCGTGGCCTTGCGGGCGGCGGCGAGGCGTTCGGGATAGGGCTTCTGGTCGGCGAACTTCAGCGGGTCCTCGACCACCGACGGCGCCGGCAGGGATTCGAACGCGCCGCCGTCGAAGGTGTACTTGAAGCGCAGGGGCGGGGCGATGCGCATGTGCCGGCCCGCCGGCGTGACCCAGAGCGCGCTCTCCAGGTCGGGGCGATAGATCATCTCCCCCGTGTCGGGGCACTTGATCCACAGATTGTCCGGCGTTTCCGTCCGGCGGGCGACCAGATTGCGCACGCCCGGCGCGATCTTGGCCAGCCAGCCGGCGCCCCGGGCCTGGCGGCCCGGCTTGTCCTTGGGGGTCTCGTCTCGGGCGTCAGCCATGGTCCTCATCCGACGGAGTCCTTAAGCACGGGCCGTACGCACAGCTTGCGCCAGTGCGGCCGCCTTGACCAGAACCTTTGGCGTCGCAGGCGACCCTTCTGCGAGGGCCGCGGCCACCTCGTCCACCAGGGCCGAGCCGACCACGGCGGCGTCGGCCACCCGGGCGATGGCGGCGGCCCGCTCCGGCGTCTTGATGCCGAAGCCCACCGCCACCGGCAGGCCCGACGCCTGGCGCACGCGGACCACGGCGGGGGCCACGGCGGTCTCGTCCGCCTCCTTGGCGCCCGTCACCCCGGCCACCGAGACATAGTACATGAAGCCCGAGGTCCGCCGGGCGACAATGGCCAGCCGGGCGTCGTCGGTGGTGGGCGCCGCCAGCCGGATCAGGGAGATTCCGGCGGCGTCCAGGGCGTCGGCCAGGGGGCCGGACTCCTCCGGCGGGCAGTCGACGATGATCAGCCCGTCTGCCCCGGCGTCGGCGGCGGCGGCGGCGAAGGCCTCAAAGCCCCAGTTCAGCACGGGATTGAGATAGCCCATCAGCACGATGGGAGTGGCCGTATCCTGCAGCCGGAAGCGCCGGACCAGGTCCAGGGTCTTGGCCAGGGTGGTCTTCGCCGCGAGCGAGCGTTGCGCCGCCCGCTGGATCGGCACGCCTTCGGCCATGGGATCGGAGAAGGGAAAGCCCAGCTCGATCAGGTCGGCGCCCGCGCCGGGCAGGCCGGACAGGATCTCGAAGCTCTGCTCCAGGTCCGGATCGCCGGCCATGATATAGGCGATGAAGGCCGCGCGGCCTTCCGCCTTCAGCGCGGCGAAGCGGTCGTCGATACGGGCTTTGGTCAATGTCCGATGGTCCTCAGATCCTGCGGCCGAGCGCGTCGGCCACGGTGAAGATGTCCTTGTCGCCCCGGCCGCACAGATTCATCAGCACGATGCGGTCCGGGCCCAGGTCCTTGGCGATCTCGCCGACCCGGGCCAGCGCGTGGGCCGGCTCCAGGGCGGGGATGATGCCTTCCAGCTCGGCGCACAGCTTGAAGGCGTCCAGCGCCTCCTCGTCGGTGGCGGAGACGTATTCCGCCCGCCCGGCGTCGTGCAGGAAGGCGTGCTCCGGCCCGATGCCTGGATAGTCGAGGCCCGCGGAGATGGAGTGGGCGTCGATGATCTGCCCGTCCGGGTCCTGCAGCAGATAGGTCTTGTTGCCGTGCAGCACGCCGGGGCGGCCGCCGGTGAGGGAGGCCGCATGCAGGCCGGACTCCAGCCCGTGGCCCGCCGCCTCCACCCCGATCAGGCGCACGCCCTCGTCGGCCAGGAAGGGATGGAACAGGCCGATGGCGTTGGAGCCTCCGCCGATGCAGGCCACCACCGCGTCGGGCAGGCGGCCTTCCATCTGCAGCATCTGGGCCCGGGCCTCCGTCCCGATCACCGACTGGAAGTCGCGGACCATGGCCGGATAGGGGTGCGGGCCCGCCGCGGTGCCGATCAGGTAATAGGTGTCGGCCACATTGGTCACCCAGTCGCGCATGGCCTCGTTCATGGCGTCCTTCAGGGTGCCCGTGCCCGACGTCACCGGCCGCACCTCGGCGCCCAGGAGGTTCATGCGGAACACGTTGGGCTTCTGCCGCTCCACATCCGTCTCGCCCATATAGACGATGCAGGGCAGGCCGAAGCGGGCGCAGACCGTGGCGGTGGCCACCCCGTGCTGGCCGGCGCCGGTCTCGGCGATGATGCGGGTCTTGCCCATGCGCATGGCCAGCAGGATCTGGCCCATGCAGTTGTTGATCTTGTGCGCGCCGGTGTGGTTCAGCTCGTCGCGCTTGAAGTAGATCTTGGCCCCGCCGAAGTGCTGCGTCAGCCGCTCGGCGAAATACAGGGGGGAGGGGCGGCCCACATAGTGGGTCAGATAGCCGTTCAGCTCCGCCTGGAACGACGGGTCGGCCTTCGCCGCGGCATAGGCCCGGTCCAGGTCCAGTACGAGCGGCATCAGCGTCTCGGCCACATAGCGTCCGCCGAAGTCGCCGAAGCGTCCGTTCACGTCGGGATAGGAGTCCCAGGTGTTGGGGGGGCTGGTCGCGTTCACGTGTCCGCCTTCACTGCACTGTCTGCGGGGCCGCGCCTCGCACGGCGTCGAGGAAGGCCCTGATCAATTTCGCGTCCTTATACCCCGGCGCGCGCTCCACGCCAGAGGAAACGTCCAGCAGCGGGGCCCCCGTCCGGGCGATCGCCTCGGCGGCGTTGTCCGGCGTCAGGCCCCCGGCCAGGAACCAGTCCCGGTCCCGCGGGATGGCGTCGGTCAGGGTCCAGTCGAACCGCGCGCCATTGCCGCCGGGCAGGACCGACCCCTCCGGCGGGCGGGCGTCGTACAGCATCCGGTCGGCGACGCCGTCAAAGGCCCGGGCGGCGGCGATGTCCTCCACCGTCCCGACCCGCAGGGCGCGGATGATCCCCGCCCCCGTGCGCCGCTTCAGCTCCGCGGCCCGTTCCGGCGTCTCGTGGCCGTGCAGCTGCAGCCAGTCCGGGGCCAGTCCGGTCATGATGTGGTCGATCAGGGCGTCGTCGGCGTCCACCGTCACCGCCACCACCCCGGCGCGGCCCCGGGCGGGGGCGGCCAGCGCGCCGGCGGCGTCCGGGCCGACATTGCGCGGGCTGGGGCCGAAGATCATGAAGCCGAGAAAGGCCGCCCCGCCGTCCAGGGCCGCCGCCACGTCGACATCGGTCTTCAGCCCGCAGATCTTCACGGGCGCGGGCTTCAACAGGGGCTTGGCAGGGGCCATATTCATTAAGTGGCCAGAACTCGTCTGCTAGGCAAGCCCGTGGCCGCCAGAAATCGGGATCCGAACATGCCCAACCGCCCCCCCAAGTTCGAAGACGTGGCCGGCGACCTGCGCAAGCGCGGGGAGGACGCCATGCAGAGCTTCGGCCGCGCGGCGCTGGAGACCGGGCGCGGGCCGATGGCCACCCTGGCCGGCGTGGCTCTGCTGGGCTTCGCCGCCGGCGTGGCCGCGTCCCTCAGCAAGAAGGCCGCGACGGAGGCCGCCATCGGCGCCGTCGGCGACTGGGTCGAGGCCCTGGCCGCGGACCACCGGCGGATCGAGCACCTGTTCGAACAGATCCTGACCGCGGGCGAGACCGACAAGCTGAAACGCGCCAAGCTCTTCCGCAAGCTGGACCAGGCCCTGGCCCAGCACACCTTCGCCGAGGAGACGGTGGTCTATCCGACCCTGAGCGAGGCGGAGGCGGACCCCGACGCCCGCAAGCTGGCGGGGGACCATTTCGACATCCGCGGCCGCCTGCACCGGATCGAGGCCCTGGACAAGTCGGACCCGGCCTGGGGGGAAAGCCTGCGCGGCCTCTACCGCGCCTTCGCCGGCCACGCCCATGACGAGGAGCACGAGGTGTTTCCCGCCCTGCGGGAGCGTCTGTCGCCGCAGCAGAACGCCCAGCTGACCCGGGATCTGGCCAAGCGCTCCGCCCGCCTCGCCTGAGGCCCTGGCGGCTACACCTTGATGTCGAGGATGGAGCCCGGACGCGGCAGCCGCCGCGTCGGGTCCGGCGGCGCGCTGGCGCTGGCCGCGGCCGATGTCTGAGCTGGCGTCTGGGCCGGCGCCTGGACGGCGGTCGGGGCCGCAGGGGCCGCGCGCTGGACGGGGGCTGCGGGCCTCGGGGCCGCCGCCGGGGCCGGCGCATTTGTCCGCGCGGCGTCGAAGAAGGCCTTCTGCGCGGCGCGCGCGGCCTCGCTGCGCGGCGTGGGCCGCGGGGAGGGCGCCGTTGAGGGCGGTGGGGCGCCGCCGGCCGGGATGCGCAGGTCCGCCACGGCGGGGTCTCCGGAGTCCAGGGGAATCCGTTAACCTTTCAAGGCGGTTCGGTTAATGCCGCGTTAACGGTCGGTCCGGGCCGCGGAGGCCAGCAGCCGGTCGGCGATCTCCGGCGTCAGTTCGCCGGAATGCTTGGCCAGGATCTTTCCGGACGCGTCCACGGCGAAGGTCTCGGGAACGCCGGACACGCCGTATTCCACCCCTGCGGCGCCGTCGGGGTCGTTCAGCACCGCATCGAAGGGGTTTCCCAGACGGGCCAGGAAGGCGCGGGTGGCGGCGGGCTTGTCCTTGTAGGCGACGCCGGTGATCGGCGCGCCCTCGGCCTTCAGCGCCATGAGGGCGGCGTTCTCCTGCACGCAGGGCACGCACCACGAGGCGAAGAAGTTGATCAGCCGGACCCGCTCGCCGGGCCGCCGGGCGTTGACCGGGACCGGGGCGCCCCCCTCCAGCGGCGCCAGCGCCACCGCCGGGGCGGGCTGCCCCACCCGGGCGTCGGGGATCACGTGCGGATCGTGCCGCAGGCCGTAGAGGCCGAACAGCAGGGCCAGCGCCGCCAGCACCAGAACCGGAACGAGGGCCAGCCAGCGGCGCATGGGCTCAGTCCGGATCGCGGGCGTTGCGCGCCTCGGCGGCCTTGCGCCAGCGACGGGCGCGCCACAGGCTGTCCGCCACCATCCACAGCAGCACCGCGGCCGAGATCCCCCAGGCGGGGATCACATAGGCGCCATAGCGTCCGACCAGGTCGTGCATGGGTCAGGCCTCCGTCTGGGCGCGGGTGAGGGTGAGGGCGCGGCGGCGCCAGACCTCCGCCCGGATCCGCACCAGCCACAGGGACCCGAACAGGGTGGTGTAGCCGAGCGTCATCAGCAGCAGCGGCGTCAGATAGGCGGCGGGCATGCGCGGCCCGCCCTTGGCCATCACGCTCTGGCCCTGGTGCAGGGAGTTCCACCACTCCACCGAGAAATGCACGATCGGCAGGTTGACCACGCCGACCATGGCCAGGATCGCCGCGGCCCGGGCGGCGCGCTGTTCGTCGTCAATGGCCAGGTGCAGGGCCATGTAGCCCAGATAGACCACGAACAGGATGAACTCCGACGTCAGGCGCGCATCGCCCCAGGCCCACCAGGTTCCCCACATGGGCCGGCCCCAGAGGGAGCCGGTGACCAGGGCCAGCGCGGTGAAGCCGGCGCCCAGGGGGGCCGCGCTCTTGGCCGCGGCGTCGGCCAGGGAATGGCGGAAGACCAGGCCGAAGAAGCTCGCCCCCGCGAGGCAGGCGTAGCAGAACAGCCCCATCCACGCCGCCGGGACGTGGACGAACATGATCTTGACGGTCTGGTGCTGCTGATAGTCTCCCGGGGCGGTGACCCCCAGGACGATCCCGATCAGCAGGGTCACGGCGGCGACGGCGCCCAGGACCGGCGCCAGCCAGCGGGACAGGGCCATGAACCGGGCCGGATTGGCGAAGAACGAGAACATCAGGCGGGCGCAGCCTCCCTTTGACAATCGGGCGTCAGCCCCGGCCGGGGCCCGACGGCAGCACGCCGAGCAGCTTGATCTTGAACACCAGCACGGCGTTGGGGGGAATGACCCCGCCGGCGCCGCTCTCGCCGTAGCCCAGCTTCGGCGGCACATACAGGATCCACTCGTCGCCGGGGCGCATCAGGGGCAGGGCCTCCTGCCAGGCGGGGACCAGGTCGGCCAGGCCCATCACCGCCGGCACGCCCCGCTCCACCGAGGAGTCGAACACGGTCCCGTTGGTGAGGGAGCCCACATAGTCCACCTTCACCTCGTCGGTGGGCCCGGGGTGGGCGCCGCCCTCCGGACCGGTGGACAGGACCTTGTACTGCAGGCCCGACGGCAGGACCTTGACCCCCTGGGCCTTGGCGTTGGCGGCCAGGAAGCCGTCGGCGGCGGCCTGGCCGGCGCCGGGCGCGCCCCCCTCGGCGGAGGAGCGGGCCTTGCCCTGGCAGGCGGTCAGGGCGAGGGCGGCGGCGAGGGCTGCGGCGATGAACAGGGACGGGCGGTGGGACAAGGAACTCACGGGGTCGACTCCGGCGATTGCGCCTGATCCATACCCGTCCGGCGCCCCTGACGCCACAGAAACCGGGGCGCGGCGGGGGTCTGGGCGAGGATTGAACGGCTTTACGTGTGCGGCGCCCTTCCCTTCCGCTTCGTAAAATCCGAAAGGAGGAAACCCGCCCAGAGGCGCCGTTCGCCGAACGGCTGAGAGAGGATCTTCGTTCCATGGCCGTGATTTCCGTCGTCAACACCGCCCATTTCGACTTCGGCGCCCTGAACCAGCTGGAAAAGTCGCTGGAGCGCCTGGGCGTGTCCCGCCCGATGCTGGTCACCGACCGGGGTCTGGTGGCCGCCGGGGCGGCGGACAAGGTCCGGGCCGCCGCGGGCGCCCGGCCGATCGCCGCCGTCTATGACGACACTCTGTCCAATCCCGACGAGGCCAGCGTGCTGGCGGCCCTGGTCATCTATCGCGAGGCCGGCTGCGACGGCCTTGTGGCCCTGGGCGGCGGCTCGCCCATGGACCTGGCCAAGGCCGTCGCCCTGCTGGCCACCCACGAGGGCCCGCTGGAGCGGTTCGGCGCCAGCGTCCGCGGGGCGAAGTTCATCGGCAAGGTGGCGCCCATCGTGGCCATCCCCACCACCTCCGGCACCGGCTCGGAAGTGTCCGTCGGCGCGGTGGTGATCCTGGAGAACGGCCGCAAGGAGACCATCGTCTCGCCCCACCTGATCCCGCCGGTGGCGCTCTGCGATCCGGAGCTGACGCTGGGCCTGCCGTCGCTGCTGACCGCCGCCACGGGGATGGACGCCGTCACCCACTGCATCGAGGCGATCCTGGCCCCCAGCGTCAATCCGCCCCTGGAGGCCATCGGCTATGACGGGGTGGAGCGGGCGGTGGCCAATGGCTGGCTCTACCGCGCCGTGGCGGACGGGTCCGACCGGGACGCCCGCTGGCACATGATGATGGCCTCGCTGGAGGGGGCGCTGGCGTTTGCGAAGGGCCTGGGCGCCGTGCACGCCCTGTCCCACGCCAGCGGCCGGCTGCCGGGCCTGCGCCTGCACCACGGCACCCTGAACGCCATGTTCCTGCCGCCGGTGCTGCGCTTCTCCGAAGGATCGGCGCCGGAGAAGTACGCCCGGCTGAAGCGCTGTTTCGGCGTCGCCGCCTCCGCCGACCTGGCCGACGCCGTGGCCGACCTGAACGCCAAGCTCGGCATCCCCGAGCGCCTGTCCGGCCTCGGCGTCACCGGGGACAGGGTCCCGGACATCGTCAAGTACGCCCTGACGGACCTCGCCCACCTCACCGCGGTGAAGAAGCCCGACGCGGACCAGTACGAAGCGCTGGTCGCAGAGATCCTCTAGCGTCCAGACAAGGCGGGATTGTCGCGGGATTGTGAGGGGGACCCCTTGATCCGGCGGAAGCTTCCCCGGACAAAGGGCGGCGTTTCAGGGTCGAGGGAGTTTCCGACATGTTTCTGGCTTTGGTTGCGTCGACGGCGCTGGCGGGCGCCGCCTATCCGGTGGAGGAGCGCTCCGCCGCCCAGATCGCCGCCGACCTGGCCGCGGGCCGCGCCACGTCCGAGGCCGTGACCCAGGCCTATCTGGACCGGATCGCCGCCCTCGACGCCGCGGGCCCGTCCCTGCACAGCGTGATCGCCGTCAATCCCAAGGCCCTCGAGCAGGCCCGGGCCGTCGACGCCGCCCGCAAGGCCGGCAAGAAGCTGGGCCCGCTGGCCGGGGTGCCGGTGCTGCTGAAGGACAATATCGAGACCGCGGACCCGGTGGCCACCACCGCCGGCTCCCTGGCCCTGAAGGACAACATCACCGGCCGCGACGCCCCGGTGGCCGCGCGGCTCCGGGCCGCGGGCGCGATCCTGCTGGGCAAGACCAACCTGTCGGAATGGGCCAATATCCGCTCCAGCCATTCGATCAGCGGCTGGTCCGGCGTCGGCGGGCTGGTGAAGAACCCCTACGCCCTCGACCGCAACACCTGCGGCTCGTCCTCCGGCACGGGGGCGGCCATCGCCGCCAGCCTCGCCGCCGTGGGCGTGGGCACCGAGACGGACGGGTCGATCACCTGCCCGTCGTCCCTGAACGGCCTGGTGGGGCTGAAGCCCACGGTCGGGCTGGTGTCCCGCAGCCGCATCGTGCCGATCTCCCACAGCCAGGACACGGCGGGTCCCATGGCCCGGTCCGTCGCGGACGCGGCCCTGCTGCTGACGGCCATGGCCGGTTCGGACCCGGCGGATTCCGCCACGGCCCCCGCCGACGCGAAGCGGGGCGACTATGTCGCGGCCCTGTCCGGCGCGACCCTCAAGGGCAAGCGGCTGGGGGTGCTGAAATACGCCTCAGAGCTGCAGGCGGACGAGGACATCCTGTTCCGCCAGACGGTGGCGAAGCTGAAGGCCGCCGGCGCCGAGATCGTCGAGATCGCCGACTTCCACCCCGCCCGGGAGGTGGGCGAGGCCGAGGACCTGGTCCTGACCACCGAGCTGAAGGCCGACCTGAACGCCTATCTGGCGACCACGCCGGCGACCGTGAAGAGCCGCACCCTGACCGACCTGATCGCCTTCAACCGCGCCGACCCGCGGGAGCTGGGGCTGTTCGGGCAGGACTATTTCGAGAAGGCGGACGGCGCGAAGGGCCTGGACGATCCGGCCTATCTCAAGGCCCGGGCCCTGTCGCAGAAGGCCATGGGTCCGGACGGGATCGACGCCCTGATCGCCCGCGACCATCTGGACGCCCTGATCGCCCCCAGCTACGGCCCGGCCTGGCGCACCGACATCGTCGGCGGCGACCATGACAGCGGGGCGGTGTCCAGCCTCGCCGCCGTGTCCGGCTATCCGAACCTGACCGTGCCCATGGGGCAGGTCCGCGGCCTGCCGGTGGGGATGTCCTTCATCGGCCCGGCCTGGAGCGAGGCGCGGCTGCTGGCGCTGGGCGCCGCCTTCGAGGCGCTGGTCCAGGGCCGTCGGGCGCCGACCTACGCCGCCTCGGTGGAGACCGGCCCCGACGCCGCCGCCCTGCTGGCCCCGGCGCGGTGATCCGGCTTGATGGAGGTTCCCGCCTCAAGGGCGGGAATGACGACCTTTTCATATATTTCAGTTGTCATTCCCGGGCGAAGACCCGGGAACCTCGGTCCGGATATGGCGCCGCATCCGGACGGAGGTTCCCGCCTCAAGGGCGGGAATGACG
>CAINOV010000007.1 GCA_903851655.1 uncultured Caulobacterales bacterium
GATCTGGTGACCGGGCACAAGGCGATCCGGCTGGTGTTCAAGGACTATCCGATCCTGTCGCCGATTTCCGACGTCGCCGCCCGCGCCGCCCTGGCCGCGGCGAAGCAGGGCAAGTACCTGCCGGTGCACCTGGCTTTCATGGCGGAAAAGGCCCTGGACGAGGCGGCCATCGACCGGATCCTGAAGGACAAGGGCGTCGACCTTGACCGGGCGCACAAGGACATGGCCTCTCCCGAAGTGGAAAAGCAGCTCGACGAGAACCGGGACCTGGCCAAGGCCATCGGCGTCGGCGGCACCCCCTCCTTCGTGGTCGGGGACAAGATGATCGGGGGCTTCCTCGAAGACGACATCCTGGCCGAGGTGAAGGCCAGGACGCCCCATCCCGCCGCCGCCAAGGGAGCGACGCCATGACCCTGCTGCTCAACATCCTGTGGTTCATCTGCGGCGGATGGCTGTCCGGCACCCTGTGGCTGCTGTCGGGCTGCCTGCTGGCGGTGACCATTGTCGGCCTGCCCTGGGCGCAGGCGGCCTGGCGGATCGCCGGCTTCGCCTATTTCCCGTTCGGCAAGCGCATCGTCGACCGCATTGACGAGACGGGGGTGGAGGATCCGGGCACCGGCCCCCTGGGCCTGGTGATGAACATCGTCTGGATCATCCTGGGGGGCTGGCACATCGCCCTCAGCCACCTGATCATCGCCGGTCTGGAAGCCGTGACGATCATCGGCCTGCCCTTCGCCTTCAAGGACCTGCAGCTGGCCTGGCTGGCCCTGGCCCCCGTCGGCAAGTCGGTGCAGCGCATTCGCTGACCCGGACGGCAAATATTCAGGCGCCGGACACTTACGGAGATCACCCCTTCCTGTCGCGTTCGGAACACGCTACGCCTTGTCACGCGGGTGGACGGGGTGATGAATGCTTGCGCGAGTCGAGCGTGATAACCTTCAACGTTATTACAACAGGACCTACAGCAGCGGACTTCTGACCCGCGCATGCAGTATGGCCGGCGTCGCCGCGGTCCTGGCCCTGATCGGCGTCTGGCCGATGCTCGCCTCCCTCGTCTGGCTGGCCTCGTACATCGGCGGCGAGATGGGCATGGTGCTCTGCTGGCGCCAGATCAGCCGCCGCCTGGACACGGCCGATATCGACGGTATCCGCAAGGCCAAGCTGATTCTGATGAGCGCCTCCAGCGGCGTCGTCTGCATCGCCGCGGCGCCGTTTCTGATCACTCCGTCCCACGGCGTGGCCGCGGTCAGCCTGGGGGTTCTGGTCAGCACCGCCGCGCTGATGACCGTGGCCGCTCAGCACAGCCTGTCACCGCGCATGTTCTGGTTCACCGCGCCGCCCATGGCCCTGGTGCTGGAGCTGAACCTCGCCCGGCTGGCCGAGGGGCCGGCCCAGTGGATGCTGCTGGCCCTGGGCGCCGGCTTCATCCTCAATGGCTGGCGGCTGCAGGGCGGCAACGCCCTCGCCTATAACGAACTGATCCGCTCGACCATCGACGCAGACCTCTCCAGCAAGGCCAAGAGCACCTTTCTGGCGACCATGAGCCATGAGATCCGCACCCCCCTGAACGGCGTGCTGGGCATGGCCCAGGCCATGTCCCTGGACCAGCTCAACACCGCCCAGCGCCAGCGGCTGGCCGTGGTCCAGGCGTCGGGCGAGGCGCTGCTGGCGATCCTCGACGACCTTCTCGACCTTTCCAAGATCGAGGCCGGCCGGATCGAGATCGCCCAGGACGACTTCGACCTGAGGGAGACCATCATCGGCGCCTGCCATGTCTATGGCTCTATCCTCGAGGAGAAGGGGGTGCGCCTGATCATCGACACCGACGGTCTGGACGGGGTGTTTCGCGGCGACGCCGGACGGATCCGGCAGATCGTCCAGAACCTGGTGTCCAACGCGGTCAAGTTCACCGCCTTCGGGTCGATCACCGTGGTCGGCGCGCGGACCACCGACGGGGTGGTGATTTCGGTCACGGACACGGGAATCGGCATTTCCGAAGAGGGCCGCGCGGTCCTGTTCACCGAGTTCTCCCAGGTGGACCAGGCCAATACCCGCCGCTATGGCGGCACCGGACTGGGACTGGCGATCGTGCGCAACCTGGCCCGGCGGATGGGCGGCGAGATCGACGTGGAAAGCCGTCTGGGGGAAGGCGCGCGGTTCATCGTCACACTGCCCCTGGCCTGGGTCGGCGAGGCCGCCGCGCCCGCCGCCGGCCCCGCCGCCAGCGCGCCGTCCCTGCATGGCGCGCGGTTGCTGCGGCTCGATGCGCCGGACCCCGCTCCGGCTCTGGCCGCTTCAGACCCCGGATCGGCCCAGACCCTCACCGGCCCTCCCCTGCGCCTGCTGGTGGCGGAGGACAACCCCACCAACCAGATGATCCTGCGCAGCATCCTGCAGTACGCCCATGTCGCCAGCCTGTTCGTGGAGAACGGCCGCGACGCCGTCGCCGCCTGGTCGCAGGACCAGTGGGACCTGGTGCTGATGGATGTGCAGATGCCGGTGATGGACGGGCTGGAGGCCACCCGCACCATCCGGGCCAGCGAACGGGCCCAGGGCCGGCGCCCGACGCTGATCTACGCCATGACCGCCGACGTGATGTTCCACCAGGTGTCCGAGCACCGGGCCGCAGGCATGGACGGACACGTCTCCAAGCCCCTGCAGGTCCGGGTGCTGTTCGATCTGCTGGCCGAGATCGGCGACCGGCGGGACGCCGCCGAATAGGCCGCCTCAGGCGTTGAAGTTCAGCTTCAGACCCGGCCGCGGCCAGCGGGTCCTGTACAGCCGTCCCGAACTGGACGAGGTGATCCACGCATCCCGCATGTCGGCGCCGCCGAAGCAGATATTGGTCACGATCAGGTCGGGAACGGCGAAATGCTCCACCGACCCGTCGGGATCGAAGGCCGTGATCCCGCCATTGATGATGGTCGCCACGCAGACCTTGCCCCCGGCCTCCACCGCCAGGCTGTCCAGCAGCTGGTAGCCCGGCAGGGTGGCGATCACCCGCCCGGGAATCGCCGCCAGCGGGGGCGCCGCCGCCACGCCGGGGGAGTCGAGGTCGAACGCCCACAGCCGCCCGGTATGGGTGTCGGCCATGTAGACCGTCCCCTCGTCCGGCGACAGGCCGACCCCGTTGGGCGAGATCAGGTGGTCGCGCACGCAGGTGATGCTGGACCCGTCCGGCTGGGCGTAGAACAGGCCCCCATGGGTGCGATACGCCTCCATCGAGGTGCCGTGATCGGTGAACCACATGCCCCCCTGGCGGTCGAACACCAGATCGTTCGGCCCGTTCAGCCGGCGCTTGCCGCAATGGGTGTAGAGGGTGGTGATGTCCCCGGTCTTCAGGTCCACCCGCTGGATATAGCCCCCGGCATGGTCCGCCGGCGTGGGGCCCGGAATGTTCATGCCGTTGACCGTGTAATACTGGAAGGCGCCGCCATTGTTGCAGACATACATGGCCCCGTCGGGACCGATGGCCGCGCCGTTGGGTCCGCCGCCCAGCTCGGCCACGATGGTCCGCTTGCCGTTGGGCGCCACCCGGGTCAGGGTCTTGCGCTGGATCTCCACCAGGATGACCGAGCCGTCGGCCATGGCCACGGGACCCTCGGGAAACTGGAGGTCGTCCGCCACAAGGGTCAGGTCTAGGTCAGCCAAGGCGCATCCTCCGGGTCGCTTCATTGGCGAGCGACATTGCCGGCGAGTATAGGCCCCCGCGACCCGCTGCAAAGCCCTAACCTCAGAAGGGGGATTTCAGACCCGCTCCAGCACCCGGATGACGAACGGCGCCTCGTCCCCCTCCCCGGCGGCGAAGGTCTCCGCGCCGGTCTCGCGCCACTGGGCCGGATCGGGGGCGTCGAACCACGCGTCGCCCACGGGTTCCAGGTCCACCTCGGTCAGATAGATGCGCCGGGCCCGAGGCAGGGCCAGGCGGTAGATCTCGGCCCCGCCGATCACGCAGATTTCCGACGCGCCATCCTCCTCCGCCTGCTCCCGGGCGATGGAGACCGCGTCCGCCCAGCCGTCGCAGGCCACCGCGCCGGCGGGCTCGAAGGACAGGTCGCGGGTCAGGACGATGTTCAGCCGGCCCGGCAGGGGCTTCTTCGTCAGGCTGTCCCAGGTCTTGCGCCCCATGATGACGGGCTTGCCAAGGGTCGTCTCCCGGAACCGCTTGAGATCGGACCGCAGGCGCCAGGGCAGGCGACCGTCCTGGCCGATGACGCCGTTGCGGGCGCGGGCGACGACCAGGCTCAGGGGAATCTGCGCACTCATGAAAGCACCTGGCCCTAGACGGCGACGGGGGCGCGGATCAGCGGATGCGGATCATAGCCCTCTAGCGTCATGTCCTCGAAGGCAAAGTCGAACAGGCTGTCCCGGGGCGCGAGGCGCAGCTGGGGGAAGGCCCGCGGCGCCCGGGCCAGCTGGGTGCGGGCCTGCTCGAGATGGTTCACATAGAGGTGGGCGTCGCCGAAACTGTGCACGAACTCCCCCGGCTGCAACCCCACCACCTGGGCCAGCATCAGGGTCAGCAGGGCATAGCTGGCGATGTTGAACGGAACCCCCAGGAACACGTCGGCGGAGCGCTGGTAGAGCTGGCAGGACAGGCGTCCCTCGGCGACGAAGAACTGGAACAGGCAGTGGCAGGGCGGCAGGGCCATGTCGTCCACATCGGCCGGGTTCCAGGCGGAGACGATGTGCCGCCGGCTGGACGGGTTGGTCCTCAGCCCCTCCACCAGACGGGTGATCTGGTCGATGGACCGGCCGTCCGGCGCGGCCCAGCTGCGCCACTGCCGGCCATAGACGGGACCGAGCTCGCCGTCGGCGTCCGCCCATTCGTCCCAGATGGTGACGCCCCGCTCCTGCAGCCAGCGGACATTGGTGTCGCCCCGCAGGAACCACAGCAGCTCCAGCGCCACGGACTTGAAATGCACCCGCTTGGTGGTCAGCAGGGGAAAGCC
>CAINOV010000008.1 GCA_903851655.1 uncultured Caulobacterales bacterium
CCTGAAGCGCGCCATCGCCCATGTGTCGGTGAAGAGCCACGCCAATGGCGCGAAGAACGCCAAGGCCCACCTGCAGAAGGCGGTCAGCGAGGAGACGGTGCTGAAGGCCCCGATGATCGCCGAGCCGCTGGGCCTGTTCGACTGCTGCGGCGTGTCCGATGGCGCGGCGGCGGCCATCGTCACCACGCCGGAGATCGCCCGGGCCCTGGGCAAGACGGACCTGGTCATGGTCAAGGCCCTGCAGCTGTCGGTCTCCAACGGCTGGGAGAGCCAGTACAATGGCTGGGACGGCAGCTATTTCCACACCGCCCGCATCGCAGCGAAGAAGGCCTACAAGGAGGCCGGGGTCGAGGATCCCCGCCGCCAGATCTCCATGATCGAGGTGCATGACTGCTTCTCCGTCACCGAGCTGGTGACCATGGAGGACCTGTTCATCTCCGAGGAAGGCCGGGGCTGGCGGGACGTGATGGACGGCTTCTATGACGCCGACGGGGGCGTGCCCTGCCAGATCGACGGGGGCCTGAAATGCTTCGGCCACCCCATCGGCGCGTCGGGCCTGCGGATGCTGTACGAGATGTACCTGCAGCTGCAGGGCCGCGCCGGCGAGCGCCAGCTGAAATCGCCGACGCTGGGCCTGACGCACAATCTGGGCGGCGCGCCGTCCAGCAATGTGTGCTCGGTGGCGATCGTCGGGCTGGAGGGGGCGTGAGCGTCCTGATGGAGGTTCCCGGGTCAAGCCCGGGAATGACGACGATTTTTATGTTTCAAAGCCGTCATTCCCGCCCTTGAGGCGGGAACCTCTGTCCGGCAAGCCCCCTGCCCCAAGGTCACCATTGCCTCTGAGACGGACCGGCCTATCCTCGCGGAAAACAGAACAGCATCCTGCGAGGAACCGGCCATGGATTTCGATCTGCCCCAGCCTCTCGTCGACTATCTCGCCGAGCTCGACCGCTTCATCGAGGCGGAGATCATGCCGCTGCAGCACCAGGACGACAACGACCGGTTCTTCGACCACCGGCGGGAACACGCCCGCACAGACTGGGACAATGGCGGCCTGCCCCGCCACGAATGGGAGGCCCTGCTGGGCGAGGCCCGCCGCCGGGCCGACGCCGCCGGCCATTATCGCTACGCCTGGCCGGTCTCCATGGGGGGCAAGGGCGGCTCGCAGCTGGACATGGCGGTGATCCGCGAACACCTGGCCGCCAAGGGACTCGGCCTGTTCAACGACCTGCAGAACGAACACTCCATCGTCGGCAACAACCCCTTCGTGCTGATGTTCAAGGAATTCGCCACGCCGGAACAGTACGCCCGCCACGCGGACCTGCTCATGTCCGGCCAGATGCGCACCACGTTCGGACTGACGGAGCCCGACCACGGCTCCGACGCCACCTTCATGGAGACCCGCGCCGTCCGGCAGGACCGGGACGGCCAGCCGGGCTGGCTGATCAATGGCGAGAAGATGTGGTCCACCGGCATGCACGTGGCCACCCACTGCATGGTCTTCGCCCGCACCTCCGGCAAGGACGGGGACGCCACCGGCATCACCTGCTTCATCGTCCCCGCCGATGCGCCCGGCGTGAAGGTGGAGGAGTATCTCTGGACCTTCAACATGCCCACGGACCATCCGCGGGTCAGCTACACCAATGTCTGGGTGCCGGAGGACAGCTACTGGGGGGTGATCGACCGCGGGCTGGGCCTGGGGCAGAGCTTCGTCCACCAGAACCGGATCCGCCAGGCGGCCAGCTCGCTGGGCGCGGCGGTCTACTGCATCGAGGAAAGCGTCAAGTACGCCAACGACCGGCGCCCCTTCGGCAAGCGGCTGTCGGACAACCAGGCGATCCAGTGGCCGCTGGTGGAGCTGGCGACCCAGGCGGAGATGCTGCGCCTGCTGATCCGCCAGACGGCCTGGCAGATGGACCGGATGCCACACCAGCAGGTGGAGAAGGAGCTCTCCGACAAGGTCTCCATGTGCAACTACTGGGCCAATCGCCTGTGCTGCGAGGCGGCGGACCGGGCCATGCAGGTGCACGGCGGCATCGGCTATTCCCGGCACAAGGCCTTCGAGCACATCTATCGCCACCACCGCCGCTATCGCATCACCGAGGGGTCGGAGGAGATCCAGATGCGCAAGGTGGCCGCCTTCCTGTTCGGCAAGCTGGGTCCCCGTCGGGCGGAGCGGCAGGCCGGCGATGCGGCCTTTGCGGCGAAGCAGGCGGCCAAGGGCCTCTAGCCGCTTTCAGGCCCCGTAGAAGTCCCTGTACCAGTCGACGAAGCGGGGGATCCCCTCCTCCAGCTTCACCTTCGGCGCATAGCCGGTCAGGGCGTGCAGGCGGCTGATGTCGGCATAGGTCTCGGTCACGTCCCCCGCCTGCATGGGCAGGAACACCTTGTCCGCCGTGCGGCCAAGGGCCGTCTCCAGCAGTTCGATCATCCGCATCAGCCCGACAGGCCGGTTGTCGCCGATATTGAACAGCCGGTGGGACCCGGTCGGTCCGGGCCGGTCGAGCACGCCGACAATCCCGTCGACAATGTCGTCGATATAGGTGAAGTCCCGGGCCATCTTCCCCTGGCCGAACACCTCGATGGGCTCTCCCGCCAGGATCTTCCGGGTGAAGCTGAAATAGGCCATGTCCGGCCGGCCCCAGGGCCCGTAGACGGTGAAGAACCGCAGGCCGCTCATGGGAAACCCGTAGAGGGACGCGTAGCTCTGGCTGATCAGCTCCCCCGACCGCTTGGTGGCGGCGTAGAGGCTGACCGGCCGGTCCACCGGATCATCCTCGGAGAAGGCGCCTGAGCCCGCCCGGTCCCCATAGACCGACGACGAGGACGCATAGACCAGATGGCGCACGGACGGTGCGTGGCGGCAGGCCTCGAGCACCGACAGATGCCCGGCCAGGTTGGAACGCTCATAGGCGAAGGGATTGTCGATGGAATAGCGGACGCCGGCCTGGGCCGCCAGATGCACGACGCCGGTCACGTCGGGCGCGGCCACCAGCGCCGCCAGGGCGGCCGCATCGGCCACGTCCTGCTCCACCAGCCGGAAGCCATCCCGGCCCGCCAGCGCCGCGACGCGGGCGCGCTTGAGGGCCGGGTCGTAATAGGCGTTGAACTCGTCCACGCCGACAACGGCGTCCCCGCGGGCCAGCAGCCGCGCGCAGACGGCGGCGCCAATGAAGCCGGCAGCGCCGGTAACGACAACCGTCAAGGTCGTGACTTCCATGCAAGGGCCCGCAGGCGGGCGGCTGTGGCATCTAAACCCGATGCGGCGTCAAGCCAAGGGCGAAGGCCCCTCGCCCGGCGAGGCCGCGCCGCCCCCCCGCGCCGCGCCGACCGCTGCGGCCGCGCCCCGGTCGGTCAGCCGGCAGACCAGCCACTCCGGCGCCAGAGGATTGGAGAACCACCGCTCCGCCCAGCCCCGGGCGATGCAGGCGCGGATCAGCTCCGGACGGACCGGCTGACCGTTCTGGTCGAACAGGGGCAGTTTCCGCCCGGGCTGGCTCAACCCGTGCTGCAGGAACCGACGCTCCTCTGCGGTCGGTTGCGGGGGTTTCCGAGGCTCTGCCCTCTGGGTCATGACGTCTTCCGTCCGTCACCGCATCTTAACGCGAATTTAAGCAGATCGAACGTCCATCAACCAACGAATCGTGACTTTCCCACGGCCGCCCGAGCACCTAAAATTCGTGCGCGGGGAGAACCGTCCAGGGGGTCCGGTTTCCGTCCGCCGGGGCGCCGTCCGCGCCGGGTCCGCAAGCAGGGTGTCGTATGAAACTCAAAGCGCCTCCGACTCCCCTGATCCTCGAGCCGGAACCTGACGCGAGCGCGCCCTCCCCGCCGGTCGAGATCGCCGAGACCCCGGCTTACCGGGCCCGGCCCCGGTCGCAGCCGGCGGATCGCCTTCCGGCTCCGGCCCGGTTCGCCTATCCCTTCGCCGTGCTGCTGTCGGTGGGTTGGGCCGCCGCCGCGACCGCTTTCGCCGCCTATTATCGCTCCGACGCCTGGCGCTTCGACTTCACCCCGACCCAGAGCGCGCTTCTGGCTGCGGTCGTGCTCCTGCCGGTGATCCTCATCGGCCTGGGCGCCTATTCGATCCGCCAGAGCGGCGAACTGATCCTGGAGACACGCCGGGCGCGGGCGGCGACGGACGCGCTGGTCGCGCCGGCGGTGCTCGCCGCCGCCGAAGCCGGAGACGTGGTGGCGTCGGTCCGCCTGGAGATCACCCGGGCGGCGGACATGGCCACCGCGGCGATGACGCAACTGGCCGCGCTCCGCGCCGCCCTCGCCGAAGACAGCGCCCGGATGCAGGAGATCACCGCGACGGCCAGCGCCGCCGCCGGCGCCATGACAGAGACCCTCAGCCGCGAACGGCAGGAAATGGGCGCCCTGTCCGAACAGATGGACGCCCGCGCCACGGCGATCGGCGAGACCATCGCCCGCCAGACCGAGATGGTGGCCCAGGCCTCGGACCTGGCCCAGACCCAGCTTCGGGAGGCCGAGGCCAGTCTGGCCGCCCGGGCGGCGGAACTGGCGGCGGCGGCCAGCGATGCGGCGGAGATCAGCTCGCTGGCCGGTCAGCAGCTCAGCCTGAACGCCGACCAGCTGCACAGGGTCGGCGACACCGTGAACCAGCAGATCGGCGCCCTGCAGACCCATCTCTCCCACGAGCGCGCCCAGTTCGAGGCGCTGGAGGCCACCCTGCGCGACGCCCAGGCCGCCGTGGTGGAGCGCCTGGCCAAGGAACGGGCGCTGATCATAGAGGCCGTCGCCCAGGGGCGCGTCGGATCGGAGGATATCTCCACCACCGCCACAGAGGTGGCCGGCCAGCTGCGGACCCTGATCGGCGATGCGACGGTGCAGCTGGGCGCGCTTGCGACCACCGCCCGCACGGAGCAGGCGCAGCTCGACGCCGAGGCGCGGACCCATCTGAAGACCCTCGCCGACCTCAGCGGCCAGACCCGCGCCCAGATTGAGGCGGAAGGTCGGGCGACCATCGGCCAGTTGGCCAGTCTGGCCCAGGAGACCCGCGAGGCCAGCCGCGCGGCCTTCGAGGAGGCGACCGCCAGCGCCCTGGCCCGCATCCAGTCGGCGCGGGAGACGCTGGAACAGCTCGGGGAAATGGCCTTCACCAGCGGCCAGAGGGCCGACGAGATCTTCGACAGCCGCTTCGCCGCCGCGCGCCGGCTGATCGACGAGTCCACCCAGCTGATCAGCGAGGCGGGTCATCAGACGACGCAGCGGATCGAAGCCAGTCTGGCTGCGGCCCAGGCGGCGGCGGCGGAAATCACCCAGCTGCTCGACGCTGTGGACGAGCGGGCCCGACAGGCCGCCTTGCTGGCGCCGGCCCCTGGCCCCGCCCGCTCCACCGCCGCCGACACCGTTCTCGAGGCTCAGGTCAGCCAGACGGTGGCGTCCCTCAGCGAGACGGCCCGGCTCATGTCCGACGCCGCCCACGGAGACGCCCGGCCGCCCGTCGAGATGGCCACGCCCCTCGCCCCCCGGCGGGAGGTTGACCTGATCCAGACGCCGGTTGCGCACGTCCGGCCGTCGGCCGCGAACGAACCCATCCACGTGCCGGCGGCGGAGGAAGACGACGAGGATGGCGGTCCGCCCCTCAGCTTCGACATTCCGGCGCCGGATGCGTCCGTCGGGCGCGTCGGCGGGACCCGGCCCCGTCTTCGCCTGACCATGACGGACCAGGACCGGGACGTGAAGACCGTGTTCGAGCCCGTCCGGACGCGGCGCGACGCCGCCGACGCGCGGACCTGGCGGGACATCCTGAAGAAGATGGGCGACGAGGCCGAAAATGGCGACGAAGCCCTGCCCAATCGCCTGCGCAGCGAGGTGGAGGCCCTGGGCGTCGATCCGGCAGCCCTGCTGCCCCGGGGGCGGATCGACGAGATCTCACGGTCCCTCGGCGACGGCGATCTGGACGCCGGACGGGACACGGTCCGCCGTCTGGCCCCGGCTGCGGTGCGCCGCCTCGCCCGGCGCATGGAGTCCGATGACGAGCTGAAGGAGGACGCCCGCCGATTCGTGGGACGCTTCGGCAGTCTGGTGGTGGAGGCGCTGGCCCAGGACCAGGCGGCCGCGTCGGGGCTGCTGGGCTCCGACCAGGGGCGGGTGTTCCTGTTGCTGGACGCCTCCGTGAGCCCGGCGGCGTGACCACGACGCCTGTGGCGGCCAATGCTGGCCTTGAGGTCGCGGCGCAGAGCTGGCCGATCGCCGGCGCCTTCCGCATCGCCCGGGGCGCCAAGACGGAGGCGCGGGTCATTCTCGTCACCCTGCGCCGCGGCGGCGCGGTCGGTCGCGGCGAAGCCGTGCCCTATGCGCGCTATGAGGAGACCGTGGACGGGGTGACCGCCGCCATCGAGACCGTGCGCGGGGCCCTGGCCGACGGGCTGGATCGCGCCGGCCTGCAGTCGCGCCTGCCGCCCGGCGCCGCGCGCAACGCGGTGGACTGCGCCCTGTGGGACCTGGAGGCCAAGCTGGCCGGGCGACGCGCCTGGGAGATGGCCGGGCTCGCCCGTCTGGATCCGGTGAAGACCGCCTTCACCCTGAGCCTCGACACCCCGTCCCAGATGGCCGACGCCGCCCGCGCTGCGGCGGGGCGCCCCCTGCTGAAGCTGAAGATCGGCGACGCCGACGATCTCGACAAGGTCGAGGCGGTCCGGGGCGCCGCGCCGAAGACCCGCCTGATCGTGGACGCCAACGAGGCCCTGGACATCGACACTCTCAACCGGCTGGCCCCGGACTTCGCGCGTCTGGGCGTGAAGATGATCGAACAGCCCCTGCCGGCGGCGGCGGACGAGGCCCTGGTCGACTACCGCGGAGAGGTCCCGCTCTGCGCCGACGAGAGCCTGCACAGCCGGGCGGAACTGGACCACTGCGCCCGCCTCTATCACGCGATCAACATCAAGCTGGACAAGACCGGCGGCCTGACCGAGGCCCTGGCGCTGCGCGACGCCGCGCGGGCGAAGGGCCTGATGATCATGGCCGGCTGCATGGTCGCCACGTCGCTGTCCATGGCGCCGGCGCTGCTCATCGCCCAGGGCGCGGAGGTGGTCGATCTCGACGGCCCGCTGCTGCTGGCCGAGGACCGGGTCCCCGGCCTGTCGATCCTCGGCTCCCTGATCGAGCCGCCATCCGTCGAACTCTGGGGCTGACCCGATGAGCCAGACCCTGCGCGCCCTGTTCGTCACCCCGCTGGCGGAGGTGCGGCTTGCCGACCGCAAGGGATTTGCCGCCCTGCGGGACGACCTGGAGGCGGCCTGTCGGCAGATCGCCGAGGAGGATCGGGCCGGCCGCGCCTGGTGCCGGACGAACAGTTACCGGGGCTATACCTCCTACGCTTCGCTGGACGACCTGCCGACCCGCGCCACCGCCTTCGCCGATCTGAAGCGCCATCTGGACCGCGAGGTCGCCGCCTTCGCCGAGGCCGCGCAGATGGACCTGGGCGGCCGGCGCCTGCGTCTGGACAGTCTGTGGATCAACATCCTGAAACCTGGCGGCGGCCATTCGGGCCATATCCATCCCCACAGCGTGGTGTCCGGCACGGTCTATGTGGCGACCCCGCCCGGGGCCGGCGCCCTCAAGCTGGAGGATCCGCGGCTGGCGATGATGATGGCCGCCCCGCCCCGGCGGGCGGAGGCGCCGGAGGACCAGCGCAGCTTCGTCTATCTGACCCCGACGCCGGGGACCCTGTACCTGTGGGAGAGCTGGCTGCGGCATGAGGTCACGCCCAATGCCGGCCGCAGCGAGCGGATCTCCATCAGCTTCAACTACGGCTGGCGCTGAGCACCAACGGGGCCTTCACCAGAGGGGATCGGACGGCGCGCCCTCCAGCGCCTCGCGCAGGCGGGCGCGGGTGGCCGGGGTCGTGGTCTCCGGCAGGGCGTCGGGGGCGAACCAGTCCATGGCCCGGATCTCCCGGTTGGGGGCGAAGTCTCCGGCCTCGAACTGGTCGACCCGGTACAGCAGGACATGATCGCCGGGAAAATGGGCGCTGTTGTCGTGGACGCTGATCAGACTCGGACGCCCCAAAAGCCGGACGCCCGCCTCCTCCCGCAGCTCCCGGGCCAGCGCCGTTTCCGCCGCCTCACCCCGCTCCACGCCGCCCCCGGGCAGGTACCAGCCGGAAACATAGGTGTGCTCGACCAGCAGCACCCGCCCCCGCGGGTCCAGCACGAGGCCGCGCACGCCCAGCGTCAGCCCCCGCAGGGCGCGGGCGCCGGCGAAGAACAGCGGTCGGGTCAGAGGTTCGAGCCGGCGTCGCCACGTCATTGCGAACCCGTTGCAGATCATATCCCGTCGCGCAATCGCGTGGCGCCTTCCCCTCGCCCGAAAAGCGCACTAAACCGTCCGCAATTGCTGTCCGGAGCCCACCATGGCCGCCATCATCCCCTTTGTCGTCTTCATCGCCGCCATCATCGGCCTGAACCTGTTCGAATTCGGCCGGGCCGACTGATCCGTTGATCCGCCGGACCCTGGTTCTGGACGCTCCGCCCGAGGTCGCAGCCCGGCTTGCGGGAGACACCCGTTTCGTCCTCGGCGGAGACGGGGCAGATGAGCCCGTCGCATCGGTCGTTCGGCTCTGCGCGCCCCCCGCCTCGCCGTTCCACCGCCAGCAACTGGCGAGCGACGTACGGCTGGCCGCCATCGCCCATGCGCCGGTTCGCCACAACGCCGTGATCCTCGGCGATCCGGCGGCGACTGCAGAACTGACCCGCTACCTCGGCCAGGCCCACGCCGTGACCGGCCAGGTGCTGGCCGCGGCGCCCCGGCCCCTGGATGCGGAAGCCCTCCCTTGACCCAGACCCCGCTCGCCCCCAAGCCCGCCGTGCTCAGCCTCGCCGTGGAGCAGCCGCAACGCCGGGTGGAGCGGCTGCACGTGTTCCTGCAGCGCCTGACGGTCCAGGCGGAAATCGGGCTCTATGCCCGGGAACGGGGTCGGCGGCAGCCGCTGGTTCTCAGCGTCGACGCCGAGATCGAGCCGCAGCGGGTCTCCGAACCGGACCAGACGGTGAATTACGAGCACTTCGCAGCCAAGGCGCGGGCGCTGGCGGACGCCGGACATGTGGACCTGGTGGAGACCTTCGCCGAACGCTACGCGGACCTGCTGCTCGACCATCCCAGGGTTCTGCGGGTCACGGTGCGGGTCGAAAAGCCCGAAGCCCTGGGAACCGACGCCGAGGTCGGCGTGGAAGTCACCCTCTCGAAGATCTGAACCGATTGCGCGGATCACGCAGCGACTTGTCCTTCAGCCCGGTCAGGATCATCATCCACACGACTCGTCCGCGCCAGGCGCAGATCCGCCGGACACGGACGATCACAGCCGACATGGCGCCGCCCATGCCGACGCCGCTCTCGCGGGCGGAAAGGTGATCAGGCCCTGACCCTGCGCAGGATCGCCGCTCAGCACCAAAGCCGGGTCGGAGGAAGACCTATGCACGACGTCATCGACAACCGTGACCGTCAGCGCTTCGAACTCGTCGAACACGGTCAGACGGCCTTCGCCGACTACCGCACCCAGGGCGACAAGATCATCCTGTCCCATGTGGAGGCCCCCATCGGGCTGCGGGGCACCGGCGCGGCGGCGCGGCTGATGGAGGGCGTGTTGTCGATCGTGCGGGACCGCGGCCTCAAGGTGTCGCCGATCTGTGAGTACGCGCTCGCCTACATGAAGCGCCATCCGGAATTCGCCGACCTGCAGGCCTGAGGCGGACGTCGCGGGCGGGTCTAGCTCGCGGCCGCGTCAACACCGAAGACCTTGCCCCGGCGCTCCGGCCCGAACAGGATCAGCACCGACAGGGTGATGGCCACGCCCGCGGCGACGACGCCGAGGGCGAGACCGTAATTGTCGCCATGATCATGGGCGAAGGCCGCCTGCAGCGGCGCGGCGGACGCGGCGAACAGGTTCCCCAGCTGGTAGGCGAAGCCCGGAAAGAACCCGCGCGCCGTCTCGGGCGACAGCTCGTTCAGATGCACCGGCACGACGCCCCAGGCGCCCTGGACGGAGATCTGGATCAGGAAGGCGCCCGCCGCCAGCAACAGGGGCGTCTGTGAGAACGCCCACAGGGGAATCACCGGCAGGGCGATCAGCGCGGCCAGCAGGATGGCCCAACGGCGGCCGATCTTCTCCGACAGGGTTCCGAAGAAGATGCCGCCGCAGATCGCCCCGATGTTTCCGGTGATGGCGATGGCGGTGACCCGCACCGTGTCGAAATGGTGCTGTTTCTTGAGGAAGGTCGGGAACAGGTCCTGGGTTCCGTGGCTGAACAGGTTGAAGGCCGTCATCAGCACGACGACATAGATCAGCAACGGCCAGTGCTGGATCAGCGGCCCGATCACCCCGGCCCGCTGGCGCGCCTCCCGGCCGTTCGCCCAGGTCGGGCTCTCCTCCACATTGCGTCGGATATAGAGCACCAGCAGGGCCGGCAGGGCGCTGAACATCAGAAGTCCCCGCCACCCCACATGCGGCAGGGCCAGATTGGCGAGCGCCCCCAGCAACGCGCCGGTGGGATAGCCGACCTGCAGCAGGCCCGACACCATGCCGCGGGTCTTGGGCGGAATGCTCTCCATGGTGAGGGATGCGCCCACGCCCCACTCCCCGCCCATGGCGAAACCGAACGCGGTTCGCAGGACCAGCAGCGTGATCAGGTTGGGGGAGAAGGCCGACGCAAAGGCCAGCACCGAATACAGCAGGACGTCGATCTGCAGCACCGAACGGCGGCCGAACCGGTCGGCCAGCAGGCCGAAAACCATGGCGCCGAAGGGCCGCGCATACAGGGTCAGGGCGATGGCGACCGCCACGTCCTTGACCTCCACCCGGAACTCGCGGGCGATATCCGTCAGGACGAAGGTCAGCAGGAAGAAGTCGAAGGCGTCCAGCGCCCAGCCCAGGAACGCGGCCGTGAACGCCGCCCGCTGGGACGCGGACATGGCCTTGAGGTCGTCGACGATGATCACCCTTGCCCACCCGGATTCATTGACTCGCGGTCAAGACCATGACGGACGTCGGCGGCGCAGGAAAGAGCCTCGCGCCGGAATCAGGCGCGCCTGCGGATCAGAACAGCAGCCGCACCGTGACCCGCGCGTCGCCGGACTCGAAATGGTCCCGGACCTCGACGCCGGCGTGCAGCCCGATCTCGTAGAAGTCCGTCGACACCTTCACGCCCACGCGCGCCACGCCGCCGACGCCGGTGAGGTCCGTCGGGTTCAGCACGAAGGACGTTCCGCCGCCGATGAACCTCGCCGTGGTGTTGCCCGCGCCGCCGCCGAAGGCGTCGCGGACGCCAAGCTCAAGCTCTGGGCGGACGCGGAAATCCGTCCCCGTGCTGCGCCCGAGCACGATGCTGGCCGTGCCGCTGCCAACCGAGCCCGAGCGGCTGTTCACGGCCAGGGCGAAGCCCGTGCCAATCGGATCGGTTTCCTTGAAGCCGTCCTCGTTCATGCCGAAATAGTCGAGGCGCAACTGCGGCCGAGCGTAAAACCCGCCGCCCAGCCCCTGCTCATAGGCGCCGCCCAGATGCAGGGTGTAGTTGAAGCCGGTGCGCTTGTCCTTGACCTGGCGGTTCACCGCCACGGTCCCGTCCTGGGCGATGCTGTAGAGCTGACGTCGGCCGTCGATGCTGGAGGCGCCGACCGCGGCCCGGGCGTCCAGGGTCAGGTGGTTGATCGAGCCCTGCCAGTAGACGCCGCCTTCCAGCGACGAGATGGCCTGCTGGCTGTCGCCCTTGATCAGGGGATTGGTGACGGTCAGGGTCGAGAAGGCTGCGGTCATGCCGACCGCGCCGAAGCCCGATCCGCCCAGGGCGACCCCGCCCACGACGCCGAACCCGCCGACGTCGTAGTCGATGTTCTGCGCCGATCGATTGCCATGGGCGCCGATGACGAACTCCTCGCCCCAGACCCCCTGGGTGCCGGCGGCGCCGGGCGTCTGGTCATGGGCGGCCGTGGCGCGGGTGACCGCGTCAGACGCCTCGCGCGAGGCCTCGAACACCGCGCCGGAGCTTTCCGGCAGCAGCTGGTCGAACACCCGGAGGAAGGGGTTGCGCGCGGTCTGCGCCAGCAGCACGGCCTGGACCTCTGGGTCCGTGGGGGCCACCGTGTAGACCTGGTTGAGCAGCGCGTTTTCCGACGTGGACAGGTTCAGTTCCGCCGACGTCTTGCGCCGGATTTCCAGGCTGACCGTTCCGGCGGCGGCGTTGGTGCTCAGGTTTGCGGCCACCAGATACGGCAGGGTGGTCAGCCCCCCGGCGATGGTCGTCGTCCCGACGGACAGACTGGCCGGATTGGCGGTCTGGATGACCACATAGGTCTGGTCGCCGGACGGCAGGGACAGCAGGTTCAGGCCCAGCTTGGCGCCCGACGCGATCGTCGCTGCGCCCGAGACCACGAACCTGGTGGCCGTGAGGTTGGCCGGGTCGGCGGCGAAGAACACCGAGCTGGTCGCGCCCACATTGAGGGTGGACAGGTTCAGGGTGTTGGCGCTGCGCACGTCGAGCACGCCGTTGGCCACATTGATCGCCAGACCGGTCCCCGAGAACCGCAGCGGGCCGGTGATGGTCGCCCCGTTGTCCAGGGTCAGCGAGCCGCCGGTCCCGGACCCCATGTCCAGGGCGCCGGTGAGAGAGCCCGCCAGAAAGCGCACCGTGTTGGCGCCGGACCCCAGCAACACGTCGCCCGCGATCGCCGGCGTGATGGCCGTGGCGGTGGTCAGCGCCGTAGCGGCTGTGCCGCTGGTGCTGCCATAGGCGGTCTGCGGCGTGGGATTGAGTTGCTGCACCAGGGTCACGCCGGTGGTGTTGGCGCTGAGGTCCAGGGCGACCGCCCGGCCGGTCTGGGTGTCTCCGAGGACCGTGACGGCGTTGGCCGCCGAGATGATCCCCTGGTTCAGCACCGAATTCACGGTTCCGGATTGGTCGCGCACGCCATAGGCGGTCACGTGGTCGCCGGTGCCGGCGGCGACGATGCTGCCGGACACGTTCACGGTGTTCACCGTCGCGCCGCTGTCGATCAGGACGCCGCCGACCGTGAGGTTCGAGGTCGAAGAGACGATGCTGGCCGCCAAGGCGCCGCGGACGTCGATCGTCGGCACGCTGGCGCCGCCGAACAGATGCACGGCCGTGGCGTTGCCGTTGTAGGCCGACGCGGACACCGTGCCGTAGATCCGGGCGCCGGAGGACAGGTTCGTGGTCCCGCCGGTCGGCGTGCCGATCCAGATGGCGTTGGCGTCGATGTTGTCATAGACGCCCGAGGCCGAGACGGAGCCGCGCAGCACGAGGCCGAAGCCGTTGTCCTGGGTGGCGCCGTTCTGGCCGACAAAGCCGCCGATGACGATGTTGCCGGTGGTCGACCCGATCACCAGGGCCGGCGCAGAGCCGGACTGGTTGACCGACCCGGTGCCCTCCGACGAGTCGGCAAGGCCGTCGCCGGTCAGGTCCGCTGTCGAGCCGGACACCGTACCGATCGGCGCGCCGCCGATATAGACGCCGCCGCCGACGCTGTTGCCGATCACCAGGGTCGATCCCGCCAGATTGATCTGGTTGTTCGCCGGCGTCTCGAGCTTGGCCAGAAGCGTGGTGTCCGTGGTCCGCGAGCTGACGGCGTAGCCGGTGGCTGTCAGGGCCGAATAGAGGTTGAAACCGCCGCCGATGGCGCCCTTCAGGACCACGGCGGACGAGTTCGTCCCGGTGGCCGTCACTGCGCCGCTGATGACCACATTGCCAGAGATCGACCCGTTGGCCGCGGTCGAGACGCCGATGTTGTTGTCGCCCAGCAGGGTCATCGAACCGGCGTCGAGCAGGCTGCCCACCACCGGGGACTCGATGGATATGCCGTAGCTGTTGTTGCCGGAAATCGTGATCACCCCGGTGGAGGAGTTGGTGATCGATCCGGTGAAGACGCCCGGGCCGGTCAGCCGGATCCCGTAGAGTCCGTAGTCGCCGGTCCCCGTCGGGTTGGTCGGACCGGCCGTCCCGGCGAAAGGTCCCTGCTGGTAGCCGTCCGCCGTCGTCGGCGCGGCGAAGGATGTGGTCAGCGAGATCGCGGCGTCGTTGGTCACCGACCCGGTCACGCCGCCCTTGATCAGGATCCCCGTGACGTTGTTGATGTTGCTCGACGACAGCGTCCCGAGATTGTCGACGGAGTTGTTGCTGTTGACGGTGACCAGGCTGACCGGCGTGGTGGTCCCCGCCGCGGCGGAGACGGTGACGCCCGAATTGATTGTCACGTCGTCCGGCGCCCCATTGGCGGCCGTCGCCGTCGCGATCGGCGTCGAGGTGCTGGAGCCGATCGTGGTCGCCGCATGCGCGGTGCTGGCCGCGAAGTAGAGAGGCGCCAGCGCGACGGCGGCGATCAAGGTCTTACGCATATGATAGGGCTCGCACGTCTTTAAGGATGGAAACTCGCGAATCGTAAACGTTTTGCCGACCGAATGTGTCAGGGTCTAGTCTGGAAACACCTTGTAGCCGAAATACCCGGTCGGCGTAGCGCCAATTCAACGGTTCCCCCCTGGCGGGAGCGCCGGAATTCGAGCTCAAAATGACATTGTTTTCATTGGGTTTTTTCTGGTAAATGCTGCAGCGCAGCATCATTTCGGACAAAAAGACACAATTCCGCCACAATTGAAGTGTTAATGAATGGTTCTGGCTCGTCGGCTCAACGCCCACGGCCAACACCCGCTGCCGGCGTCGTCATCGCCGCTCAGCGACCCCGTCGGGGGGCGACATCGCCCTCGCCGAAGAGGAATGGAGATATTGACGATCCAAATTTCGGCGCGCGCAACTGACATGCGCGCGCTGGTCGGCGCCGCCGCGCTGGGGTCCCTTGTGGGCCTTTCCATCGGCGGCGCCTACCTCGCCGGCGGTCTTGCCAGGACCGCCGTTGTACACGCGCGTATCACTCGACTTGCGGACGCCGCCCACAAGGGTTTTTCGGACACGGCCCTGGCCGTGGCTGCGAACGATGCGCCCGGCGCATTGGCGATCGCCCGTCGGCACGACCCCTTGTCAGGGTCCCTGCAGGACGCTCGCGAGCGTCGCCTGAACGACTGGGCGGATCAACTCCAGGCGCGCCACGGCGTGGCTGGCGGCGAACGTCCCGGCCTGCTGCGGGCGAGCCTTGACCTGGGCGGCGCCCCCGTGGCGGTCCGTCCGTTCACCCTGCGCGGCGCCCTCGACCAGAGCCGCGACCTGGAATGCCTGACCCAGGCCGTCTATTACGAGGCGCGGGGTGAGACCCCGGCCGGCATGCAGGCCGTGGCGCAGGTGGTGTTGAACCGCGTCCGTCACCGGGCCTTCCCCAAGACCATCTGCGGCGTGGTGTTCCAGGGCGCGTCCCTGGGCGGCTGCCAGTTCAGCTTCGCCTGCGACGGCTCGGTGGATCGCGTGACGGATCCCGTCGCCTGGCGGCGGTCGCAGGATATCGCGGCCAAGGCTCTGGACGGCCGGGTGATGGCGGCGGTTGGCAACGCAACCTATTTCCACACCGCGTCCGTAACGCCGGACTGGTCGCGCTATCTGGTGCGGATCGGCCAGGTGGGCGGGCATCTGTTCTACCGCTTCGCCGGCCATGACGGCGCGGCGTCCATGTTCAACGGCGCGGTGGAGCCGTCGCAGGCCCAGCCGGCGGCGACGCCGGCGGAAACGCCGGTCTACGCCAGCCTCGGCCCCGGCGCTCCCGCCCAGGCTTCGCCCGCCAAGGAGCCGGCCCCTGTCTCGGTGGCCAGCCTGTTCCTGACGTCGGCGACACAGGCGGTGGAGCACGCGGCGGCCGCCGCGGCCGGCGCGACGGAAACCGCCCGGGCCCCGGCCCCCGCGCCCGCCAAGGCCGAACCGGCCCGCGGGGACGAGGGCAAGGGCGGCGGCGAACACTAGGCCCGGACAGGCCTCACGCCTCCCGCACGATCCGCAGGACGTCGGCCCCGTAGCGGGCCAGCTTGCCCTGCCCCACGCCGCCGCAATGTCCCAGGGCGTCTGCGTCGGCCGGGCGCGCCAGGGCGATCTCCAGCAGCGTCTTGTCGTGAAAGATCACATAGGGCGGCACGGCCTGCTCCGCCGCCCGGTCCTTGCGCCAGGCCCGCAACGCCTCGAACAGGGGGCGGGCGGCGGCGGGCGCCTCCACGGCGCCGGAGCGGGGCGAGCGCGTCCGCTCCCGCGCCGGGTCCTGTGTAGACGGGGCCCGCATCAGCACCCGCCGCTCCCCCCGATAGGCCGCGCGCACGCCCTCGGCGTCGCCCAGGCCCACCAGGGGCTTGCCGTCATTAGGGTCTTCGGCCGCCAGCCCCTCGAACACAAGCACGTCGATCAGGTCCCGCCAGGCCGTCGCCGGCCAGTCAGCCCCGACGCCGAAGGTCGACAGCCCGCGCTCGTAATCGGACACGTCCTTGGTCTTGCCGGTCAGGTGATCGACGATCCGACCGCGGCCATAACGTCCGCCCAGCCGGTGGATGGCCGACAGGGCCTTCTGCGCCGCCTCGGTGACGTCGTTCAGCTGCGGCGGATCCAGGCAGACATCGCACTGGCCGCAGGGGGTCACGTCCGCCTCGCCGAAATAGCGGCGCACCGCCGC
>CAINOV010000009.1 GCA_903851655.1 uncultured Caulobacterales bacterium
GCCAGCAGCGACGGCAAGTTCCGCTACGAACTGCCCGACGCCGATTGGAAAAAGCGCCTGCCCGGTCCGTCCTATCTGGTCCTGCGCCAGGCCCAGACGGAGCGTCCTTACACCAGCCCCCTGCTGAACGAGCACCGGCAGGGCCGGTTCGTCTGCCTCGGCTGCAACTGGCCGCTGTTCTCGTCCGCCACCAAGTTCGACAGCGGCACGGGCTGGCCGTCCTTCTGGCAGCCCCTGAACAAGCAGTCGGTGCTCACCAAGACCGACACCAGCCTGTTCATGGTCCGCACCGAAGTCCTGTGCGCCAAT
This sequence comes from uncultured Caulobacterales bacterium, assembly GCA_903851655.1. Taxonomy (GTDB): domain Bacteria; phylum Pseudomonadota; class Alphaproteobacteria; order Caulobacterales; family Caulobacteraceae; genus CAIMFV01. The sequence goes on from CAINOV010000009.1 coordinate 310, forward strand.
TGCGGCGGTCACCTGGGCCACGTGTTCAATGACGGACCCAAGCCCACCGGACTTCGCTATTGCATGAACGGCGTGGCTCTGAAATTCGTTCCCGGCGCGGCCTGACCTCCTGTCGGTCCGCGCCCTGAAGCGCGAGACCCCAGCATGAGCGACCTTCCCCCTCCGCCGACGGCGGCGCGCACGCCAAGGCGCGTGGAGCAACTGGGCCGCGTCCGGGTGGACGACTACGCTTGGATGAAGGACGACAACTGGCAGAAGGTCCTGCGCGATCCGTCGCTGATCCGGGCGGACGTGCGGGCCCACCTGGAGGCGGAGAACGCCTATACCGGCGCAGTCCTGGCCCCCACCGAGGCGCTGCAGGCCGAGATCGTCGCCGAGATCCGCGGGCGCATGAAGGAGGACGACAGCTCCCTCCCCAGCCCGGACGGTCCTTGGGACTATCTGGTCCGCTACGAGACCGGGGGCCAGCATCCGATCCACGCCCGGCGGCCCCGCGGCCAGAACGGGCCGGAGGAGATCCTGCTCGACATCGACGCGCTGGCGGCCGCCGAAATCGCGAAGGGCGCGTCCTATTTCGACGTGGTCGACGTCCAGCACACGGACGACCACTTGCGGCTGGTCTACGCCGCCGACCTGCAGGGCTCGGAATACTGCCGGATCTTCGTGAAGGACCTCGCCACCGGCGTCACCCACGACACCGGCATCGACGCCTCCACCGGCGACTTCGCGGTCACGCCGGACAGCCGGTTCCTGTTCTGGGTCTGGCGGGACGAGAACGGCCGGTCGTCCCGGGTCTATCGCCGCCCCCTGGACGGGTCCGAGGACACCCTGGTCCATGACGAGGCCGACGAGGGCATGTTCGTGTCCGTCGGCGTGTCCGCCAGCCGCGCCTTCGTGATGATCAGCAGCGGCAATCACGACCTCACCGAAACCTGGCTGATCGACGCCGGCGACCCCACCGCCGCGCCCCGGGTGGTGGAGCCGCGGACCGAGGGCCTGCGCTACAGCGTCACCCCGTGGCCGGCGCCGGATCAGCCGGGACGGCTGGTCATCCTGACGGACGCCGACGGCGCCGTGGACTTCCAGCTCCGCCTGACCGACGCCGCCGCGCCGGGCCGGTCCAACTGGACGCCCTGGATCGCCCACGCCCCCGGCCGATACATCGTCACGGCCCAGGCGACATCCGGGCATCTGATCCGGCTGGAGCGGGTCAACGCCAACAACCGGATCGTGATCACCCGGTCGTCGGACCTCGCCGAGCAAGTCATCTCCTTCGACGAGCCGGCCTATGTGGCGGGCTTCCAGTCCGGCTACGAGTACGACACGAACACCCTGCGGGTGACCTACCAGTCCCCCACCACGCCGGCCTCCTGGTACGACTACGACCTGACGACCCACGAAAGGACCCTGCGCAAGACCCAGGAGGTGCCCTCCGGCCACGACCCCGCCGCCTACGAGGCGCGCAGGCTCTACGCCATCGCCGCGGACGGAGCCGAGGTGCCGATCACCGTGCTGATGCGCAAGGGCCAGGCGCTGGACGGATCGGCGCCGTTGCTGCTGTACGGCTATGGCTCCTACGGCCTGCCGATGAACCCAGGCTTTTCCATCAGCCGCCTGAGCCTGGTGGACCGGGGCTTCGTCTTCGCCATCGCCCATGTGCGGGGCGGATCGGAAAAGGGCTGGGGCTGGTTCCTCGACGGCCGGGGCGCGAAGAAGACCAACACCTTCACCGACTTCATCGCCTGCGCCGAGCACCTGGCCCGGGAAGGCTACAGCCGGGCCGGTCGGATGGTGGCCATGGGCGGCTCCGCCGGCGGGATGCTGATGGGCGCCGTAGCCAACCTGCGGCCGGACCTGTGGGCGGGGATCGTCGCCCAGGTGCCGTTCGTCGACGTGCTGAACACCATGAGCGACGACAGCCTGCCGCTGACCCCGCCGGAATGGCCCGAATGGGGCAATCCGCTGCTGAGCGAGGAGGCCTATGACCGCATCGCCGCCTATTCGCCCTATGACAATGTCACCGCCCAGCCCTATCCCGCCGTGCTGGCCACCGGGGGCCTGTCGGATCCCCGCGTCACCTACTGGGAGCCGGCCAAGTGGGTGGCCAAGCTGCGGGCCCACACCACCGGCGACGCCCCGATCCTGCTGAAGATCAACATGGACGCCGGCCACGCCGGCGCCTCCGGACGCTTCGACGGCTTGAAGGAGGTGGCGCTGGACTACGCCTTCGCCATCTGGGCCGCGGATCGGGCCGGGGCCTGACCGCGGGGAGAGACCGCCCGTGACCCGAACCGTCCGTCGCGCGACCCTGGCCGACGCCGAATCGATCCGGGCGATCTACGCCCACCACGTCCTGAACGGCCTGGGCACGTTCGAGGAAATCCCTCCCGATCTCGACGAGATTCGCCGACGGATGCAGGCGGTCATGGGTCAGGGCCACCCCTGGCTGGTCGCGGTCGACGGGGACGCCGTGGCCGCCTATGCCTACGCCGCCCCGTTCCGCCCGCGGTCAGCCTATCGGTTCACCGTCGAGGACAGCGTCTATGTCTCGCCGGCGCACCAGCGGCAAGGCGCAGGATTGCTCGTATTGCGCGAACTGATCGCCGCCTGCGCCGCCGACGGGATGAGGGAAATGCTCGCCGTCATCGGGGACAGCGGGAATGAAGCCTCGATAAAACTGCACGAAAGATGCGGCTTTTCATTTTGCGGGCGTTTTGAGTCCGTTGGACTGAAGTTCGGAAGATGGGTCGATATCGTGCTGATGCAGAGACATCTGACAGTATAGACATGCTCAATGCACGCATAATCCGGAAATTATTTTCGAATTATCCGGACCAGCTGTAACTGCCTTTCCCTCGAAATTACGCGCCAAACGGTAGGAATTGCACCGAACAGGGAGCATTCATGGACATTTGACTACGTCTCGGTTGCATATTGGATGACATGATGTAGACAATCTTGTAACACCAAATCACACCCGATCAGAGCATTCACAAGGATTCGTCGATGACCACCCTGCGCGGCGACGGCACGCCACATCCGCTGGACATTTCACTTGGCCGCAACATCCGGCTGCGTCGAAAGTCACTCGGCATGTCGCAATCCGCGCTGGGCGAGGCGGTGGGCCTGACCTTCCAGCAGGTGCAGAAGTACGAGCGCGGCAAGAACCGGGTCAGCTTCTCCAAGCTGGCGGGCATCGCCACGGCCCTGCAGTGCCGGATCAGCGACCTGATCGAGGGGCTGGAGGACGGCGCCGAGACCGATCCCGGCGACAACCGCGCCGCCCTGCTCGGCGAGACCGGCGCGCTGGAGCTGCTGCAGACCTACGCCTCGGTGAAGTCGCCGCGCCTGCGCCGGGCGATCATCTCCCTGGCCAAGGGCCTGTCCGATCAGCCGGAAGAGATCGAGGACGGCGGCGAGGATCCCGCGCTCCGGCCCCGCCGCGAGGCGCGGACCCGCTGGCGTCGCCGCACCTGAACCCTCCAGCGGGGCGACGGACCGCCTAGAGCCCCTCGCCCAGGTCCAGCCCCGGCCGTGCGACGGGGTGTTCCAGGTGGATGCCGCATTCCGTCTTGTCCTGACCGACCCAGCGGCCAGCGCGGACGTCCTCGTCCGCCGCCACCGGCTGGGTGCACGGCCAGCAGCCGACGGAGGCGTAGCCGAACTCCACCAGCGGATGCGGCGGCAGGTCGTTCTCGGCGGCGTAGGCGTCCAGATCCGCCTTGGTCCAGTTGGCCAGCGGGTTGAACTTCACGTGGGTCGCGGTCTGCTCCTCCACCGCCAGACGCAGGCGATCGCCCCCATGGAAGCGCTTGCGACCGGTGATCCAGGCGTCGAAATCCGCCAGGGCCGTGTCCAGGGGAACGACCTTGCGGATGCGGCAGCAGGCGTCGGTGTCGGTCTTCCAGAGGTCCCCGCGGGGATCGGTGACGGAAAGGTCAGCGAAGGCCGGGCGCAGGTCGCGGACGTCGGTCAGGCCCAGCTGGCGGGACAGGGCGCGGCGATAGTCCAGGGTCTGGGCGAACAGCTGACCGGTCTCGAGGAACAGCACCGGCGTCGCGGGATCGATCCGGCTGATCATGTGCAGCAGGACCGCGGACTCCGCGCCGAACGAGGAGACCAGCGCGATCCGGCCGGAAAAGCGGCCGAGCGCGTCGCGCAACACGTCCTGCGGCGCGGCGTCCCGCGCCAGATCGGTGATGGGAGTGGGAGCGTTCATGTCAGCCCTCCTGCGCCGCCAGCCGGCGGGCGGCCTGGCTACGCTCGACAAAGGCCGGCGGACGGTGGTCGGCGGACGCCTGGTAGACGTGCCGGTAACGGCGCGCCGCCGCCGCCCAGGCATTGGGACCGACCGAAGTCTCGAAGGCGTCGAAGCCGCAGCGGACCATGTTCCAGGCCTGGTCGATCAGCACGTCCCCCACCGCCCGCACCTCTCCGTCGAACCCATAGGTCTCTCGCAGCATGACCGCCGAGGAATAGGCCCGGCCGTCGCGATATTTCGGAAAGTCCAACGCCACCAGGGCCAGCCGGGGAAGGTCGCAGATCAGGTCCTCCACCCGGTCGGCGGGCGCCATCCGCACCCCCACGTCGCGCCCGGCCGCCAGCAGCGCCTCGCCCTCGGCCTGGAAGCGGGACAGGGACAGGATCACCGCGACCGTGTCCGCGATGGCCTCGCCCTCGCCCACCGGGGCGAAGCGGTCCTCCACCAGGTGGAAATGGTCGTTCTCAAGCCTGATGAGCATCTTGGTACACCGCAGCCTTGAAGGGACCGACGCCGGTGCGCCGGTAGGTGTCGAGGAAGCGCTCTTGCGGCTGCCGGATCGCCAGATAGACGTCCACCAGCTTGTCGATGGCGTCGGCCACCCGGTCGGCGCTGAGCGCAGGCCCCAGCACATGACCGATGGCCGCATCCTCCGCCCCGGAGCCGCCGAGGGTGAGCTGGTAGTATTCCTCCCCCTTCTTGTCCACGCCCAGAATCCCGATGTGACCCACATGGTGGTGACCGCAGGCGTTGATGCAGCCGCTGATCTTGATCTTCAGCTCGCCCACCTGCTCCGCCCGGTCGGGATCGGCGAAGGTCTCGCTGATCGCCTGGGCGATGGGGATGGCCCGGGCGTTGGCCAGGGCGCAGTAGTCGAGGCCCGGGCAGGCGATCATGTCCGAGACCAGATTGATGTTCGGTGTCGCGAGTCCCACCGCCGCCAGGCCCGCATGCACGGCCGGCGCGTCGTCCAGCGCCACGTGCGGCAGGACCAGGTTCTGCTCGTGCGTCACGCGGATTTCCCCGTGACCATAGCGCTCCGCCAGGTCGGCCAGGGCCTCCATCTGGTCGGCGGTGCAGTCGCCGGGCACCTCGCCGATCCCCTTCAGCGAGACCTGCACGATGCCGTAACCGGGAACCTTGTGCGGGACGATGTTGTTGCGGGCGAAGCGGGCGAAGGCCTTGTCACCCTTGGCCGCCTCGAAGCGCTCGGACCGCGGCGGCAAGGTGCGGAAGTCGACCAGGCCGAAGCTGGCCCGGATCCGCGCCAGCTCCACGTCGGGCAGGTCCGCCCGGGGGCGGTCCATCGCCTCCCAAGCCTCGTCCGCCAGCCGGGCGAACTCGGCGGCGCCGAGGCTGGCCACCAGGATCTTGATCCGCGCCTTGTAGAGATTGTCCCGCCGGCCGAAGCGGTTGTAGACCCGGAGGATGGCGGTCAGATAGCTCAGCAGATGCTCCGCTGGCAGATGCTCGCGAATGGTGGCGCCGATATAGGGCGTGCGTCCCATGCCGCCGCCGACGATCACCTCGAACCCCAGCCGTCCCTCCCGGTTCCGGCGCAGCACCAGGCCGATGTCATGCGCCCGGGCCGCGGTCCGGTCCCGGGGCGAGGCGGTGACCGCGATCTTGAACTTGCGCGGCAGGTAGGTGAATTCCGGATGGAAGGTGGACCACTGGCGGATCACCTCGCTCCACACCCGGGGATCGTCGACCTCCTCGGCCGCGGCGCCGGCGAAGGGGTCGGAGGTGGTGTTGCGGATGCAGTTGCCGCTGGTCTGGATGGCGTGCAGCTCCGCCGTCGCCAGATAGTCCAGCACGTCGGGGGTGTCGGACAGCTTGATCCAGTGGAACTGGATGTTCTGGCGCGTGGTGAAATGGCCGTAGCCCCGGTCCCACCGGCGCGCCACATGGGCGAGCGCGCGCATCTTCGCCGAACTCAGCGCCCCATAGGGAATGGCCACCCGCAGCATGTAGCTGTGCAGCTGCAGATAGAGACCGTTCATCAGCCGCAGGGGCTTGAACTGGTCCTCGGTCAGCTCTCCGGACAGCCGGCGGCTGACCTGGTCGCGGAACTCCGCATTTCGGTCGGCGACCATGGCGGCGTCGATGGCGTCGTACTGGAACATCACTTTCTCCGGATCAGGCCAAGGCGGCCGGAGGACCGCGCCGCGCCCTTCGCCTGCTGCAGCGCCTCGACCAGCGCCCCGCCCTCGGCCTGGGGCCCCATGTCGGGGTGGATGGTGGGGCCAAGGGCGCGGATGCGCTCGCGATAGCTGGTCGGCACGGGCAGCCCGTCCACGGCGGCCACGTCGATCAGATAGGGATCGGCCAGGGTCAGGGTCGCAGCGCGCGCCGCATCCAGGGCGGCGTCGGCGGCGGCCGGATCCTCGAAGATCCAGGCGTCGGCATAGCGGTCGGACCAGCCGGTCTCGGACAGGAACACCACCTGTCCGCCGGCCAGATCGTTGGCGGTCAGGACCTTGAGCGGCGAGGTCATTGCGCGGCCTCCGTGAGACTGGCGGGCGCCCGCGTCGCGGGCCGGATCATGGGTCTGGGCGCGACGTCGGCCAGGGCCGCAGTCTCGCCGATGATCAGGATGGCCGGGCCAGCCAGGCCGGTGACCGCCGCCGGCAGGTCCGAAAGCGTGGTCAGCAGGCGCCGCTCGTCCCCGCGGCTGACATTCTCCACCACCGCCACGGGGGTCGCGCCGCTGCGTCCCGCCGCCAGCAGGCGCGCGGCGATCCGACCCGCCGTGGACAGACCCATATAGACCGCCACCGTCTGGTTCGGCCGGGCGAGGGCCGCCCAGTCCAGATCCGGTTCGCCGTCCGCCGCCGCGTGGCCCGTGACGAAGGTCACGCCCTGGGCGATCCCGCGATGGGTCAGGGGCGCGCCGATGGCGGCGCTGGCCGCCAGGGCGGCGCTGACGCCGGGCACCACCTGGCAGTCCAGCCCGGCCTCGCGGGCCGCCAGC
>CAINOV010000010.1 GCA_903851655.1 uncultured Caulobacterales bacterium
TCGATCATGGCCGGACCGCCCATGCCGATATTGGCCCCCTCCACCCCGATGGTGATGTCGGCGCAGCCGAAGAAGGCGGCGTTGCCGGCGAAGCAGCGGCCGGCGGCGACGCAGATCCGCGGAACAAGGCCCGACAGGCGGGCGAAGGTCGTGAAGCTGGTGGTGTCCAGGGAGGATGCGATCAGCGCGCCGCCGTCCACGTCTCCGGGACGTCCGCCGCCGCCCTCCACGAACCAGATGACCGGAAGCCTCCAGTGCTCGGCGAACTCCAGCACCCGGTCCGTCTTCTTGTGATTGAAATAGCCCTGGGTCCCCGCGAGCACGGTATAGTCATAGGCCAGCCCGGCGCAGCGGCAGACCTCCTCGCCGAACAGGTCGCCGTTCACCTGACCCACCCCGGCGACCATGCCGTCCGCCGGGGTGTTCTTCTGCAGGTCCTCGTGGCTCCGGCGACGCCGCTGCGCCGCGATGGTCAGGGCGCCCACCTCCTCGAAGGTTCCGGCGTCGAACACCGCGGCGATGTTCTCCCGCGCGGTGCGCATGCCCATGGCGTGACGCTTGGCGATGGCCTCGGGACGGGCTGCGTCCTCGGTCAGGGCGAGGCGGTCGCGGAAGGCCTGCAGGTCCGGCCGGATGAGGTCGAGATCCACGCCGGCGGACGCCTCCGCCGGGCCGTCATCCGCCGCTGGCTCCAGCCAGACCAGGGCTTGGCCGTCATCCACCGTCTGTCCGGGGGCGGCGTCGATCCGCAGCACCCGCCCGGCCGAAGGGGCGACCGCCGGGTGCTGCATCTTCATGGCTTCCAGCACCACCAGGCTCTGTCCGGCGCGCACCCCGTCGCCCACGGCGACCTCGACCAGGGCGACGGAGCCGCGCAGGGGGGCCGGGACGCCGATGGCGTGCGGGCTGGGCGGCGGCGCCTGCGCCGAGACGGACAGGGCGGCGGCGGCGGCCTCAGGCGCGTCGGCCGGCGCAGGGGCGGCGGCGGCGGCGAACAGGCGGGCGGCGTGGGTCTCGATGAAGCGGGTGGTGGCGCGACCGGCGATCGCCTCCTCCTCCTGCATCAGGGCGGACAGCCATCCGAGGTTGGTGTCGACGCCGGCGATGCGGAACTCCCGCGCTGCGCGACCGGCCTTGGCCGCCGCCGCAGCCGGGCCGCCGGACGGGGCATGGACGATGATCTTGGCCAGCAGGCTGTCAAACCCCGGGTGCGGCGCATAGCCGGCATAGCCGCAGCCGTCGACCCGCACCCCGGGGCCGCCGGGCGGCTGATAGACGCTGAGCCGGCCGCCGGAGGGCCGCACCTCTCCCGCCGCGTCCAGGGTCTCGAGGTTCACCCGCAGCTCGACGGCGCAGCCCCGGCTCGGCGGGGTCGCCTCGACCCCCATCTGGGCCAGGGTGAGGCCGCGGGCCGCCTCGACCTGCAGGCGGACGAGATCGAGCCCGGTGACCGCTTCGGTGACCGTATGCTCCACCTGCAGGCGGGCGTTGACCTCCATGAAATAGGCCGCGTCGTCCCCGTCGGCGTCGAGCAGGAACTCCACCGTCGCCAGACCCCGCAGGTCCGCCGCCGCCGCCAGCCGCGTGGACGCCGCATGCAGCGCCCGCCGCAGGTCGTCGGACAGGCCGGTGGCCGGCGCCGTCTCCACCACCTTCTGCCGCCGGCGCTGCAGGGAACAGTCCCGGTCGCCCAGGGCCACGACCTGGCTTCCGTCGCCCAGCACCTGGACCTCCACATGCCGGGCGCGATCGACGGCCCGCTCCAGATAGAGGCGGTCATCGCCGAAGGCGGCGCGGGCCTCGGCGGCGCAGAGCTTCACCGCGTCCTCGAGCTCAGCCTCGGATTCGACCCGGCGAATGCCCCGCCCCCCGCCCCCGGCGACGGCCTTGATCATCACCGCCCGCCCGTCCTGCGCCGCCAGGAACGCCCGGGCCGCGGCAAGTCCGGTCTCGGGATCCAGCTGCGCCAGACCCGGCAGGCAGGGCGCGCCGGTGCGGCGGGCCAGCGCCACGGCGCGGACCTTGTCCCCGAACAGGGACAGGGCGGCGGGCGACGGGCCGATGAACACCAGTCCCGCCTGGGCGCAGGCCTGGGCGAAGTCGGCGTTCTCGCTCAGAAAGCCATATCCGGGGTGCACGGCGTCCGCGCCGCAGGCCCGGGCCGCATCGATCAGGGCGGCGACGTCCAGATAGCCCGCCGCCCCCCGCCCGGGCAGCCGCACGGCCTCGTCGCACAGGCGCACATGCAGGCTGTCCGCATCGTCCGCCGGATAGACCGCGATGGAGCGCAGCCCCATGTCGGCGAGGGTCCGGCCGATGCGGATGGAGATCTCGCCGCGATTGGCGATCAGGACGCGCTGAAAGGTCATGGGCTCTGTGAACTGGCTGCGGAGTGACGCCGCTCAGGCTCGCCCGCGCCGGGGCTCCCGTCCAGTCCCCGTTGCAGGCGCCGCGCGCCTCCGGAGGGCGCTCAGGGCGCAGACAGCAGCCGTCCCGCCCGTATGGCCGCAAGCCGCGCCGCCGCCCGGGCGCGCCAGTGGGCGTAGCTGCGCCCGGTGTAGGTCTTGATCACGGTCTCATACAGCCCCTCGGCGCGGGCGGCGCAGCGGGTCATCTCCAGCGCCTCCGCCGCGCGCAGGTATCCGTCCAGCACAAAGGCGTCGAGCTCGTCGAGCACGTCCATGGCGGCGACCCGGTCGGACCGGTTCGGCGCGGTTTCCGCGAGGGTGATGTAGCGCCCGGCGTCGCGCTCGATCGACTGCAGGTCCGCGACCGCCGCGGTCAGGGCCGGCGCCGCACAGTCCCGGTCATGCCTCTGGATCAGATCCCGGGCCGCCGCGTCCACGCCGTCGAAGCGCCGCTCCGCACCGCGGACGGCCCGCTGGGCGGCGGATTCCGCGTCGGGAGAGGCGAAGGCGTGCATGTCGGCCACCGGCTCGGACTCCGGGTCCGCCCCCCGGGCCGGGCCTGCGAGAGCCGCGCCCGCAAGGCCTGCGGCGACCACGCCGGCGACGGCGAAGGCGCGCAGCCCCCTCACAGCTCGGCGCCGGGCGGCGGGACGGCGGGGCGGCCATCCTCCGGCGCGGGACGGATCGTGTCGCGCTGATAGTAGGACCGGATCGAGTCCACATCGCCGGGATCCACCTGCCCCGCCCGCGACCGGGCGTAGGGCGACACATGGCCGCTGAGGGAGCGCCGAACCGGAGGCGCGGCCCGCAGTCCGACAGTGCGATGCGGCGACAGGCCCGGATGGGCGATCGAGGGCGTCCGGTGATGCGGACCGGTCACCGCCGCCGCCGGGCCGGGCGCCGCCAGGACACAGGCCATGGCGGCCATCGACACGAGGCCGCCGCCCAGACTCCGTCGGTTCATCTGCGTCGCTCCCGGCACGCCGTCTCCCAACCCCTTGAAGTCCCGCTGGGGGCCGTATCCGTCGCCCGGATCGCCCCGTCGCCATCAGTAGCGCGGGTCTGCGAAATTGTCTCGCCGTCGTTTGCCCCCCTCCGTCCGGCGACGATTGTGCGCGGACGACGCTGCGTCACCCCGGAAAAGCCCTTGCCACGGGGGCTCTGGCGGTAATTCTAGCAACCAAAGCGTCCGGCGGCGGCGATGATTGACCGACCGGACCGGGACCAGGAACAGGGCAAGGGTCAGGGAGCGATATGAGCCGCGAAATCGAAGCAGACGAAGCAGACTACGTGATCGTGGGCGCGGGAAGCGCCGGCTGCGTGCTGGCCAACCGGCTGAGCGCGGACGGACGCTTCAAGGTCGTCCTGCTGGAGGCCGGCGGCGACGACCGGCCGACCCGCAACCCCTCGCAGTTCCTGTCGAACCTGATGATCCACATGCCGGTGGGCTATTCCCAGACCCTGAAGGATCCCAAGGTCAACTGGCTCTACACCACCGAGCCGGACCCCACGTCGGGCAACCGGCCGCATGTCTGGCCCCGGGGCAAGGTGCTGGGCGGCTCCTCCTCGATCAACGGCCTGCTGTATATCCGCGGCCAGCAGGCGGACTACGACAACTGGCGCCAGCTGGGCTGCGAGGGCTGGTCCTGGGAGAATGTGCGGCCCTACTTCCTCCGGTCGGAGAACCAGGAGCGGGGCGCGGACGGCGACCACGCCGTCGGCGGTCCCCTGAACGTTTCCGACGTCACCACCCGCCATCCGGTGTCCGACGCGGTGCTGCAGGCCTGCGGCGAGGCCGGCATACCGGTGGTCAAGGACGTGAATGGCGAGAGCCAGGAAGGCGCCAGCTACTATCAGCTGACCGTGAAGAACGGCCAGCGGTGCTCCGCCGCCGTGGCCTATCTGCATCCGGTCATGCACCGCTCGAACCTGCAGGTGGAGACCCACGCCCTGGTCCGCCGGGTGCTGTTCGCCGGCAAGCGCGCCACAGGGGTGGAGTTCTCCCAGGACGGGCTGATCCGCACCGTCCGCGCCCGGCGGGAGGTGATCCTGGCCGGCGGCGCCGTCAACTCACCGCAGTTGCTGCAGCTGTCGGGCGTCGGCCCCGGCCAGCTCCTGCAGGAGCACGGGATCGAGGTGATCGCCGACCTTCCCGGCGTGGGCGAGAACCTGCAGGACCACTATGTGATGGGCGTCCGCTACCGGCTGAAGCCGGGGGTAGTCTCGGTGAACGAACTGACCCGCGGAACCCGCTTCGTCGGCGAGGCGCTGAAGTACCTGTTCCAGCGCAAGGGCCTTCTGACCCTGTCTGCGGCGCACATCGCCGTGTTCTGCAAGTCCCGGCCGGAGCTTTCGGCCCCCGACATCCAGTACCACATCCTCCCCGCCACCATGGACATGGAGAAGCTGGCGGCGGAACAGAAGATGGAGCTGGAAGGCCTGCCCGGCCTGACCATCGCCCCCTGCCAGCTGCGCCCGGAAAGCCGCGGCCACATCCGCATCAAGTCCCCCGATCCGACGGTGCATCCGTCGATCTTCGCCAACTACCTGTCCGATCCGATCGACCGGCAGGTGGCGGTGGAATCCCTCAAGATCGCCCGCAAGATCGGGACCCAGCCGGCGCTGGCGCCCTATGTGGACCACGAGATGGAGCCCGGCCCCGCCTTCAAGTCCGACCGGCACCTGCTGGAATTCGCCAAGGCCAGCGGAACCACCATCTACCACCCGGTGGGCACCTGCCAGATGGGCCACGGCCCCCAGGCGGTGGTGGATCCGCAGCTGCGGGTGCATGGGGTCGAGGGGCTGCGGGTGGTGGACGCCTCGATCATGCCGCGGCTGGTGTCCGGCAACACCAATGCGCCGACCATCATGATCGCGGAAAAGGCCGCGGACATGATCCTGGGCCTGGAGGCCGCAGTGACGGCGGCGGCGTGAGCCTTCTGTGACACGTCGCTGAAAAGACTGCAGAAAACCACGTCGGGAGAAGACTGTCATGGCCGCCATTCTCGCCTGGGGCGCCTATGTCCCGCGCCTTCGTCTCAGCCGCCGCGCCGTCGCGGCGGCCAATGCCTGGGTGGCGCCGAACCTGGTCGCCAAGGGCAAGGGGGAGCGGTCCATGGCCAGCTGGGACGAGGACGCCCTGACCCTGGCCGTCGAAGCGTCCCGCGACGCCCTGGGGCCGGGGGATGACCGCAGCCACGTCCGGCGCCTGGTCTTCGCCTCGACCACCGCCCCCTTCGCCGACCGCCTGAACGCCGGGATCGCCGCCGCCGCCCTGACCCTGGACGGCGACATCCGGTCCAGCGATGTGGGCGGGTCGCAGCGGGCGGGGCTGGGCGCCCTGGGCGACGCGCTGGAGGGCGACGGCGCCGCGACCCTGGTGGCGATCGGCGAGATGCGCCGGACCCGGGCCGCCTCGACCCAGGAGCTGGACTTCGGCGACGGCGCAGCGGCGTTCCTGGTGGGCGAGGGTCCGGGCTGTGCGGAGCTGCTGGGCCGCGGCGTGGTCACCGCCGACTTCGTCGACCACTTCCGCGCCGCCGACCAGGAGATCGACTACGCCTGGGAGGAGCGCTGGATCCGCGACGAGGGCATCGCCAGGCTGGTCCCCGCCGCCGTCCGCCAGGCCCTGGCCGCGGCGGGGCTCGAGGCCTCGGCGGTGGATCATTTCTGCTTTCCCTGCGTCTTCGCCGGCCAGGCCGCCAGCCTCGCCCGGGCGCTGGGCGTCCGGCCCGAGGCCGTGCGGGACAATCTTGCGGCGGTCATGGGAGAGGCGGGAACCGCCCACGGCCCGCTGATGCTGGCCCACGCCCTTGAGGACGCCGTCCCCGGGCAGGTGATCCTGGTCGCCCAGTTCGGCCAGGGGTGCGAGGCGCTGGTGCTGCGCACGACGGCGCATCTGGACCAGGGGCGCCCCGCCCGCGGCGTCGCCGGCAGCCTGAAGGACGGCCAGGAAGAGACCAACTACCTCAAGTTCCTGACCTTCCGCGGCCTGGTGGACTGGGACAGGGGCATGCGGGCGGAAAAAGACAACAAGACCGCCCTGACCACCCTCTATCGCTATTCGGACCAGATCCTGGGGCTGGTGGGCGGGCGTTGCCGCGAGACCGGCGTGGCGCAGTTTCCCCGCACCCGGATCTCCGTCGCCCCCAACAATCCGGCGGTGGACACCCAGGAGCCCTACAGGTTCGCCGAGCGGCGGGCGACCATCCTGTCCTGGTCGGCGGATTACCTGACCTTCTCCATGGCCCCGCCCAACCACTACGGCATGATGGTCTTCGACGGCGGCGGCCGGATCTTCATGGACATCACCGATGTGGCGCCCGGCGACGTGGAGTCGGGCATGGCGGTGAAGATGATGTTCCGCCTGAAGGAGGTGGACGAAAAGCGAGGTTTCAGAAGGTACTTCTGGAAGGCGGTTCCCGTCCGGGATTAGGACGCCGCGCCCCGGGTCAGGCCGCCTGCAGCTGCTGCTTGACCCGCTCGGCCAGCACCTTGATGTCCAGGGGCTTGGCCAGGAAGGTGACGCCGGTCTCGCCCTCCAGCAGGTCGGAGAACTCCGCCTCGGCATAGCCGGAGATGAACATCACCGGCGCCCCGTCGAGATACTTCCGGGCCTTCTTCAGCAGGGTCGGGCCGTCCAGCCCGGGCATGATCACGTCGGAGATCAATAGGTCGATCTTGCCCGCGTTCTCCTCGGCCAGCAGCAGGGCCTCCTCCCCGTCCGCCGCCTCGATCACCTCATAGCCCCGGGCGCGGAGCAGCCGGGCGGCGACGCCGCGGACCACGTCCTCGTCCTCCACGAACAGGATGCGTCCGGCGCCGGACAGGTCCCGCGCCGCCGGCTTGGGCTTGGCCGCCTTGGTCGGCGCCGTGTCCGCAGCCTGGGGCACATAGACGGGCAGGAAGATGCGGAAGGCCGCGCCCTTGCCAGGCGCCGAATCCACATGGATCCAGCCGTCCGCCTGCTTGACCACGCCGTAGACCATGGCGAGGCCCAGGCCCGTCCCCTCGCCCACTGGCTTGGTGGTGAAGAACGGCTCGAAGATCTTGGCCATGGCGTCCGGAGGAATGCCGGGGCCGTTGTCGGCCACCTCGATCATGGCGCAGCCCTCGGCGGGCGAGGTGGGGAAGCCCAGCTTCACCGCCTCGTCCCTTGTCAGGCGCTGGGTGTGGATGCGCACCTCCGCCGGCCCGCCGTCATGGGTTCCGTGGCTGCGCAGGGCGTCCCGGGCGTTGACCGCCAGATTCATCACGGCGGTCTCGAGCTGGCTCTTGTCCGCCCGCACGAACGGCAGGTCGCGGCCGTAGTCCGTCAGCAGGCGCACATCCTCCCGCAGCAGCCGGCGGAGCAGAACCTCGAACTCGCTGATCAGCTCTCCCAGGGGCAGGGTCTCCCGCTGAACCGTCTGCTTGCGGGAGAAGGCCAGCAGCTTGCGCACCAGGTCGGCGGCGCGGACGCCGGTCTGGCGGATCTCGGTCAGGGCCTCATAGCTCGGATCCCCCACCGGATGCCGGTGCAGCAGCTCGTCCAGCCGCAGCTGGATGGCCGTCAGCAGGTTGTTGAAGTCGTGGGCCACGCCGCCGGCCAGCTGGCCGATGGCCTGCATCTTCTGGTTCTGGGCGAGTTGCAGCTCCAGCTGCTTCTGGTCGGAGACGTCCAGCAGATAGGCGGTCACCCGCCCCCGGCCGTCCCGGGCCAGATAGAGATGGGCGATCCGCGGCTGGCCGGTGGGCTGCTTCGCCGCCAGGCGCACCTCCACCGGACCGGCGGGACGGGCGGCCAGGCGCTCGCGCAGGTCGGACAGCCCCGCCGGATCGAGGATGGCGGTGAACGGCGCGCCCGGACGGGCCGCGCCGTCCGTCAGCCCGCTGAGCGCCGGGTTGAGGTCGGCGATGACCGCGGCGAAGGGATCCTCTCCGCTCAGCAGGCAGGCGCCAAAGGGCGACGCCGCCGCGAAGGTGTCCAGATTGACCGCCGCGTCCGGCGCCGGCGCGGCGACCGGCCCCGCCTCGGGCGCTGCCGCGGCCACCGGGATGTCTCGCGCGCGCAGCCGCACGAGGATGCGGCGGCCGTCGATCCGCGCCGCGGTCAGCACGGCGCCGCTGGACAGCGCGCCCTCCGCCGTCTCGCCGGCTTCGGCGCGGCGAAGGACGCCATAGACCACCTGGCCCTCGGCCCCGCTGCGCGGCAGGCGCCCGCCGGATCCCATGGCGTCTCGCCAGGCCGCATTGGCGCAGAGGGTGCGGCCGTCCACGGAGGCCACCGCCGCCGGCTCACCCAGGGCGGCGACCAGGTCATCGAGGGCCGGCTCGGTCGGGCGCGGTTCGGGCCGATGCGCCGCGGCGAAGGCGAACACGCCGAGGAACGAGGTGCCGGCGACGCCGATCAGCAGCAGCAGGGCGGGCCAGCTGGCCTTGCCCGAATGCAGCACGGGCGCCGCCAGGGCCAGAACGGCGACGAGGAACAGCACCGCCGCGGCCAGGGCGCCCCCGTCGGCGAGGCTGAACGGCCGGCGGCGGGACGGCTCGGCGCTGAGGTCCGTCGGTGCGGCGCTCTTCTGGCTCATGGTGCGGTCCTTCTGCCTTTCCAGTGACGTGCCACGGTTCTCGTCGACGCCCTAGAGCCCCGCCGAGATCCGCGCCGGCCGCGCCCGCTCCCGGGCGCGGGCGAGAATGAAGCCGATGACCTTGGCCACGGCCTCGAAATGTTCGGTCGGAATGGTCTCGTCGAGTTTCACGGTGGCGTACAGCGCCCGGGCCAGGGGCGGATCCTCGATCACCGGCACCCCGTGCTCCCGGGCCAGGTCGCGGATGCGGAGCGCCAGGCTGTCGACGCCCTTGGCCACGCATTCCGGCGCGGCGGTCTCGCCCTGCACATAGCGCAGCGCCACGGCGTAGTGGGTCGGGTTCATCACCACCACCGTCGCCTTGGGCACCGCCTGCATCATCCTCTGGCGCGAGCGCTGGAACTGGAGCTGGCGGCGACGCTGCTTCACGTGAGGATCGCCCTCCATGTCCTTGTTTTCCTGCTTCAGTTCTTCCTTGCTCATGCGCATGCGGGTCATGAAGCGCTGGCGCTGCCAGAACCAGTCGACGCCGGCCACGGCGGCCATCATGGCCAGCACCGCCAGCAGCACCTGGCGGATCACGTCGATGGCCACAGGCAGGATGGCCGCGGTCTCCAGCCCCGCCATCATCGAAAGGGCGCCGGCCTTGGGCCCGATCACCCACCAGGCGATCATCCCCACGGCCACGAGCTTGACCATCGACTTGAAGGACTGGGCGAGGCCGTCGATCCCGAACAGGCGGCCAAAACCCTTGATCGGATTCAGCTTGGAAAAGTCCGGCTCGAGCTTGGACGGCGCCCACATCAGGCCGGTCTGCAGCACGTTGCCGGCCAGCCCCGCCACGGCGGCGGCGATCAGCACCCCCAGCACCGGCAGACAGGCGCGCAGGGCCTGGAGCCCCACCTGCTGACCGCCGAAGCCGGTCAGGTCGATCTGGTCGGGGTGCGCGATGAACGGCAGGAGCTCTGCGGAGATGGTCCTCGCGATATCGCCGCCGTAGATCAGGCAGACCATGGACGCCGCCGCCAGGGCCATGAACGGCGCCACGTCCGGAGACTTGGCGACGTCGCCCTTCTCCCGGGCGTCGGCCAGCCGTTTGGCGCTGGGATCCTCTGTGCGGGACGCCTGGTCGGTGGTGTCTTCCGCCATGGCCTAGATCCACTGACCGGCGAAGGCGCGGTAGCGCTCGATCCACACCATGCCCATGCCGCCCAGGCTCATGGCGAACACGGCCAGTCCCAGCAGCACCGTCAGCGGCGTGGCGATGAAGAAGATCTGGAACTGGGGCATGACCCGCGCCACCAGCCCCGCGGCGATGTTGAACACCAGGCTGAAGATCAGCACCGGCGCCGACAACTGGACGCCCAGCGAGAAGGTCTCGCCCATCAGCCGCACCGCCGCGGCGTTCAGCGCCGCCATGGGAACCCCGCGGCCCGGAGGAAACATCTCGTAGGAATGGACGATCCCGGCGATGAACAGCTGGTGCAGGTCGGTGGCGAAGATGGCCGTCAGCCCGACGAGCGTCAGAAACGTGGTGACCGAAGCGGTCGGCTGGGCCTGCAGCGGATTGGTGGTCTGGGCGAAGGACAGGGTCGTCTGCAGCGAGATCACCTCCCCCGCCACCGCCAGGGACTGGGTGAACATGCGCAGCAGCGTGCCCAGCGCCAAGCCGATCAGGATCTCGGCGGCGACCTGAACGGTCATCGCCCAGACGTCCGACGGCTCGGCCGGCAGGTTTCCGGCGAGGGCCGGATAGAGGGCGATGGTCACGATGAAGGCGAAGGCCACGCGGATGTTGGCGGGCACGGTGCTCTCGCCCACGCCGGGCATGGCCACGAAGAACGAGCCCAGCCGCGCAAAGATCAGACCGCCGCCATAGACCTGGGACGCCAGAGCATAGTGTTCCATCCCTGCGTCGCCCCTTCCCCTGCTAGAGTCCGGCGATCTGACTGGCGATCTTGTGCATGAAGTCCGCCATCAGCACGCCCATCAGCGGCATCGACACCAAAAGCGCGATGAACACCGCCACCACCTTGGGCACGAAGATCAGGGTCTGTTCCTGGATCTGGGTCAGGGTCTGCAGAAGGCCGACCACCACCCCCACCACGAGGCCGACCAGCAGCATGGGCGCCGCCAGCTGGATGGTCAGCCAGATGGCGTCACGGCCGAGATCGAGAACCTGGGTGCCGTTCATGCGCGAGAAATCCCTGTGATGCGTACAACGCGGTGAAAAAGTGAGTCGGGACAAGGCCCGCCGCCTAGTCCGAGTTGCCGCCAACATGGTTAACAAACGGGTTACGGATCGGCGGGGCGAATGAAACCCTTTGCCGGACGCCCTTGAGCGGCTAGAGCACGACGATGGTTCTCGATCCCGCCCTGCAGATCATCGCCCGCGGCCCGCGCGCGCTCGCCGAAGCCGCCGCCCGCGACATCGACGCCCATCCGGTGCTGGAGGGCGCCACCTATTCCATCCTGGAAGAGGACGAGGACCACGGGATCTGGCGCATCGACGCCTATCCCACCGAGGACGGTGAGGTTACGGCCCTTGAGGCGGTGCTGGCCGAACACCCGGGCCTGTCCGTCTCCACCGAGGTGCTGGCCGACGCCGACTGGCTGGCCATGGCCCTGTCCGGCCTGCCGCCGGTGCGCGCCGGGCGGTTCTTCATCTTCGGCGTTCATGACCGGGGCCGCGCGCCGGTGAATGCGGTCAATCTGCGCATCGAGGCCGGGGCGGCGTTCGGCACGGGCCACCACGGCACCACCGTGGGATGCCTGGTCGCCTATCACCGGCTGCTGAAGCGTCAGCGGCGGTTCGAGCGGGTGCTGGACGTGGGCTCGGGCACCGGCGTGCTGGCCATCGCCGCCGCCCGGACCGGGGCGGAGGTGGCCGTGGGCACCGACATCGACCGGGTGTCGGTGCGGATCTCGCGGGAAAACGCCAAGGTCAACAAGGTCCGCGCGCGCTTCGTGCACGCGTCCGGCCTCGGCCACCGGCTGGTGGCGGACCATGCGCCCTACGACCTGGTGTTCGCCAACATCCTGGCCCGGCCGCTGGTCAGCCTGGCCCGGCCGATCCAGGGCGCCCTGAAGCCCGGCGGCGTGGCGATCCTGTCCGGCCTGCTGAGGACGCAGGAGCGCTATGTCCGCGCCGCCTATCTGAACCGGGGCTTCCGCCTGGTCGGGCGGGTGCGCCGGGACGCCTGGGCCACCCTGGTGATCCGCCGGGCGCGACAGCCCGGTTGACCTGAGGCCGTCCGGGACCGACATAGTCGGCAAGCCTCCCGCCTCAGCCATGCGAGCGTCCCGCCATGTTCCAGACCTTCGACGATCACGCCGATCCGAGCTATGGCGAGAAGCATCTGCCGGGGATCCGCAAGGCCGTGGCCGCGGCCGGGCTGGACGGGCTGATCATCCCGCACGAGGACGAGTACAACAACGAGTACCTGCCCGAGGCCAATGACCGCCTGGCCTTCGCCACCGGCTTCACCGGCTCGGCCGGGGCGGCGGTGGTGATGCTCGACCGCGCGGCCATGTTCACCGACGGTCGCTACACCCTGCAGGTCCGCGCCCAGGTGGACAGCCGGCTGTTCTCCTATCACGACCTGGTGGAGGGCGGCGTGGCGCTCTGGCTGGAGCGGGAGCTGAAGCCCGGCCAGACGGTGGGCTACGACGCCCGGCTGCACACCCCCGACAGCCTGGACCGGCTGAAGGCCGCCGCCGCCCGGGCCGGGGCCCGCCTGGTCGCGGTGGACCCCAATCCCCTGGATCTGGCCTGGGAGGGCCGCCCGCCCCAGCCCAAGGCCCCCGTCCGGCCCCATGCCGAGGCCCTGTCCGGCGAAACCGCCGCCGCCAAGCGCGCCCGCATTTCCCAGGCCATCGCCGAGGCGGGCGCCGATGTGACCGTGCTGACCGGTCCGACCTCGCTGGCCTGGTTGTTCAACATCCGCGGCGGCGACGTGATCCGCTCTCCCCTGCCCCTCGGCCAGGCCCTGGTCGGCGCCGACGGACAGGCCAGGCTGTTCCTGGACCCGGACAAGGTCACCGAAGACCTGCCCGCGTGGCTGGGCAACGCCACCGAGCTGCTGCCGCCGGAAGCCCTGGTCCCGGCCCTGCAGGCGCTGACGGGCCAGCGGGTGCTGCTGGACCCGGCCAACGCCTCGGCCTGGTATTTCGACACCCTGGCGGCGGCGGGGGCGGTGGTGGTCCGCGGCGCGGACCCCTGCGCCCTGCCCCGGGCGGCCAAGAACCCGGTGGAGATCGCCGGCGCCCGCTCCGCCCATGTCCGCGACGGGGCGGCGGTGACGCAGTTCCTGCACTGGCTGGCGACGGAGGGTCAGACGAACCCGCCGGACGAGATCGAGACGGTGACAAAACTCGAGGGCTTCCGCGCCGCCACGGGCCAGCTGCGGGACCTGTCCTTCGACACCATCGCCGGCGCCGGGCCCAACGGGGCGGTGATCCATTATCGCCCGACCCGCAAGACCAACCGCCGGGCCCGGCCAGGGGACCTGCTGCTGGTGGACTCCGGCGCCCAGTATCAGGACGGCACCACCGACATCACCCGCACCGTCGCCATCGGCGATCCCAGCGACGAGATGCGCGACCGCTACACCCTGGTTCTGAAGGGTCATGTGGCGCTGGCGAAGGTCCGCTTCCCGCCGGGCGTCACCGGCCACGCCCTGGACGTGCTGGCCCGTGCGGCCCTGTGGGCGCAGGGACTGGACTATGACCACGGCACCGGCCACGGGGTCGGCAGCTATCTCGGCGTGCACGAGGGGCCGCAGCGCATCGCCCGCGCCGCCAACAGCGTGGCCCTGCTGCCGGGCATGATCCTGTCCAACGAGCCCGGCTACTACAAGGAGGGCGCCTTCGGCATCCGCATCGAGAACCTGCAGGTGGTCACGGCCGCGGAGCCGGTTCCCGGGGGCGAGCGGCCGATGCACGGCTTCGAGACCCTGACCCTCGCCCCGTTCGACCGCCGCCTGATCGTGGCCGAGCAGCTGACCGCGGAGGAGCGAGCCTGGGTGGACGCCTACCACGCCCGGGTGCTGGCCGAGATCGGGCCCCTCGTCCCGGAACCCGTCCGCCTCTGGCTCGCGGACGCCACGGCGCCCCTCTAGCCCCGGCGCGCGCCCGGGGCGGGCTGGCGGTCCGTCCACCACGCCGCCACGGCCACCGCCACATAGGCGATCAGGGCCGTGCGGGCCATGTCCGCCGGCGCGCCCTCCCCCGGCAGCAGGGCGTTGACCATCTGCAACCCGGCCAGCACGGCGACGAACAGGGCGGCCGGCCAGGCATGGCGGCCTTCGGCCTTGCGCTGGCCCGTCCACAGGACCGCGCTGACCGCCAGCATGCCGAGCTCAAGGATCAGTTCCGGCACGGGAAAATTCCAGAGGGCGAGGCCGACCTTGGGCCCGCCCGGATAGAGCAGCAGGTCGGGGCGGTGGACCAGCAGGTCGAGGATCCAGTGGGAGAACACCACGGCCCCCAGCATCACCGCAGCCGCCCACGGAACGCGAAGCAGGGCCCTCGCCGCCAGGGCGCCGCCCACCGCCCAGACCAGGGCGCCAGGCAGGCTGTGGGTCCAGGGCATGTATTCCAGCACCAGGTGACTGCCCGGCAGGGACGGATCGAGGCGCAGTCGCTCGACCCCGGCCATGACCAGTCCGCTCCAGCCCCAGTCCACCAGCTGGCTGGCCACCACATAGCTCCACAGGGGCGCGCGGGGCTCCGCCGCCTTGGCGGCGAGAGCCGCGGCATAGTGTCCGACGAACATGATCCGACCTCCCGACCCGCCCGGTGCGACCCTCCGTCCGAACCCTCAAGCGTGCGACCCCATTGACGCACAGGCCACGCCCTCTGAAAATCAGGGAACCCCGTAGGGTAAATATTCGTTTTTGCATAGGAGCGCGGGATTTGGCCGCCGGACCCGTCAGCTGGGATCACTATCGCGCCTTCCTGGCCGTGGCCGAGACCGGCAGCCTGAGCGCCGCCGCCCGGCGGATCGGCCAGACCCAGCCGACCCTCGGTCGCCAGATCGATGCGCTGGAGCGGGCGCTGGGCCTCAGCCTGTTCGTCCGCTCTCCGGCCGGACTGACCCTGACCGAGGCGGGCCACGACCTCCTGCCCGACGCCCGGGGCATGGCCGCCGCGGCCGAGGCCCTGTTGCGCAGCGCCAGCGCCGGGCGGGACGAGACCGCCGGCGTTGTCCGGATCACCGCCAGCGAGATCATCGGCGGCGCAGTGCTGCCGTCGATCGTGGCCGACCTCCAGGATCGCCATCCCGGGCTGGTGGTGGAGCTGGCCCTGACCAACCGGTCGGAGGATCTGCTCCGCCGGGACGCGGACATCGCCGTGCGGATGGTCCGGCCAGAGCAGAACGCCGTGGTGGCGCGGCCCATCGGCCGGGTGCGCCTGGGCCTTTACGCCCATGAGGCCTATCTCGCCCGCTGGGGAACTCCGACCACGATCGACGCCCTGACGGAGCATCGGCTGATCGGGTTCGACCGGGACGATTCCGCCGCCCGGGCCCTCGGGGCGGATCCCCTGTGGGAGCGACGGCTGTTCCGGTTGCGCACCGACAGCGACCTCGCCCAGCTGGCGCTGCTGCGGGCCGGCGGCGGCGTCGGGGTCTGCCAGGCGCCCCTGGCCGCGGGCTGGCCGGAGCTGCGCCCGGTCCTGCCGGACCTCATCCGCTTCGATCTGGACATCTGGCTGGCCATGCACGAGGACCAGCGCCGCAACCGCCGCGTCCGCACCGCCTTCGACCATCTGGCGGCCGCCCTGCGCGTCTATGTGGCCGGCGACGCGCCCCCCGGGACGTGACGGCGACGCAGGACCGAATTGCGGCTTTCCGCCGATTTTTGGGGTCGCGTCGCCGCCGTGAAAGCCTATATCACTGCCTCATTCTGCAAACTGCGGTCAGACCGGGAACAGGCTTATGGCGCAATACGACGTGGTCATCATCGGCGGCGGGCCGGGCGGTTACAATGCGGCGATCCGGGCCGGACAGCTGGGCCTGTCGGTGGCCTGCGTCGAGGCGCGCAAGACCCTCGGCGGCACCTGCCTGAACGTGGGCTGCATCCCGTCCAAGGCCCTGCTGCACGCGTCGGAAATGTACGAGCTGGCGCGCAAGGACTTCGCCGGCATGGGCATCAAGGCGTCCATCGACCTCGACCTGGCCCAGATGCAGAAGCAGAAGGACGACAGCGTCGGCGCCCTGACCAAGGGCATCGAATTCCTGTTCAAGAAGAACAAGGTGGAGTGGGTCAAGGGCTTTGGCCGGATCGCTGGTCCCGGCAAGGTGGCCGTGGCGGCGGAGGACGGGTCCGAGACGGTCCTTGAGGCCCGCAACATCGTCATCGCCACTGGGTCCGAGCCCTCGCGCCTGCCCGGTGTCGAGGTGGACCAGACGCGCATCGTGGACTCCACCGGCGCGCTGGCCCTGAACGCAGTCCCGAAGTCGATGATCGTGATCGGCGCCGGCGTCATCGGGCTGGAGCTGGGCTCGGTCTGGCGCCGTCTCGGGGCGGAGGTGACGGTGGTGGAGTATCTGGACCGCACCCTGCCCGGCGCCGACGCCGAGCTGGCCCAGGCCTTCCAGCGGGCCATGACCAAGCAGGGCATGGTCTTCAAGCTGGGCCAGAAGGTCACCGGGGCGAAGGCCTCCGCGACCGGCGTCACCCTCAGCTTCGAGCCGGTGGCCGGCGGCCCGGCGGAGAACCTGACCGCCGACGTCGTCCTGTTGGCGGTGGGTCGCCGCCCGACCACGGCGGGCCTGAACCTCGAGGCCGTGGGCCTCGCCACCGACGCCCGGGGCTTCATCGCCACCGACCACTTCCGCACCGCCGCCCCCGGCGTCTGGGCCATCGGTGACGTGACCCACGGACCGATGCTGGCGCACAAGGCCGAGGACGAGGCGGTGGCCTGCATCGAGCTGATCGCCGGCAAGGCCGGGCATGTGAACTATGACGTCATTCCGGGGGTGGTCTACACCTATCCGGAGGTGGCCTGGGTCGGAAAGTCCGAAGAGGAGCTGAAGGCCGCCGGCGTCAGCTACAAGATCGGCAAGTTCCCCTTCACCGCCAACAGCCGGGCCAAGGTCAACCACGAGGCCGAGGGCTTCGTGAAGGTCCTGGCCGACGCGAAGACCGACCGGATCCTGGGCGTGCACATGCTGGGCCCGCAGGTGGGCGAGATGATCGGCGAATACTGCGTGGCCATGGAGTTCGGCGCGGCGTCCGAGGACGTGGCCCGCACCTGCCACCCTCACCCGACCCGCTCCGAAGCCCTGCGCCAGGCGGCGATGGGCGTCGAGGGCTGGACCATGCAGGCCTGAGACCCGGCGGTCCTGAGGGCCGGCCCGCCGGCCGCCCTCAGCCCTCAGCCCTCGACCTGGGTGATGTTGCTGACGCCGACCGCCTCCAGCGCGGCGATCAGCTCCGCCACCGTGGCCTCGACCTCATCGGCGTCGCGGCCGCGGACGACGAGGTTGGCGCCATAGCCGTCGGCGGAAAAGAACGGGTAGCTGCCCAGGGACTCGGTGGGATGGTTCTTCGCCACCGCCTCCAGCGGCGCGGCGATCACGCCCTCGCCGAAGCCCTCGACCCGGACCGTGCGGGCGATCACGACCTTGCCGCCCTTCAGCCGGTGGCCCACGTCCTGCAGCATGCCCCGCATGATCGAGGGCACCCCCGCCAGCACGAACACGTTGCCGATCTGGAAGCCCGGCGGGCCGTTCACCGGATTGACCACCTTGGACCCGCCCACCGGGATGCGCGCCATGCGCCGGCGGGCGGCGTTGGGCGGCTCGCCGAACCGGGCGGTCATGGCGGCGATGATTTCCGCATCTTCCTCCAGCGCCACGCCGAAGGCCTTGGCGACGCAGTCGGCGGTGATGTCGTCGTGGGTCGGCCCGATGCCGCCGGTGGTAACCACGTAGTCATAGCGGGTGCGCAGGGCGTCCAGGGCGGCGATGATGTCGCCCTCGTCGTCGGCGACCACCCGCGCCTCCGCCAGATCCACCCCATAGGCGCCCAGATAGGTGGCGATGGCGTTCAGGTTCACGTCCTGGGTCCGGCCGGACAGGATCTCGTCCCCGATGATCAGGACGGCGGCGGTGACGCGGTCGGATGCTTGGCTCGCCATCGGGCGGATTCCCCTCTAAGGACGCAGGTCTCGTGTTCGATTCCGGAAGAGACCTAGGCGGACCATGGACTTCGCGCAACCACTCGAACGGGCCACTCTGGTCCGCCGCTACAAGCGCTTCCTGGCGGATGTGGTGATGAGCGCCGATGGTTGCGAGACCACCGTCCACTGTCCCAACCCCGGCGCCATGATGGGCCTTGCGGATCCGGGCCTGACGGTGTGGCTGTCCCGCAGCGCCTCGGCGACCCGCAAGCTGCCCCTGACCCTGGAGCTGGTGGAGGCCGACGGCGGGCTGGTGGGGGTCAACACCCTGCACCCCAACCGGCTGGTGGCCGAGGCCCTGGCCCGGGGCGCGATCCCCGAGGTCGCCGGCTATGACCGGGTGCGCCCGGAGGTGAAGTACGGGGAGAAGAGCCGGGTCGATTTCCTGCTGGAGAGCGACGGCCGGCCGCCGTGCTGGCTGGAGATCAAGAATGTCCACCTGATGCGGCGCGCGGGCCTGGCGGAGTTTCCCGACTGCGTGGCGGCGCGCTCGGCCCGCCACCTCCGGGAACTGTCGCACCGGGTGGGCGCCGGCGACCGGGCGGTGGCCCTGTTCGTCGTCCAGCGCACGGACTGCGACCGGGTGGCCGCCGCCGCCGATCTCGACCCCGGCTTCGCCGCCGCCCTGGGGGATGCGCTCAGGGCAGGCGTAGAGGTGCTCGCCTATGCCTGTACGATCGCCCCGTCTCAGGTTAGCCTAAGTCATCGTTTGCCGGTCCTGGCGCCCGGCGGTTGATCCGCTGTGGAGCGGATGCTGATCCGGGGGAACCGATGACTTTCCAGCAGGCTATCCAGAGCGCGTTCACCAACTACGTCAAATTCGAAGGCCGGGCGTCACGCTCCGAATACTGGTATTTCGTGCTGTTCGTTGTGCTGATGGCCTTCGCGGCCGGACTCCTCGAAGGGATCATGGGCGGCGCGCGCGGCGGGCTGGGCGGACTGGTGGCCATCGCGCACCTGATCTTCAGCCTCGCCACCATCCTGCCGTCGCTGGGTCTGGCCTTCTGCCGGCTGCACGACACCGACCGGTCGGCCTGGTGGCTGCTGATCAACCTGACCATCATCGGCGGCATTGTCACCCTGGTGTTCAACTGCCTGCCGGGCACCCCCGGGCCGAACAAGTACGGCGAGGATCCCCTCCGCGCCTAGAGGCCCGTCGTCGGTCCCTTTCGCTTGCGGGGGAAAGCGCCTATTCTCTGGGGCGACCCCGTCCAGCGAGCCCGACCATGACCGATCTCCACGAAGCCCCGATCCGCGACGGCGCCATCAAGCTGCATGGCCCGGCGGACTTCGAGGGCATGCGCCGCGCCGGGCGACTGGCGGCGGAATGCCTCGACATGATCGGCCCGCACGTGCAGCCGGGCGTGACCACCGAGGCGCTGGACGACCTGTGCCGCGGCTTCATCCTTGACCACGGCGCCCTGCCCGCCTGCCTGGGCTATCGCGGCTACAAGCACACCATCTGCACCTCGATCAATCATGTGGTCTGCCACGGGATTCCCGGTCCGCGGGCCCTGCGCGAGGGGGACATCGTCAATATCGACGTGACCGTGATCGTCGACGGCTGGCACGGGGACACCAGCCGGATGTACGGCGTCGGCAAGGTCTCGCCCCGCGCCAAGCGGCTGGTGGAGATCACCTACAAGAGCCTCGAACTCGGCCTTGCCGCCGTCAAGCCTGGCGCCCGGCTGGGGGATGTGGGCCACGCCATCCAGGCCTATGCGGAGGCCCAGCGCTGCGCCGTCGTGGCGGACTTCTGCGGCCATGGCGTCGGCCGGGTGTTCCATGACGCGCCGAACGTGATGCACTTCGGCCGCCCGGGCACGGGGGAAATCCTGAAGCCCGGCATGTTCTTCACCGTCGAGCCGATGATCAATCTCGGCCGCAAGGAGGTGAAGGTGCTGTCCGACGGCTGGACCGCGGTCACCCGCGACAAGTCCCTGTCCGCCCAGTGCGAACACAGCGTCGGCGTCACCGAGACCGGCGTCGAGATCTTCACCGCCTCGCCCACCGGCCAGTTCCAGCCGCTGATCGAGACCTGAGGCCCGCGACCTTTTCACATCTTGCCGCCGCCGCGCCGGGCGCGTCACTCTGGCGCATGCCCCAGACGCGCGCAGATCCGGGCGGCCCCGCGGGGCACAGACATCGCCTTCGCCAGCGGGCCCAGGCGGCGGGCCTCGCCGCCCTGCCGGACTATGAGCTGCTGGAGCTCTATCTGTTCCGCACCCTGCCCCGGGGCGACGTCAAGCCGCTGGCCAAGGCGCTGATGGCCCGCTTCGGCGGCCTGGCGGAGGTGATCGGCGCCCCGGAGACCGAGCTGGCCCAGTGCGCGGGGATCGGCGCGGCCACGGCGTCGGACCTGCGGCTGGCGCAGGAGCTGGCGGTGCGCGCGGCGCGGGCCGAGGCGCGGCGGCGGCCGGTGATCTCCTCCTGGTCGGCGCTCATCGCCTATGTCCGCGTGTCCCTGGCGCAGGAGCGGCGGGAGCAGTTCCGGGTCATCTTCCTCGACCGCAAGAACCAGCTGCAGAGCGACGAGATGCTGGGCCAGGGCACCGTGGACCACGCGCCGGTCTATCCGCGGGAGATCATGCGCCGGGCGCTGGAGCTGGCCTCCTCCTCCCTGATCCTGGTGCACAACCACCCCTCCGGCGACCCCACGCCCTCGGCGGCGGACATCGCCATGACCCGGGAGATCGTGGAGGCGGCGCGTCCCCTCAAGATCACCATCCACGACCATATCGTCGTCGGGCGCGACGGCGTGGCCAGCCTGAAGGCGCTGGGGCTGTTCTGACGGCGGGCAGACAGGACTTGCCACGCTGTCACGGACCAGTCGTGATGGAGCGCTATCCAGACCTTCGCCAATGGAGTCTTCCGTCTCATGCGTCTTCTGCCCTGCCTTGTCGCCGCCCTCGCCTGTCTGGTCGCCCGCCCGGCCCTCTCTGCGCCGGTGCTGATGATCTCCATCGACGGCCTGCGCCCCGGCGACGTGCAGCAGGCGGACGCCCGCGGCCTGAAGATCCCCAACCTGCGGGCCCTGGCGCGGGACGGCGCCTATGCTGACGCCGTGCGCGGGGTGCTGCCGACCCTGACCTATCCCAGCCACACGACGCTGATCACCGGCGTCTGGCCGGCGAAGCACGGCATCGCCAGCAACCTCACCTTCGACCCCTATGTGAAGAACCAGACCGGCTGGTACTGGTATGCGGAGGATATCAAGGTCCCGACCCTGTGGGACGCGGCCCATGCGGCCCGCCTGAAGGTGGTCAATGTCCACTGGCCGGTCAGCGTCGGGGCCCGGGGGGTGGACCTGAACCTGCCGCAGCTGTGGCGCACCGGGACGGAGGACGACCGCAAGCTGAACCGCGCGCTGGCCACCCGCGGCCTGACCGAAAGGCTGGAGGCGGCGCTCGGCCCCTACGCCCAGGGCATCGACGAGAGCGTGGAGGGCGACGAGATCCGCGCCCGCTTCGCCGAGAAGCTGATGGCCGACGAGGCGCCCGGCTTCGCCACCGTCTATCTGACCGGCCTCGACCATGTGCAGCACGAGAGCGGCCCGGACACGCCGGAGGCCCATGCGGCGCTGGAGCGGATCGACGCGGCGGTGGGCCGGATTGTCGCCGCCGCCCGCAAGGCCCAGCCGCAGCTGGTCGTCGTCATCGTCTCCGACCACGGCTTCGCCCCGGTGTCCCACGACGTGAACCTGATCGCGCCCTTCGTGCAGGCGGGGCTGATCCATATCGACCTGGCCAAGCGCGAGATCACCTCGTGGGAGGCCGAGCCCTGGTTCGCCGGCGGGTCGGCGGAGGTGAAGCTCGCCCATCCGGAGGACAAGGCCGTCCGCGCCCGGGTCGAGGCGCTGCTGGACAAGCTGAAGGCCAATCCCGACCTCGGGATCGACGAGGTCATGGGCGAGGACCGCATCGCCCGGCTGGGCGGCGCAGCCGACTATCAA
>CAINOV010000011.1 GCA_903851655.1 uncultured Caulobacterales bacterium
CGCCAGCGCCGGCGCCGCCAAGGCCAACAAGCCCGCCGCATGAGGGACCCCGCCTTTCCCGACGTCGCAGACTTTGCCGAGACCTATCGGCGGGGGGAGCCGCAGATCGTCTGGACGCGTCTGATCGACGACCTCGAGACTCCGGTGACGGCCTATCTCAAGATCGGCCACGGCAAGCGCTACGCCTTCCTCTACGAATCCGTGGAGGGCGGCGCCTGGCGCGGGCGCTACTCCATCATCGCCCTCGACCCGGACCTGGTCTGGCGCGCCCGGGGGGAGCGGGCCGAGATCGCCCAGGGCGACGGCGTCATGCGTGACGACTGGACGCCGGAGGCGGATGCGAGCCTGGCCTCCCTCCGGCGGCTGGTGGCGGCGTCGCGGATCGCGCTGCCCCCCGGCCTGCCCCCGATGGCGGCAGGCCTGTTCGGCGTTCTGGGCTATGACATGATCCGGCTGGCGGAGCCCCTGGGCCCGGCCAATCCCGATCCGCTGGACCTGCCGGATGCGGTGATGATGCGGCCGCAGATCGTGGCCGTGTTTGACGCCGTGGCCCAGGAGATCATCGTCTGCACGCCGGTGCGGCCGGTGTCCGGGCTCCCGGCCGACGCGGCCTACGCCGCCGCCATCGGGCGGCTGGACGGGGTCCGGCTGGCGCTGAAGGCCGCCCTGCCCCCTGCGAAAGAGCCTGAACCGGTGGCCGCCTCTCCCCTGGTTTCTCCCGTCAGCCGCGAC
This sequence comes from uncultured Caulobacterales bacterium, assembly GCA_903851655.1. Lineage (GTDB taxonomy): Bacteria > Pseudomonadota > Alphaproteobacteria > Caulobacterales > Caulobacteraceae > CAIMFV01. The sequence goes on from CAINOV010000011.1 coordinate 733, forward strand.
GGCTATGGACGGATGGTGGACGCCGCCAAGGACTACATCGCGGCGGGCGACATCTTCCAGGTGGTGCCGAGCCACCGCTTCGCCGCGCCCTTCCCCCGCGACCCGTTCGCCTTCTATCGGTCGCTCCGCCGGACCAATCCCTCGCCCTTCCTCTACTATCTGAACTTCGGCGCCTTCCAGATGGCCGGGTCGAGCCCGGAGATCCTGGTGCGCCTGCGGGACGGCAAGGTCAGCATCCGGCCCATCGCCGGCACCCGCCGCCGCGGCAAGACGCCGGAGGAGGATCTGGCGCTGGAGGCCGAACTGCTGGCCGATCCCAAGGAGCGGGCGGAGCATCTGATGCTGCTGGATCTCGGCCGCAACGACGTGGGCCGGGCGGTGATGCCGCCGCCGGGGTCGAACACGCCCCTGTCCGGCGCCCGGGTCCGGGTGACCGAGAAGTTCGTCATCGAGCGCTACAGCCACGTCATGCACATCGTCTCCAATGTGGAGGGCGACGCGCCGGACAATGTGGATCCCATCGACGTGATCCTGACCGCGCTCCCCGCCGGCACCCTGTCCGGCGCGCCCAAGGTCCGGGCCATGCAGATCATCGACGAACTGGAAACGGTGAAGCGCGGCGTCGGCTATGGCGGCGCTGCGGGCTACATCTCGGCCAACGGATCGGTGGACACCTGCATCGTCCTGCGCACGGCCCTGTTCAAGGACGGCGTGATGTACGTCCAGGCCGGGGGCGGCGTGGTGGCGGACTCCGACCCGGACGCGGAATACGAGGAGACGCTGCACAAGTCCGACGCCCTGCGCCGTGCGGCCGAGGAGGCCTGGCGCTTCGTCTGACCGATCAGTGGCGCAGCGGCGGCGGCGACAGGTGGACGGACCCGGTCACCTGACCCCGCCCGCGGCCCTGGCCATGCTCGGCTCCCGGAAGCCCGAAGATGACGGCCGCAGCCAGCACGGTCGCCGCCAGGGCGGCGAAGGCCGCGGCGGCCAGCAGCGCGCCGAGCCCCGCGGACGCTGCGACGACGCCGCCGTCCGCGGAGCTGGGATCCGCCTGTCCGCCCGACTCGCCCTGCCACGCCATGGACCGACCAAAGGCCGAACCGGCCCCGGTGCGCAAGCCCTGCATGAGCCCACGTCCCGCGGGGTGCTCAAACCGATTGCCTGGGACCGGATTTGCCCCTAACACGCCCGATGACGCTGCAGCGCCGCTGCGGCCACCCTGGTCGGGCGCCTCCCATGATCCTCGTGATCGATAATTACGACAGCTTCACCTACAACCTCGTCCACTATCTCGCGGAGCTGGGGGCGGAGATGGAGGTCCGGCGCAACGACACCTTGACGGCGGCCGAGGCCCTCGCCCTGAAGCCCCGCGCGGTGTTGCTGTCCCCCGGTCCCTGCTCGCCCAACGAGGCGGGGGTGTGTCTGGACCTGATCGCCGCCGCGCCAGCCGACCTGCCGATCCTCGGGGTGTGCCTTGGCCATCAGGCCATCGGTCAGGCCTTTGGCGGCCAGGTGATCCGCGCCAAGGCGCTGATGCACGGCAAGACCAGCCAGGTCACCCATGACGGGACGGGCCTGTTCGAGGGGCTTCCCAGCCCCTTCACCGCGGCGCGCTATCACAGCCTGGCCGTGCCCGCCGACAGTCTGCCGGACGTGCTGGTCCCCACCGCCTGGACGGAGGACGGGGAGATCATGGGCCTCGCCCACCGCTCCCGTCCGATCCATGGGGTCCAGTTCCACCCGGAAAGCTATGCGACCGAGCATGGCCACCGCCTGCTGGCGAACTTTCTGCGCATCGCCGGCGTGCCGGCGGTCGAACGCAGCGCCGCCTGACCCCGTCCTCGCGAGCGGAACCCGTGTCCAACGCCTTCAAGCCGATCCTGGCCCGGCTCGCCGCCGGTGAGGTGCTGAACGCCGCGGACACCCATGCCTTCTTCTCGGCCTGCCTGCGGGGCGAGCCGACGCCGGCCCAGACCGCCGCCGCCATCACCGCGCTCCGCGTCCGCGGCGAGACGGTGGAGGAGATCACCGCCTGCGCCCAGGCCATGCGCGAGGCCGCGACGCCCCTGGAGCACGGGTTCGACGTGGTGGACACCTGCGGCACCGGCGGCGACGGGGCCCATACCTACAACATCTCCACCGCCGCGGCCCTGGTGGCCGCCGGGGGCGGCGTGAAGGTGGCCAAGCATGGGGGACGCGCCGCCTCGTCCCTGTCCGGATCGCCGGACGTCTTTGCAGCCCTGGGGGTGGACATCCACGCCTCGGCCGACATCCAGCGCCGGTGCCTGGACGAGGCCGGGATCTGCGTGCTGTTCGCCCCGAACCACCACCGGGCCATGCGCCATGTGGCGCCCGTGCGGGGGGAGCTGGGGTTCCGCACCCTGTTCAACCTGCTGGGGCCCCTGTCCAATCCCGCCGGGGCGCGGCGCCAGCTGCTGGGCGTCTACGACCGGGCGCTGGTCGCGCCCCTGGCCGAGGTGCTGGGCCGTCTGGGGGCGGAACGCGCCTGGGTGGCGCACGGGGGCGGGCTGGACGAGCTGACCACCACGGATGACAGCCACGTGGCCGAGTGGCGCGACGGGGCGGTGCGCACCTTCACCGTGTCGCCGACCGAGCTCGGCCTGCCGCGGGCGACCATCGGCGACCTGCGGGGCGGCGATCCGGTCCACAACGCCGCGGCCATGACCGCCCTGCTCGACGGCGCGCCGGGGCCGTATCGGGACATCGTGCTGCTGAACGCCGCCGCGGTGTTCGTCATCGCCGGTCGGGCGGAGACGCTGGCGGAGGGTCTGGCCCTGGCCCGGCAGTCCATCGACACCGGCGCCGCCCGCGCGGCCCTGTCCGCCCTTGTCCGCCTGACCCGCCTCCCTGCAGCCTGAGTTCTCCCCATGACCGACAACATCCTGACCCGGATCGCCGGCTACAAGCGCGAGGAGGTGGCCGAGCGCCGGGCCGCGACCCCCGACGCCGCCCTGGCCGGACGGATCGCCGCCCAGACCGCCCCCCGCGGCTTCGCCCGGGCCCTGGCCCAGGCGTCCGCCGCGCGGCCGGACCGCCTGGCCCTGATCGCCGAGATCAAGAAGGCCAGCCCGTCCAAGGGCCTGATCCGCGCCGACTTCGACCCGCCGGCGCTGGCCCGCGCCTATCAGGACGGCGGCGCCGCCTGCCTCAGCATCCTGACCGACACGCCGAGCTTCCAGGGTTCGGACGCCTTTTTCGTCGCCGCGCGGGATGCGGTCACCCTGCCCTGCATCCGCAAGGAGTTCCTGGTGGACCCATGGCAGGTCGGCGAATCGCGGGCCCTGGGGGCCGACGCCATCCTGGTGATTCTGGCGATGATCGAGGACGGCCTCGCCGCGGAGCTGATGGCCGAGGCCGCCCGGCTGGGCATGGACGCCCTGGTGGAGGTCCATGACGCCGACGAGATGGCCCGGGCCGTGCGCCTGGGCGCGACCCTGGTCGGGGTGAACAACCGCGACCTGCGCAGCTTCACCGTCGACCTCGCCGCCACCGAGGCCCTGTCCCGCCTTGCACCGCCGGACGCCTTGCTGGTCACGGAAAGCGGCATCTTCACCCCCGCCGACGTGGCCCGCCTGGCCGCCAGCGGCGCCCGAGCCATGCTGGTGGGCGAGAGCCTGATGCGCCAGGCCGACGTGGCCGCCGCCACCCGCGCCCTGCTGGCCTGACCGGCCGCAGAACCCGGTCCGCAACATTGGTAATTGACTGTTAATCCGGAACATCTACAGAACGTGCATGATTTGTTCTCGGATTTCCCGGGGATTCGGCGGAGCACGCAGCCATCATGCTGACACGCAAGCAGCACGAACTTCTCATGTTCATCCATGAGCGGATCAAGGAAACCGGCGTGTCTCCGTCGTTCGACGAGATGAAGGAGGCCCTGGACCTGGCCTCCAAGTCCGGCATTCACCGCCTGATCACCGCCCTCGAGGAACGGGGCTTTCTGCGCCGGCTGGCGCACCGCGCCCGGGCTCTGGAGGTGGTGCGCCTGCCGGATCAGGCCACCGCCAGCGCGCCGGCGGGCGGGCGCAAGGCCTTCCACCCCCGGGTGATCGAAGGCTCCGCGCCGGCGGCGCCGGTGGCCAGCCTGCTGGCCAATGACGTCCGCGAGCTGTCGATCCTCGGCAAGATCGCCGCCGGCACGCCGATCGAGGCCATCCAGCACGAGCGGGACCGCATGCCCGTGCCGGAGAGCCTGCTGGGAGCCGGCGATCACTTCGTCCTGGAAGTGCAGGGCGACAGCATGATCGAGGCCGGCATCTTCGACGGCGACTATGTGGTGATCAAGCGCACGGACAACGCCAATAACGGCGACATCGTCGTGGCGCTGGTCATGCAGGAGGAGGCCACCCTGAAGCGTCTGCGGCGCAAGGGCGGGGCCATCGCCCTCGAACCCGCCAACAAGGCCTATGAGACCCGGATCTACGGACCGGACCAGGTGGAGGTCCAGGGCAAGCTGGTCGGCCTGATCCGCCGCTATCAGTAGGACGCGGCTTCGGGACCCGGCGTTCGGGTCCAGGGCCGGTCGCCCCGGTGGGGGCCGGTCCAGTCCAGCCGCCAGCTGGTCCCCTCTTTCAGGATTTCGGCGGCGCCATACCGGCGGAACGCGCCGGGCCGCAGCAGCAGCGGACGCCGGCAGTCGTCCGGCAGCGGGACCGGCGCCGTCAGCAACAGGATATCGCTGTCGCACAGCTGGCGCAGGCGCTCGGCGGAGGGCCGGCGCCGGGTGAACCAGGCCGCCAGCCGGGGATGGGCGTCCGGCGGACCGAGGCACAGGTCCCGGCCGCACTGGAAGTGCTCCGGCGCCGTGGCCACCGCAAGGCCGCGGTGCTGCGCAAAACTCTCGAAGGCGAACTGCCGGCGGTCCGGCCGCATCGGGATCACCCGGCCGGCCACCACGTCCGCCGCATTCGCCCCGTCCGGTCCCAGCCAGCCGATCGGCGGCGCCGGCCGCGGCCAGACCAGCACGGCCAGCCCCAGCCCCACGCCGATCCAGCGCAGGCGCCCTCGCCACAGGATGGCGGACACCAGACCCAGGAAGCTGACCAGCAGGGCCGGGTCCGGCGCGCTGGCCACCACCGCCTGGGCGCCGGGCAGATGCGCGAACAGTCCCCCCACCGACAGAATTCCTTGCGCGCCCCAGCCCGCGGTCCACAGGGCGGGATCGCGCAGCAGCGGCGGCCTGCCGGCGACCTCCGCGACGGCGGCGACGGCGATGGCGGGCATGACCACGGCGCTGGCCAGGAAATCCGCCAGCAGGTTGGCGGGTGTTCCATAGAGCGCGGTGCGGTTGAAATGCTGGATCGAGAAGGGCCCCGTGGCCAGACCCGCGACGGTCGCCACCACCGCCAGGCCCAGGGCCGCGTCACGCACCGCCTGGACGACGCGGATCAGGCGCGGCGCGGTCAGCCCCCGGTCCCGGTCGGGTCGCCAGACCTCCGCCAGCGCCACCAGGGCCCCGGTGGCGCAGAACGACATCTGGAAGCCGGGCTGGACCACGCATTCCGGCTCGAGCATCAGCACCACCAGTGCGGCGATGGACAGGGCGTGCAGGCTGACCGCCCGCCGGTCGGTCAGGATCGCCCCGAACACGGTGGCTGCAGTGATCGCCGCCCGCCGGGCCGGCGGATGGGCGCCGGACAGGGCCAGATAGACCAGCACGGCCGCGAGACCAAAGGCCGCCGCCAGCTTGTGCCCGGACACCCGTACGGCCAGGGCGGGGGTGGCCGCCACCGCCAGCCGCACGGCGCCATAGACAAAGCCGCTGACCGCGGCCATGTGCAGCCCGGCGATGGCCAGCATGTGCGCCAGGCCGGAGCCCCGCAGGTCGTCCTCGGCATCCTTGGGCAGCCAGGCCTCATGGCTGGTGGCCAGGGCCGCCACCAGACCGGTGGAAGGCCGTCCCGGTCCTCGCAGGGCGTCGAGATCCGCCGTCAGTCGCGTCGCCAGAGCCCAGCGCCAGCGGTTCAGCCGGGCCTCTGCGGCGTCCAGGCCGCGAAGGTCGTGTCCCGGCGACGCCTCCACCGCCGACAGGGCGACGCCGACGCCGCCGATCCGCTCGAAGAACGCGTCCCGGGCGAAGTCATAGGCCCCGGGGCTCGCCGGTCCGGAGGGCGGATTGAGCAGGGCCAGCATCCGGACGTGATCCCCCGGCGCGCTGGTGTCGCCCGGGGGCGTGACGATCCGCACCCGGGCCGGAAGGGCGCCGGGGGCAAGGGCGCCGATCCGCGACGGGACGATCCGCCGGCGCCAGCGCTCCGCCGACGGGCTGCGGATGTCGATCACCTCCCCCTCCCCCAGCACCACGCCCAGACCGGCGC
>CAINOV010000012.1 GCA_903851655.1 uncultured Caulobacterales bacterium
GGTGAGCGAATCAAAACCGCTATAGTTGACCTCGGCGTTCTGGCAGTTGGTGCTGATGCACGGCAGGCCGTAGATTTTGAGGCTGTTGCCCACTTCGTAGACGCCGGTGGATCCCTGCCAGCCCGAACCGACGGGGTCGTTCGTGACGACGCCCCAGGAGCCGCCCTGGTCCGGCGTGGCGAAATTTCCGTTCGTGACCAGATTGCTGGCAGCCTGCGCCGCGCCTCCCAGTCCGAGCAAGGCGGCGGCGGCGACGCCTGCGAGAATGGACTTGACGTTGGTCATGCAGAAACCCTTGAGCGACGTGTCTGGCTGCCAGGACGCAGCCCTCTTCAGGATCTGTGAACCACGAATCGTTCGCAAATTCAAATCACAACTGTGTTCGAAAGCTCACGGCGAACGGCGGCCGCACCGGCGCAGGAGGGCAATGCGCCGCGTCCGGGCGCGGCGTCGTTTCCGCCACGCCCGCCATTTTCCCCCTGCAGGCGAAGTCCGTTGGCGCCGCGGCACGTAACTTGCTATTAGGCCTACATGACATCCTGGAGGGACTCCGCCGTGCCAAATATGCTCAAGATGATGCTCGCGACGTCGGTGCTGGCCGCGGCTGTCGCGGGAACGGCGACGGCGGCTGTGCCCGTCGGCCCCCTGCCGACCAACACGACCGTCAACTCGTTGGCCTTCATCAGCAAGACGAACCAGCCCCTGCACTTCAACGTCAATGTTCTGGGGTATCTGACCCTTGACGGGCAGAACACCTACGAGGACGACTTCTCGGTGGTGCTCAACGACATCACCACGAACACCAAGACGCAGGTGTTCCTGGGCACGTTCAACCTCGGCGGCGGCGGCAACAACGTCGTCTATTCGCCCTCCTCCGGCGTCACCTTCAGCGGCCCTCCCACCGACGGTTCGATCAGCCGCACGGGCGGCAATGTGGTGATCGACGCGGCGACCACCGCGCCCCTGAACACGACGGACAAGTATTCCCTGACCTTCGGCTACACCAGCCTCAGCGGGGACGGTTACGCGGGCTTCCAGACCCTGGGCGACGAAGGTTGGGGCATCAAGTCCTACAGCATCGCGGGAACGAACAACGTCCCCGAACCGGCGACCTGGCTGCTGATGCTGGCGGGCTTCGGCGGCATGGGCGCGGCCCTGCGCATGCGTCGCCGGTCGGTGACGGCCGCCGCTGCGGTCTGACACCACCCGAACCGATCTGCGAACGGCCACCCCTTGCATGAGGGGTGGCCGTTTCTGCATCTGGGGCAAACCCATCGATCGCAACCCCGCGGGATGGATCGGAGCGGGGGCCGAGCCCTGGGGGACGCCCCGCCCCGTGCGATGACGTCACCCGGACCCGCGACGCGCTCGGAAAACGCCCACCCGGCCCGGGACACGGCCGTGCAAGACCGGCCACCGGCCTTGCACCCCGCTAGGTGCGATCTTTCAAGTCGCTCAGGATGCGACGCTTGCGCAGCTCCGAATATCGGTCCCAGCCGGCAATCTCGGCCGCCGAACGCCTGCACCCCACGCACAATCGGGTCTCGAAATCGAGCTTGCAGATCTTGATGCAGGGACTCTCGGACCTGCGGATCATCGCCAGCGCGCGGGGCCAGATCACGGCTTACCTATTTCCGCGGCTTGAAGTTCAGACCCGTCGCTCGGACAAAGGACGCAAGGGTGTTGACGGCGCCTGTCGGCAGGTTGTCGCGGACCCATGCCTTCAGCCTCAGTAATCCATTGGATTTGTCGTGTTCCGTCACACTTTTCCAGCGCACGAAATTGGAATGCTCATATCCGGTCAGCGATTTGTCTGTCGTGTAATAATATAGCGCCAGGGAGTTACGGCGCTTGTCTGGCGGACAGTCCAACGGATAGGGGTGACCGTGCCAGCTCTTGCCCGAAACGTTGAAAATCGCCAGTCGATTGAAGGTGGGCGCCACGGTCACGACCCGCTGGGACGCGTCCTCGTTCCAAAGCTCCAGTCCCCCGCCATAGGATTCCTGCCAGTCCGGCGAGCATAATAGATGCAATTGATCAGTTGGTTGAGATCCTTGTTGGGATGACGTGATGCATCAAGATGCAACATCAGACGCCCACCGCGCCCCGTCGAATGTAATCCGCAGCCATGATGGTTCGGGTCAGGCTGAAGGTGATCGTAACCGGTCACGCTATTCAGAAAGTTCATGAATATACCCGACTGGAACTGCATCATCATGACGCGAACCAGCGGCGGAAATTTCTCTTCGTCGCTCGTAGTGACTTTTTCTATATTTTTGTCACCGGAATGTTCGCTATCCCCGGGACCCTCGAGTTTCCAGTCTATTTGATCCAGCGTCGGAAAGGCTTGTGCGACCCGCAACGCCACGTCATGCGGCAAGAAATTGTCGATCACGACATGTGGAAACGGTTTCGCATTCACAAACTCGTCTCGGTACTTATCTGCAAGCGCCATCAATTCGGCTCGCCTGAAGAAATGAAGACTTTCCGCCGTCAACGTCTCATCCATTATTCTGGAGTCCCTGTTCGTTCCATAGGGCGAGGCGCGTGGCCTTCGTCCGGCGTCGAAGCGGCTCGGCGACGATTTGGATGCATGTCCGCGGCGTTGGCAAGGGGGCGCGGTCTCTGGCTCTGGCGCGGCGGCCGCCGGCACGGCCCAGGCTGCGGCCATCCTTGGCCATGGGCCGTCAAGGTCCGGCGTCGCGCCGGAGCGGCGCGTCGGCCTTGAGGAGCATGAACCGCCCCGCCGACGCGGCGACGACCAGACCGTGGGGCGGCGTGAAGCGCTGTCCGGTCGGGTTGCAGACCAGGACCTCGTCGAACCCGGCCGCGACGGCGCCCAGCGCCAGCGCCGGATAGTTGCCAAGGGGCTCCCCCCAGGACCTCTGCGGCGGGAGCCGGTCCGTTGCAGCGCGCAACGGGCCGATGAGGCGGAAGGGCTGCTCAGCCTCGTTTGCGAAAAGCGCGACGGCGTCATCACGCAGACTGGTCAGAAGCGGGGCATACATCTCGCATCGTGCATGATCTTCCGTGGGGCGACTTCCGCCAACAATGATGCTTGCGACGAGCGTCCGCTGCGGTGTCAGCACCGCTATCCTTTCGAAGTCTGGGAAATCTTTGCCGTACGCGCGCCATTCCAAACCGGTCGCCGTGATACGGCAGAACCCAATGACAGCAAATATCACCACGATGGGCATGCGCCCCCGACCGCTCAGCGTGGAGTGAAGAGAGCACACGACCAGGAAGGCAAGCACGAGCGGTAACCGCTCCGCCATGTGTCCGACACCGAACGACGGAGGCGCCAGAGCGGCGAGCACGCAACCCAAAACGAGGGGCGCCCACATCATTGGTGAGATGGTCAGAACCCCACGTCTCAATCCCGTCCAGATGAGTCCGGCCTGCACCACCCAAGTCAAGGCGTCTAGCACCAGTGTGGGGCCGCGCTCGACCCGCAGGATGGTGACGATCCGATAAGCTGCCAGGTCTCGGAGCCGATTAACGATCCCGCCGGACCGCACGATGTCGATTACGCTATCGCCTACGTGAGGAACTCCGCCTGCCACGTGCGACGTACTCGACATGATAAAAATTGTCACCGGCGCCGCTGCCTGAACCAGAACAGGAGCAGCGAGCCTCAATGCGCGGCGAACCGTTGCTTCTCCAGACCGAACGAAAACGCCAAGTTCGATCGCAGCGACCAGCACGCCGTAGATTGCGAAATCGAGTCCATGGACCAGGAAGATCAACACGCCACTCAAGCAAGAAACGACGACGGCCGCCGCTGTCCGCCCTCTCGTCCTTACCCACCAAGCGAGCGCCCAAAGCATCAAACCGAGCCCGAGCAGGAAGTTCGCAAAGCCCCAGGTCAGGATGAAGTTGTAAAGGAGCGGCGCGGCGAGCACGCCGCAGAACACGGCGCCGCCGGGCCGCAGGGCTGACGAC
>CAINOV010000013.1 GCA_903851655.1 uncultured Caulobacterales bacterium
ATAGGGCCGGACGACGTCGCGCACCAGCCAGTCGGCCTCGGTATAGATCCAGACGTCTAGGCCCTGCGCCTCCAGCAGGGCGACCGCCCGCCGCGCCGTCGCCAGGTCCAGCTTGCAGCAGGCGATCACCGACAGGTCCGGCTGGACAATGAGGCCGCCGTTCAGTCCCGCCAAGGGAGTCTGTAGATCCAGCGGCGCGACCAGCATCCGCATCCCCCGGGGCGGCCGGCTGCTGGTGACGGCGAGCGCGATCCCCGCCCGGCGCAGCGCCCCGACCGCCGCAAGGGTCGCCGGCGTCAGGACCTTGTCGTCCGGCGCCAGCGTCCCGTCCACATCGGTGAGCAGCAGGCGGATGTCAGGTCCCGGCATGGGGCGCGCCGTCTGCAGGCGGCTCCGGGTCGATCGGCTCCTGGCCCTCCAGGTGCCCGCCGAAGCCGAAACGCATGGCCGACAGCATCTTCTCGGCGAAGGTGTGGGTCTTGCGGGAGCGGAAGCGGGCGTAGAGGGCTGCAGTGATGACGTCGGCGGGCACCGCCTCCTCCAGCGCCGCTTCCACGGTCCACCGCCCCTCCCCGGAGTCCTGGACGAAGCCGGAATAACCGGCCAGCTCCGGGTCGCCGGCCAGGGCCGCGGCGCTGAGGTCCAGCAGCCAGGACGACACCACGCTGCCCCGGCGCCAGACCTCGGCGATGTCCGGCAGGTTCAGGGCGTAGCGCTCCCCCTCCGGCAGATCGGCGCTGTCCTTGTGCCGCAGGATGTCGAACCCCTCCGCATAGGCCTGCATCAGGCCGTACTCGATCCCGTTGTGGACCATCTTCACGAAATGGCCGGCGCCGGAGGGGCCCGCGTGGATATAGCCCCGCTCCGCCCGGTCGTCGCCGCCCCCGCGGCCGGCGGTGCGGGGAATGTCGCCGCGCCCGGGGGCCAGGGCGTCGAACACCGGCTCCAGATGGTCGAAGGCGTCCATCGGACCGCCCACCATCAGGCAATAGCCGCGGCCCACGCCCCACACCCCGCCGGAGGTGCCGCAGTCCAGGTGCCGAACCCCCGTCGCCGCCAGCATCCGCGACCGCCGGATGTCATCCTTGTAGAAGGAATTGCCGCCGTCCACGATGATGTCGCCGGCGCCAAGCAGGCCGCTGAGCTCGGTGGTGGCGTCCTCGGTGATCTTGCCCGCCGGCACCATCAGCCACACCACCCGGGGCGACGGGCCCAGCCGGGCGACGAGATCGGTGAGGCTGGTCGCCGCCGTGGCCCCGTCCCGCACCACCGCATCGCGGGAGGCGGCGCTGGGCGCGAACGCCACGCAGTCATGCCCGGCCTTCAGCAGCCGACGGGTCATGGCCCCGCCCATCTTGCCCAGTCCCACCATGCCGATGCGCATCCGTCGCTCCTTTATACGGGCTGTGTCGCGGGGGCGCCGGGCTCGGCGCTCCAGATCCAGTCGCGGACCTCGGGCAGGTCCTCGCCATGGGCGTCGATATAGAGCCGGTGGCGCTCCATCGCGGCCCAGTAGCGGGCGGTGGCCCCTTCGATCTGGTCCGTGAGGCGCGGCACGTGGCGGATGGCGTCCAGGACCAGCTGGAACCGGTCGAGATGGTTGAGCACGACCATGTCGAACGGCGTGGTGGTGGACCCCTGCTCCCCATAGCCGCGCACATGGAACCGGGCGGCGCCGGGGCGCTGGCTGACCAGTTGCCGCACCAGGCCGGGGTAGCCGTGAAAGGCGAAGATGACCGGCCGGTCCGGCGGGAACAGGTCGTCGAAGGCCAGGGCGTCAAGGCCCTCGGCGTGGGGTTCGGGCGGCGCCAGCGCCCGCAGGTCCACCACATTGACCACCCGGATGCGGAGGTCGGGAACCTGCTCCCGCAGCAGGGTGACCGCGGCCAGGGTCTCCAGGGTGGGGGCGTCGCCGGCGCAGGCCATGACCACGTCCGGATCGTCCCCGCCCCGGCCGGCCCACGACCAGACACCGATCCCGGCGGCGCAGTGGCGGAGCGCGGCGTCCCGGTCCAGCCACTGCCATTCCGGCTGCTTGCCGGCGATGATCACATTGATCCGGTCGCGGCTGCGCAGACAGGCGTCGGTGATCGCCAGCAGGCAGTTGGCGTCCGGCGCCAGATAGATCCGCGCCACCTCCGCCGACTTGGTGGCCACGTGGTTCATGAAGCCCGGATCCTGGTGGGTGAACCCGTTGTGGTCCTGGCGCCAGACATGGGAGGTCAGGAGATAGGTCAGGGAGGCGATGGGCGCGCGCCAGACGATCCTGCGGCTCTGCTCCAGCCACTTGGCGTGCTGGTTGAACATGGAGTCGATGACGTGGATGAAGGCCTCGTAGCTGGCGAACAGGCCGTGCCGCCCCGTCAGCAGATAGCCCTCCAGCCAGCCTTCGCAGAGATGCTCGCTCAGGACTTCCATCACCCGCCCGTCCGTGGCGAGGTGGGTGTCGACCGGCTCCACGGCGGCCATCCAGACCTTGGCCGTGGCGTCATAGACCGCGTCCAGGCGGTTCGACGCGGTCTCGTCCGGGCCGAACAGGCGGAAGTTCCGCGTGTCGCGGTTCAGGACCATCACCTCGGCCAGATAGGCGCCCAGCACCCGGGTGGCCTCCCCCGACACGGCGCCGGGCGCGGGAACGGCGACGGCGTGGTCGCCGATCTGCGGCAGGGTCAGGGGAACCAGCCGCTCGCCGCCATGGGCGTGGGGATTGGACCCCAGCCGGCGATGGCCGGTGGGGGCGAGGGCCGCAAGGCCCGCCAGGAACGTCCCGGCCTCGTCGAACAGCTCCTGCGGCCGGTAGCTGCGCATCCAGTCCTCGAGCTGGCTCAGATGTTCGGGGATCTCCAGGTGATCGATGGGCACCTGATGCGCGCGGGAGGTTCCCTCCACCGGCAGGCCGTCGACGACCTTCGGCCCGGTCCAGCCCTTGGGCGTGCGCAAGACGATCATCGGCCACAGGGGGCGCACGGCCGCGCCGCGCCGCACCGCAGACCGGGCGACGCTCTGGATGTCGCGGATCTGGGCCAGAACGAAGTCCAGGGTCCTGGCCAGGTCCTGGTGCACCTGCGCCGGCGCGTCGCCCTCGACGAAATGGGGCTCGTAGCCATAGCCCTCCAGCAGGGCCGTCAGCTCCGACCGGCTGATCCGGGCCAGGATCGTGGGGTTGGCGATCTTGAAGCCGTTCAGGTGCAGGATCGGCAGGACCGCCCCGTCCGTCGCCGGATTGAGGAACTTGTTGGAATGCCAGCTGGCGGCGAGGGGGCCGGTCTCGGCCTCGCCGTCACCGATGACGCAGGCGACGATCAGCTCCGGATTGTCGAAGGCCGCCCCATAGGCGTGGACCAGGCAGTAGCCCAGCTCGCCCCCTTCCTGCAGGGCCCCCGGCGTGCCCGGCGACACGTGGCTGGGTATGCCGCCGGGCCAGGAGAATTGCCGGAACAG
>CAINOV010000014.1 GCA_903851655.1 uncultured Caulobacterales bacterium
ACGGTCTCCAGCAGGACGCTGTTGACCGGCACGTCCAGCAGGGCGATGCGGTCCCGCAGGCGACGGATCCGCTCCGGCGGGCCCCGGAGGATGATGGCGTTCAGGCGCCGGTCGATGCCGATCGCCTCGTCAACCTGGGTCCCAATGGGCAGGGCGTCCTGGTTCAGCTGGGCCTGGGCCTGCTGCGCCCCCGCCGACCCGGCGCCGGTGATGCCGGACGAGCCGAAGGCCGGCTCCTGGGGGATGAAGGTGTCATTGGGCTTCTGCGCCGGACCCTCGCTGAGCAGGCCAACGATCTCGCTGACATCGGCGTATTTCAGCGGAACGACGGCGAAATCCTCGTCATCGGAGCGCGGGTCGCGGAAGATCGCCAGGGACACCGGGGCCGCGCCCCGGACGGGGCCGGCGACGCCCGCCTTCCCGCTCCCGGCGGCGGAGGTCTGGCGGCCGTCGGCGGAGCGGATGGTGACGAAGACGGTCTGTCCGCCCACCGGGGCGGTCTCCACATGCATGGCGCCGGGGGCGATCAGGTCGAGATCCAGCTCCGAGTCCTTGGGGTCGAAGGCCAGGTCCCGCAGATAGCCGCGGACGAAGTTGGGGCTGTTGGCGCCGGGCGCGCGGCTTGTCCGGGTCAGGGACAGCACCGGATGCAGCCCGTCATTGCCCGTGATCGTCACCGGCGGCGGCGGGCCGCTGAAGGTCAGCACCAGCCGCGTCTCCACTGGGGACGTGTCGGCGAGGGTGACGCTGACCAGGGTCGTCGGATCCGACTGGGCGAGGGCCGGCGCGGGGCTGAGGGCCGACAGCGCCAGCAGGGCGACGATGGCCCCCCAGATCCGTGCGCCTGCCCTGGCTGCGTCCAAACCGACCCCCTGCGAATCGCGGGGCTATTGAGCCCCCGTGGCGCTGACGTAGCATTTCGAGTTGCCGCGCGCCAAAGCTCTCTGGATCAGGTAGTTGCGGCTCCCCAACGGCGTGCCGGTGGGCAGGGTCACGTTGTAGTAGGATCCATTCCGGGTCGGGTCGGTGCTGCTGACCAGTTTCGGCGCCGCCCCGAAGGTCCAGGCGCACATGTCGCCGTCTTCGTACTGCTGGCGGTTATACCAGGCGTTGAGCAGGGGATCGGTGGTGGTCTCCTCCAGCTCGTGGGCGATCACCGAGACCATGGCGTCCACCGCCGGATTGCCGTTGGGCGAGGCGCCCGCCGTGTTCACGTTGCAGGCGGCCAGGGTCTTGTTGGGATTGCCGATGAAGCCGTACTTCACCGTCGTCGACCCGATGGTCGTATAGGTGTGCCACCCGCAGTAGGACGTGAGGAAGCCGGAGCTCTCGCCGATGTCGGAGGAGGACAGCACCAGATAGACGGCGTTGGGGTCCGGCGCCGAGCTGGCGTAGGCGGTGACCAGCGACTGGACCGTGGCGTCGGTCAGGGTGTAGCCCCCATAGGTGGCGGAGGTGGGCTGGGTGTACGGCACCACCGTCGGGGAGGAGATCGCGGTGACCGAAGCGCCGCCGGACTGGGTGTAGAGGCCGAGGGACGACGACGCCCCTGTGGTCACGCCGGCATAGTTGGTCATGCCGGTGGTGGGGGGCGCGGACAGGCCGTACAGGGCGTCGAGGATGATCTGCTGACCGGCGAGGGTGTCGGTCCCGTTGGCCTGGTTCCAGTTGCCGTACCAGATCACCACGATCTTGGAGACCGCGGTCATCACCGGGCCGTTGTGATAGCTGATCGGATAG
>CAINOV010000015.1 GCA_903851655.1 uncultured Caulobacterales bacterium
CAGCTTGGACTGGGCCCAGTAGGTCTTCCGGTCGTCATAGTCCTTGTGCAGCTGGTCGAGATGGGCCTTGCGCACATTGAGGGAGGCCGGATCGTTCACCGCCAGGGTGGCCTCGAGATAGGCCTCGATCACATATTCGGGGGGCGGCAGGATGTCGGCCACCAGATCCTTGGAAAGGACGATCCGCTCATACATCGGACCGCCGACGCGCAGCTGAACGGTTGCGCCGATGCTCACCAGCAGGGCGACGACAATGCCGACCGCCAGGGTGACACCGAACTTGTTCAGCTGCGCCGAGATCGAATTCTTGTTCATTTCCAGGACTCACCACTCGTCGCGTGAAAGCTACGGGAATCGGTTTAGCCCTGAATCTGTAAAGGGTTGATTAGCGCACTGTATCGACGATGAATTGTGGCGCGGGATGTCTATCGACAGCCAGAAGTCGCGAAGATCTTGGCGTCTTTGACTCCTGATCGTTATTCGCGCAATTCGCCGCCAGTAATCATAGCACAATGATGAAATCGTTGGCATGCCGCGACCCGGGGTCGATGGCCCGATCCAGAGGCTATTTGCGAATTTTCGGCTTGGCCGGCTTTTTCTTCACGGGCGCCGCGGGCGGGGGCGGCGTCAGGTCCGGGGTGCGGTCGAGGCTGCTGCGCTCGACGCCGCCGGCGATCACCTGGACGCCCAGATAGCGCATGGTCCCGCCGGCATAGCTGATGTCTTCCACGGGGAGGGTGTTGTCGCGCCGCAGGGCGGCCGCGTCCCGCAGGGTCAGGCGAAGCGCCATGGCGTCCCGGAGGAAACCCTCGCGCTCGGCGTCTTCGATCCAGAGACGAAAACCCACCGCCGACGGGGCCGGCGGTGGGTATTTTTCGGTCTTAGCCATGAGGTCATCTTTCAGCGGAGGCAGGGCAGGCGCCGCAAGGAGTCAATTCCGGACCGGCCCATCACCCGGCGCGCAAGCGCGCCGGGGCTGTCGGACGACGTCAGACGATATCAGGAGGCCTTGAGTTGGCCGGCCGACATCTTGCCGCTGCGCTGGTCGCGCTCGAGTTCGAAGGACAGCTTCTGGCCGTCATGCAGCGAGCCGAGGCCCGCGCGCTCGACCGCCGAGATGTGCACGAACACGTCCGCGCCGCCGTCGTCCGGCTGGATGAAACCGAAGCCCTTTTGGCTGTTAAACCACTTCACTGTACCGTTAGCCATATCTAGTCCCTTTCCGGGGTGTCGTATCGCGACGCTCCAAGAGTGGAGACGCCGATCAAATTTTCGGAGAGGTCTAGGTCAGGTCCGGACACCCCCTTCGAGAAAGGAGGTCAGAAAGAGGCCGCACCAAAGCGAATATCGATCCGCGACAGAAACCACGTCGGATTGAAAAATGCAAGTCTTTTTGGGGGGATAGCGCGGATCTTCCCGCGGCTCTCCCCGCTGCGGCGCGGTTAACGGCGCGGGAACGCCCTGATTTCCTTATCGAATGTCGCTTTCTCGTGACACGCGAACCGGACGCGTCGGGGCGCCGTCCGCGCCTCATCCGGCCAGCATGCCCTCCAGCCGCCCGCGGATGATCTGGGTCGCCTCGGCCATGATCCGGTCGATCAGCTCCTGGCAGGTCGGGACGTCATGGATCAGGCCGCAGACCATGCCGCAGGACCAGGCGCCGACCTCCATGTCCCCTTCGGTCATGACCTTGGGATAGACACCGGCGACCTCCTCGATGATGTCCTCGAACTTCAGCGCCGCGCCCAGGGTCCGCTCCTTTTCCAGCAGACGCTCGACGCCGGCGTTGACCAGCACCCGCTCGGTGTTGCGCAGGGGGCGCATCACGAGCCGGGTGTCCAGCTCGGACGCGTTGAGGATCGCCTGCTTGACGTTCTCGTGCACCGGCGCCTCCCGCGTGGCGATGAAGCGGGTGCCCATGTTCATGCCGTCGGCGCCCAGGGACAGGGCGGCCACCAGGGAGCGGCCGTCGGCCATGCCGCCGGACGCCAGGAACGGGATCTTCAGCTCCTCTGCGGCGCGGGGCAGCAGGATGAAGTTGGGGACATCGTCCTCCCCCGGATGCCCGCCGCACTCGAAGCCATCGACGCTGACCGCGTCGCAGCCGATCGCCTCGGCCTTCAGGGCGTGGCGGACCGAGGTGCACTTGTGGATCACCTTGATTCCCGCCTCCTTGAGGCCCGGAAGCCACTTGGCCGGATTGTTGCCGGCGGTCTCCACGATCTTCACCCCGCCATCGACGATCGCCTTCACGTAGCCCGGATAGTCCGGGGCGGAGAGGGACGGCAGGAAGGTCAGGTTCACGCCGAACGGCTTGTCGGTCAGCTCGCGGCACCTGGCGATCTCCGCGGCCAGCAGCTCGGGCGTCCGCTGGGTCAGGCCGGTGATGATCCCGACCCCGCCTGCGTTGGACACCGCTGCGGCGAGTTCGGCCAGGCCCACATAGTGCATGCCGCCCTGCATGATGGGGTGTTCGACGCCAAACAGTTCGGTGATGCGGGTCTTCATGGATGTCCTCGACGGGCTGGTGGTCTTTTGTGATTTGGCGGCGTTCCGCGCGCAGACGAAAGTCTGGCGGTTCGGGGCGCGTTTGCAAAGGGTCTGTGGCGCCGCGTCTGTGACTGTGTCATCAAATCCGGACCGTTCATCTCCCCGCATCGGGGCCGAGGACCCTGTCGACGCATGAGTCTGGATCCGCCTGTTGCGACCGCAGACACTGATCGGGTGCTGCAGCACCCGGCGGTGCTGGGGCTTCGGCAGTTCGCCTTCTATTCCGCGATCCTGTGCGACCCGGCCGGACATATCATCTGGGTCAATTCCGCGTTCGAGGCGATGACCGGCTATGCGGAGCGCGAGGTTCTGGGGCTGTTTCCGGGCCAATTGCTGCAGGGGCCGGCCACAGACGCCGGCGTCGCCGCCGAGATGGAGGCCTGCATCCTCGAGCGGCGGCCGTTCCGCGGCGATGTCCTGAATTTCCACAAGTCCGGTCGTCCCATCTGGGTGCGGATCGAGATCACGCCGGTGCATGACGCCGACGGGGCGTTCGTCGCCTTCTTCGCGGTCTGTGCGGACGTGTCGGACCTCAAGGAGGCCGAGGCGCGGCTCCGGGCGCGGGACGCGGTCTTCCGCAGCGCGTTCCTGATGTCGCGTATCGGCGGCTGGCGCGCGGAGGCGGCAACCGGACGGGTCAGCTTCATGCCCGAGACCGATGGTTTCGCGTTCTACGGCCATCCCGACATGGATTTCGAAACCGCCATGGCGCCTTACGCGCCGGAGGATCAGGCCCGGGTCCGCGCCGCCTACGAGGCGGCGTTCCGGTCCGGCGAAGCGGTCTCCTATCTGGCGCGGCTGATCCGCGGCGAGGAGAGCATGTGGGTCCAGGTCACCGCAGAACCGGAATTCCGCGATGGCGTCGTCGTGGCGCTGAACGGGGTGATCCAGGACGTCTCCAATCTTCGGGCCGCCGAGCGGATGCTCGAGGAAAAGGACCGCTACGCCATCGGGCTGATGGACGTGCTGGAGGCGCGGGTCGGCGTGGTCAACGCCGAGGGGGAGATCATCCACGCCAACCGGGTCTGGCGCGAGCGTCTTCAGGCGCTGGAGGCGGCGCAGGGGGAAAGCTTCACCTGGAACTACCGCGAGCAGTGCGCCCGCATCCCGGACCACTACGGGCGGGAGCTGGAGGCGGGGATCACCGCGCTGCTCGAAGGGCGCAGCCAGCGCTTCTCCACGGTGTTCTGCTCCAGACTGTCCGCGCCGCCGCAGTGGTTCAAGTTCGAAGCCATCGCCCTTGAGGACGCGGGCGACGCCCGGGTGGTGGTCCTGCAGCACAACATCACCGAACTGAAGGA
The DNA here is from genome assembly GCA_903851655.1 of uncultured Caulobacterales bacterium. Lineage (GTDB taxonomy): Bacteria > Pseudomonadota > Alphaproteobacteria > Caulobacterales > Caulobacteraceae > CAIMFV01. The sequence continues at coordinate 3,852 of CAINOV010000015.1, forward strand.
GGCCGAGGCCAAGCTCGAGGCCGCCAACGCCGTGCTGGAGGTCGCCCGCCGCGACGCCGAGGCCGCGAACCAGGCCAAGTCGAAGTTCCTGGCCAATCTCAGCCACGAGATCCGTACGCCCCTGAACGGCGTGGTGGCCATCGCCGACATGCTGTCCCGCGCGCCCCTGGCGCCGTCGGAGCACGACATGGTCGAGACCATCCGCACCTCGGGGGGCGCTCTGTCGCGGCTGCTGGCCGACATGCTCGACCTGGCGCGGATCGAGTCGGGCCGGGTGGAGCTGGAGCCGGCGCCCTTCCGCTTGGCCGACGCGGTCCGTGCGGTGGCGGCCCTGTCCGACCTGGCGGCCCGGGAAAAGGGGGTCGATCTGCAGGTGCGGCTGGAGTGTGACGCCGAGGCCTGGGTGCAGGGCGACGTGAACCGCATCAAGCAGGTGCTCACCAATCTGATCAACAACGCCGTCAAGTTCACCCCCAAGGGCGAGGTGCGGGTCACGGTCCGCGCCGCCGACGAGGCGGCCTACCGCATCGACGTGGCCGACACCGGCGTCGGCTTCTCGTCCAGTGACCGGAACCGGCTGTTCGACCGGTTCGAGCAGGCGGACAGCTCGGTGATCCGGGAATATGGCGGATCCGGCCTGGGGCTGGCCATCGTGCGGGAGCTGGTCGACCTGATGGGCGGGCTGCTGGACTGCGTCAGCGAGCCGGGGGTCGGGTCCACCTTCAGCGTGATCCTGCCGCTGCCGGCGGCGATCCCGCCGACCGCGGGGGGCGTGGCCGGCGCCGGCGCGCCCCCCCTCGGGCGACGGCTCGGCGCCGCTCCCCTGTCCGTGCTCGTGGCCGACGACCATCCGATCAATCGCCGGGTGATCGAACTGATCCTCAAGGACTTCAACGTGACCCTGACCGCGGTGGAGGACGGGGCGGCGGCCCTGGACGCGGTGCGCGGTCGCCCTGACGGCTTCGACGTGGTGCTGATGGACATGCAGATGCCGGTGATGGACGGCCTCACCGCCACCCGGGCGCTGCGGGCGTTCGAGCAGGCTGAGGGCCGGTCCCGGGCGCCGGTGATCATGGTCAGCGCCAACGCCATGCCGACCCACCTGGCCGAGAGCCTGGAGGCGGGGGCGGACCTGCACCTGTCCAAGCCCCTCACCGCGGCGTCGCTGGTGGACGCGGTGGAGACGGTCCTCGAGCGGCGGGCGGCGGCGGGATGACCCGGCCCGCCGATCCCCCGCCCGCGCCGGCGGACGACGCGCCGGCGCTGCACGCCCTGTTCCAGTCCCGCCGCCATCCCGGCGCCCGAGTGGGGCCGGAGCGTATCGCCCTCCTGCAGGGGATCCGCGAACTGGGCTCGATCAGCGCCGCCGCGCGCCGGGCGGGCCTGAGCTACAAGGGCGCCTGGGATGCAGTGCAGGCGCTCAACAACCTGTTCGAGGCGCCGCTGGTGCTGAGCCAGGCGGGCGGGCGCCTGGGGGGCGCCGCGGTAGTGACGCCGGCGGGCGTGGCGGTGCTGGCGGCGTTTTCCGGGGTCGAGGCGGCGCTGGCCGACGTGGCCGCCCGGCTCGACGCCGCCCTCGGCGCGGAGGGCGCCGCCGACCGGCTGACGATCTGGAGCTTCGGCATGAAGACAAGCGCGCGAAACCTGTTCCGCGGCGTGGTGGAGGCCGTGGCCGACGGAGCCGTCAATGGCGAGGTCCGGCTGCGGATCACTCCCGACATCGTCATGGTGGCCATCATCAGCAGCGGCAGCGTCGCGGAGCTGGGTCTGGCCCCGGGGCGGCCGGCGGCGGCCCTGATCAGCGCCAACTCCGTGATCCTGACCGTGGAGGCCGAGGGCCTGCGCACCTCGGCGCGCAACCAGCTCGGCGGAACCGTGGTGCGTCACGAGGTGGGGGCGGTGAATGACGAGGTGATCCTCGAGCTCGCCCCCGGCAAGCTGCTGACCGCCATCGTGACCCGGGAAAGCGCCCGCCAGCTGGGTCTCGTGGTCGGGGGCCGGGTCCAGGCCCTGATCAAGGCCTCGCACGTGATCCTGGCGGTGGACTAGCCGATCGCGTCCAGCGGCGGCAGGCCCGCCGCCAGGGCCGCGCGGGCGAGGCCGTCGCGGGTCAGCGCATCGATCCCCTCCAGACCATTCGCAGCCTCCGGTGAGACGGCCGTCGCCTCGACGATCCGTCCGGCGGCGATGCGGATGCGCCGCTGCGCCAGATGGGCGAGGCCGCCGGGATCGTGACTGACGATCAGAACCGGGGTCCCGAGCTCCGTCGCCAGCCGGCCGATCAGCGCCACCACGTCCCCCCGCGCCTCGGGGTCGAGACTGGCGGTGGGTTCGTCCATCAGCAGCAGCCGGGGTTGCGACAGCAGGGCCCGGCCGATGGCCACCCGCTGCCGCTCGCCGCCGGACAGCTGCGCCGTCCCCCGCCGCAGCAGGGGCGCCAGGTTCAAAAGCCCGATCACCTCCGCCGCCGACAGGCCCTGGACGGGGACGGCGCGGCGGGCGCCGTAGCTCAGATTGTCCGCCACCGACAGGTGCGCGAACAGCTGCGCGTCCTGGAACACATAGCCCACCTCCCGGCGATGCGGCGGGATGAAGCGGGCCCCGTCCTGCCAGATCTGGCCGGCGACGGCGATCCGTCCCTTCAGTCGGGTCAGGCCGGCGATGCAGCGCAGCAGGGTGGTCTTGCCGGCGCCGGACGGCCCGGTGATCAGGGTGACGCCCTGCAGCGGAACCTCGAGGCCGAGCTCGAGGCTCAGGGCGCCCACCCGCCCGGCGACGGCCACGGTCAGGCTGTCGCTCATCCGGCCACCCGTCCCAGCCGCCGGTCCAGCAGCATGACCGCGCTCAGGGCCAGGAACGAGAAGGCCACCAGACCCGCGGCCAGCCGACCGGCGTCGGCGGTGTTCGACGTCTCCACCAGCTGGAAGATGTGCGTCGAGACCACGTCCGTCCGTCCGGGCACGGCGCCGCCGATCATCAGCACCACGCCGAACTCCCCCACCGTATGGGCGAACACCAGCACCGCCGCCGACAGGACCCCCCGTCGCGCCAGGGGCAGGGCCACGCTGAGCAGGGCGTCGAGGGGCGAGGCGCGCAGCGTCGCCGCCGCGTCCCACGGCCCGTCGCCCAGGGCCTCGAAGGCGTTGCGGATCGGCTGCACGGCGAAGGGCAGGGAATAGATCATCGATCCCACCACCAGGCCGGCGAAGCTGAAGGCGAGGGACGGAACGCCCAGGGGGCGCAGCACAGCCATGACCGGACTGTCCGGCGCCATCAGCAGCAGCAGGTAGAAGCCCAGCACCGTCGGCGGCAGGACGAGCGGCAGGGCGGTGATCGCCGCGACCATGTCCCGCCCCCAGCCGCGGCCCCGGGCCAGCCACAGGGCCAGGGGCGTGGCCGCGATCAGCAGCAGCAGCGTGGTCAGGCCGGCCAGGCGCAGGGTGGTCCAGATCGCATCCGTCATGGGCGCCGCGCGCGACCGGACAGGGACAAGAGAGGCGGGGCGACAGGCAATCCGGGCAATCCTGACGGAACGGACGGTGAGGCGTTATGTAGCGGAACTTCATGTCAAAGGAAACGGCGATGCCGGAGGCGGACCGGGGCGGGCTTGGCGGCGGGCGGGGCTGCGCCTATGCAGGGACGCCCGTTGCGTCCACCGGATGACTGGATCATGACCACAGACGACCCTGCGCCCGCCGGCGTCAGCCTCTTTATCGACGCCGACGCCTGCCCGGTGAAGGAGGAGTGCTACAAGGTCGCGCGGCGCTACGGCCTGCCGGTGTTCGTGGTCTCCAACAGCTTCCTGCAGGTCCCGCGGGAGCCGGGGATCGAGCGGGTGGTGGTGGATGCGGGCCCCGACGTCGCCGACGACTGGATCGCAGAGCGGGCCGGACCGACGGACATCGTCGTGACCCAGGACATTCCCCTGGCCAGCCGGTGCCTGGAGCGCGGGGCCCAGGCTCTGGCGTCCAACGGGCGCCCGTTCACGCCGGACGGGATCGGCATGGCCCTGGCGAGCCGCAGCATCGCCGAGCACCTGCGCTCCACCGGCGAGGTCACCCGGGGTCCGCCGCCGTTCCAGGCGTCCGACCGGTCTCGGTTCCTGTCGGCGCTTGATGAGGCGGTGAACCGGGCGCGGCGGCGGGTCTGACACCGGCGCTGTCCCGGCTTCGCACCGTCGCCGGTCTGGACTAAGATCACATCCGGAATGCGGCTCTGGGGGGCGCCATGGGACGACGACGTGACCGGCCGGGCCAGGTGCTCGACCCCGTCCGCGTGCTGGAGACCTTGTCCCGGCTGCAGGCGCGGATCGACGAGCGGTTTCCCGGTTCGGGCCTGGCGCGGGTCGCCGGCCAGCTGGTGGAGACCGGCGGACACACCGCGCGGCGGGCGCGCAACCTGTCCCGGCCCTATCTGGGACTTCAGGCCCTGGTCGCCCTGGTGGCGGCGGCGGCGCTGTCGCTGCAGGCCTTTGTGCTGCAGCGGATCGACTGGACCCCCGTCTGGCGACGCAATGATATCCTTGCCGTCACCCAGGGCCTCGACTCCGCCGTCAACCTGACGGTGCTCTCGGCGGGCGCCATCTGGTTCCTGGTGGGGGTGGAGCGGCGCTGGAAGCGGGCGCGGGCGCTGCGGGACCTGTACCGCCTGCGGGCCTTCGCCCATGTCGTCGACATGCACCAGCTGACCAAGGACCCCAGCGTCGTGCTGGCGGGGGCGCGGCCGACGGCGTCGTCGCCGCCCCGCGTGATGAGCGAGCCGCAGCTGCTGCGTTATCTGGACTATTGCTCGGAGATGCTGGCGCTGATCTCGAAGCTGGCGGCGCTCTACGCCGCCCATACCCGGGACGTGGAGGTCATCTCCGCGGTGAACGACATCGAGGAGCTGACCTCCAACCTGGGCCGGAAGATCTGGCAGAAGATCACGATCCTGAGCCAGCTCCGCGACGCGGACGATCCGCCGGCGCTGACGGGATAGCCGCCGCGCCGGCGTCTTCGCCTATTTGTCGATCTGGATGAACGGAGTGCCGCCCGACGTCACTTGAGGCAGCTTGCCGTCCCACTTCTCGATCGCCCGCAGGCGCAGGACCTCCGGGTTCGCGCGCAGGGTGGCGCCCTGCAGCTGGATGGCCTTGGCTTCCCCCTCTGCAGCGGCGATGCGCTGCTGCGCCTCGGCCTGGATGGTGGCCACCTGGGCCTGGGCGGCGAGCGCGTGCTGCTCATTGGCGATCTTGTTGTTGATCTGGGTCAGCACGACCTCCGGCACGCGGACATTGCCCGCCCAGAACAGCTTTTCCACGTTCAGGCCATAGGGCTCGAAATAGGCCGCCACGTCGTTCTGCACCGTGGTCAGCAGCTCCTGCTTGCGGGGGCCATAGATCTCCTCCACCCCCATGGCTGCGGCGCGGTTGACGAGCGCGTTGCGGATGGCGTTGCGCAGCGGCCCGGCGATGATGCCCGACGCGTCGGTGCGGTACTTCTGGAACAGCTTCGGCGCCAGGTGGGTGCTGACGGAATAGCTGACGGCGATGTCGGCGCTCAGCCCCAGGCCGTTCTTGTCCTGGAAGTTGAACTCCTCGTCGTTGCGGGAGCCCTCCGTGGCGCTGTGGGTGTAGGTGTAGGTGTTGGTGAACACCGGATACTCATAGATGGTCGTGCCAAAGGGCGTGAAATAGGTGCCGACGCCCAGGGCCTCGTTGCTCACCCCGGCATTGGTGCCGAACTGATTGACGCGGATGCCCACATGGCCGGGCTCCACCTGGCCGCACGCCGCAAGCGTCAGGGCCGAGGCCGTGACGATCCAGAACTTCTTCATGTCAATTCCCCGATTTAGTGGAGGGAGCGCGAAGGGCCGCGCCGCTCCTGCTGGAAGCGCCTGAGGTCCGTCCAGACCTGAAAGGCGAGCCACACCGGCGCGACCATCGCGGCGGCGAGGCAGATCACGCCCAGGATCAGCGCCCAGTCCCGATGCAGGTCGATCAGTTCGGGGGCGAAGATCCGCAGGCAGAGAAAGTCGAACAGCGCCACCCCCGCCACCTTGGCGGCGATCAGGCGTGTGTAGCGGCGCACGAGGCGGATATCCGCCGCGCGCGAGGTCTCGAGGTCTTGCGACCGCATGTCCGGTGCTCCGGAAAGAGTGGGAAGGTTTTGCAAAAAAGGTCGCCTGTTCACCATCGGGCGAATGGGGCGCCTCGGGTGTCGAACGGGTCCATCAGGGATGCCACGCTGACATGAGCTATATATAGCATGGCGCCCGGGGCGCAGCCATGGCCGGGCCCATCACCGATTCGTGACCCCGTTGACGGGCGCGCAGCGGCGGCGGACTTTGCCGCGGGGGTCCTCTGACGGGAGCAGTGAGCGTGACGACGGCGAAATCCTGCTGGCTGCTGAAGTCGGAACCGGACACCTACAGTTTCGACGACCTGATGCGGGACGGGGAGACCCTGTGGGACGGGGTCCGCAACGCCCAGGCGGCGAACAATCTGCGGGCCATGGCCGTGGGCGATCCCGCCCTGTTCTATCATTCCGGCGCGGGGCCGGGCGTGGTCGGTCTGGCGGAGGTGTCCGCCCCCGCCTGTCCCGATCCCGGCGACGCCAGCGGACGGTTTGTGGCCATCCGCATCCGGCCGGTGAGGCGGCTGGCCCGCCCGGTGTCCCTGGCGGACATCAAGGCCCAGCCGGGTCTGGCCGGGATGGCCCTGGTGCGGCAGGGACGGCTGTCCGTCTCGCCGGTGAGCGCGGAGGAGTGGGCGTTGATCCTGCAGATGGCCGGGACGTGACGGCGCCCGCCGACGCCGACGCCGATCTGGCGGGGCTCCTCCGCGAGGTCCGCGCCTGCACGGTCTGCGCGCCGCTCCTGGCCGACGGCCCGCGGCCGGTCGTCCAGATCGGAGCCGCGGCCCGGCTGCTGATCATCGGCCAGGCCCCCGGCGCCCGGGTCCACGCCAGCGGCATTCCGTGGAACGATCCCAGCGGAGACCGGTTGCGGGACTGGACGGGCCTGTCGCGGGAGACCTTCTATGATCCGGCGCAGGTGGCCCTCATGCCCATGGGCTTCTGCTATCCGGGGACGGGCGCCAGCGGCGACCTGCCGCCGCGGCCGGAATGCGCGCCGCTCTGGCACAAGCGGCTGCTGGCCCATCTGCCGGCGGCGCGCCTGACCCTGCTGGTGGGGAGCCATGCGCTGAAATACTACGCACGGCAGGGACTGGGCCTGCCCGCCAGCCGCGTGGCCCTGGCCGATTTCGTGCGCGACAGCAGCCCCTTCGGTCCCGCCGTCCGCGTGCTGCCGCATCCGTCCTGGCGGTCGGGAACCTGGATACGCCGCCATCCCTGGTTCGAGGCGGAGCGCGTTCCCGATCTGCGGGCCGCCCTGGCGGCGCAGTTGCAGACCGACTGATCCGCCTCAGGCGGCGTCGTGGAAGATGATCCCCAGGGTGTGGCGCTGTCCGGCCCGGATCTCGCTGACCCCATGGCGCAGCTTCAGGCGATAGACGCCGCGAGACCCGTCCGCCGGTCGCGTGTTCACCGCGAACACCACCGCGTCGCCCTGGCGCAGGGGGACCACGTGCGGGCGGGACTGCATGCGCGGCCGCTGCTCCACCAGCACGAACTCGCCGCCGTCGAAGTCCGCTCCCGGCTGCGACAGCAGGACCGCCGCCTGCAGGGGAAACTGCTCCGCTCCATAAAGGTCCTGGTGGAGGCAGTTGTAGTCCCCGGGGCCATAGGTCAGCAGCAGGGGCGTCGGCCGGACCTGGCCGGCGGCGCGGCAGCGCTCCAGATAGGCGTCGTGGCCGTCGGGATAGTCCGGCGCATCGCCCAGCCGGACGGCCCAGCGCTTGGCGATGCGGGCGAGCGGCGGATAGAGGGCCGATCGCAGGTCCTGCACCGGGGCGGGCAGGGGATAGGCGAAATAGCGATAGGCGCCGCGCCCATAGCCGTGCCGCTGCATCACCACCTGGCTGCGGAACAGGGCCTCCTGCGGATAGAGGGCGGCGGTCGCGCGACAGGCGTCCGGCGGCAGCAGGGCCGGGATCACGGCGTAGCCCCGCTCCTCCAGACCAGCCTCCACCGCGGCCCAGTCGATCTCTTGGGTCACGCCGGACGCTCCCGCTCCAGCAGGGCGCGCTTGCGGGCCACGCCCCAGCGATAGCCGGACAGGGCGCCGTCGCCGCGCACCACCCGGTGACAGGGAATGGCGACCGCCAGCGCATTGCCGGCGCAGGCCCGGGCCACGGCCCGCTGGGCGCCCGGCGCGCCGAGGATCGCGGCGATCTCCCCGTAGCTGCGGGTCTGGCCGGCGGGGATCTGGCGCAGCGCCTGCCACACCCGTTGCTGGAACGCCGTGCCGCGGATGTCGAGGGGCAGGTCGAGGCCGAGGCCCGGCTGCTCCACCGCCTGGACCACGGCCGTGACCGTGGCTTCGAAGGCGGCGTCGCCCGGGACCAGTTCGGCGCGGGGAAAGCGGGCGCGCAGGTCGGCGACCAGCGGCTCGGTCTCCTCGCCCAGCAGGATGGCGCAGACGCCGGTGTCGGTAGCCGCGGCCAGCACAAGGCCGAGGGAGCTGTCCCCCACCGCATAGCGGATCTGCGCCTGCGCGCCGCCGTCGCGGAAGCGGGACGGGGTCATGCCCAGCATGCCGTCCGCCGCGGCGTAGAACCGGCCGCTGGAATTGAAGCCGGCGTCATAGAGGGCCGTCGTCACCGAGGCGCCGGCCGAAAGCTCCGTCCGGACCCGCTGGGCGCGCTGGGCGTCGGCATAGGCCTTGGGCGTCAGGCCGGTGATCCGCCTGAACAGGCGATGGAAGTGGTGCGGGCTGAGCCCCACGGCCTGCGCCAGTCCGGCCAGGTCCGGCGGCGTCTCCGCCTGTTCGATGAGGCGGCAGGCGCTGGCCACCAGACCGGCCTCCCGCACCGCTCGGGGGGGCTCGTCGGGGCGGCACCTGCGGCAGGGGCGAAAGCCCGCCGCCTGCGCCGCCTGGGGCGTCGCGTGGAAGGCGATGTTCTCCACCCGGGCCGGGCGCGCGGCGCAGCTGGGGCGGCAATAGACGCCGGTGGTGCGGACGGAATAGACGAACCGGTCGTCGGCGGCGGGATCGCGGCGGCGGACCGCCTCCAGGCGGGCGGCGTCGCTGTCCGGACCGGACGGGGCTTCGGGGCGGGCGGGGTCGAGGGGGCGCATGGCGGGCTCCGGCTTGGCATGGGTCTGGGGGATGTCATCCCCGGATGCCGTGGATCCTGAGCGCATGGCCAAAGCCTCGCACTCCGTCTCTTGCGCGGCAATTCAACTCTGCGCGCCGGCCCCATTTACCTCGCCCCATTTACCCTGGGCGCAGGAGGTCTAGTCTGGGACGGAAAACGGAGGACGGACGGCTCATGGTCGACTATCAGGGACAGGTTGCGCTGGTCACCGGCGGCGCCTCGGGCATCGGTGCGGCGCTGGCCGCCGGTCTGGCCGTCCGCGGCGCCACGGTGATCGTGGCCGACCGCAACCGCGACGGCGCAGACGCCGTGGCGGCAGGGCTGGGCGGCGGCTCCGTGGCGACGGCCTGCGACCTGACCGATCCGGCGGTTCCCGCGGCCCTCGTCGCCGAGGCCTACGAGCGGTTCGGCCGCCTGGACCTGATCTGCTCCAACGCCGGGGCGGGCAAGGCCAAGCGGATGCTGAAGGAGCCCTTCGACGACGCCGCCCTGGCCCTGTTCCAGGTCAATCTGTTCGCCGGCGTCCGCCTGGCCCAGGCCTATGTCCCGCAGCTGGAGGCCCGGGGCCAGCGGGGGCGGCTGATGCTGACCGGATCGGAGAATTCCCTCAGCGTCCCCGACGCCGTGAAGGGCTTCGCCATGGGCGTCTATGGCGCCACCAAGCACGGGCTGCTGGTGATGGCGGAGTGGCTGCGGGAGGAAACCCGGGCGCGGCCCCTGGACGTGCACATCCTGCTGCCCGGCGGGGTCTATACGCCGCTGGTGGCCGGGGGGCTGCCGGACTTCGACAGCCTGCCGCCGGAGATGAACATGATCTCGCCGGAGCGGTGCGCCGAACTGGCGCTGCGCGGCATGGACCTCGGCCTGTTCTACATTCCGACCCACGCCCATATCGCCGACGACATGCGCCCGCGGACCGAAGGCGTGATCGACAGCCTGAGGGCGCTGGGGCTGCGGTCCTAGGTCCGGCCGAGGCGGGAAACGGCGGGTCGGGCCAAGGCGGCCAGCCCGCCAAGCAGGATCGCCGCAGTCGTGAGCCCGGCGGCGACATAGCAGGCCGGACAGTGGACCAGTCCGCACAGCGGGGCCTGGGCGTGGGTGCGCAGGGCCATCCCCAGGGCTGCGACGGCGCCGGACAGGCTGATGGCCGCACCCTGCAGCAGGGTGGACCGGTCAAGACGGACCCCAGGTCTCATGTGTGTCTCCGCACGGCCGGGCGCACCCGGCGATCCTTGGCATGTCTCTAGGGCTGTGACCGGAGATCGCCTTGATCCACCGCAAAGCGAAGCGCCCGCGGCTCCCCTAAGCAGCTTGCACCAGTCGGGGCCCTGCGCGCCCGGCGTTGTGGCGACCGTCCGGCGGGCAGTTCCCCCCGGACCCAGGCTGACGAGGGGTGATGACCGCTATCGCTTTGAAACCCAGGGGCGCGCCCGGCGATGTGATCGCCGTCATCGCCCTGTCCGCAGTCGGCCTGGCCTGGTCGCTCTGCGCCGCCGCGTTCGCGGACGATGGTCCGTTCCGCATCCACGCCTATGTGATCATGGGCGCCTCCATCGCCTCGCTGGTGGCCTGCGTCGCCGGCCTCGCCGACGGACGCTTCGTCAACCGGCCGGATCGCTACGCCGACGACGTGATCCGGGCGGGCGTGTTCGCCTCCCTGTTCTGGGGGGTGGTGGGCATGCTGGTGGGAGTGATCATCGCCTGCCAGCTGGCCTGGCCGGACCTGTTCTATTTTCCGAGCGCGGGGTGGCTGAACTTCGGGCGGCTGCGGCCGGTCCATACCTCCGGCGTGGTGTTCGCGTTCGGCGGCAATGTGCTGCTGGCGACCTCGTTCTATGTGGTGCAGCGGACCTGCCGGGCGCGGCTGTTCGGGGGCATCGCCTCCTGGTTCGTGTTCTGGGGCTACCAGCTGTTCATCGTGCTGGCGGCGTCCAGCTATGTGCTGGGGATCACCCAGGGCAAGGAATACGCCGAGCCCGAGTGGTACACCGACATCTGGCTGACCA
>CAINOV010000016.1 GCA_903851655.1 uncultured Caulobacterales bacterium
CTGCCGGTGCTCGTTCAGCAGGGGGCTGGTGTAAGGACGCTCCGTCTGGGCCTGGCGCAGGACCAGATAGGACGGACCGGGCAGGCGCTTTTTCCAATCGGCGTCGGGCAGTTCGTAGCGGAACTTGCCGTCGCTGCTGGCTTGGAAGAACATGATGTCTGGCTCCGTGTCTGATCCCTGTCGCCGAAGAGGTACGCAGCGGAGGGACTGAAGGTTTCAGCCCGCCCCGCGCGGACCTGCCGGTCTCAGGCCCTGTGGGTTCATGGCCCGTAGGTTCAGGGCCCGTAGGTTCAGGGCCCGTAGGTTCAGGCCCCGTAGATGATGCTGATCGTCTCCGCGACGCAAGCCGAACGGTCTTCGCCCTCGATCTCGATGGTGCATTCGTTGGTCATCTGCAGGCCGCCGGCCTTGGCTTCCACATTGACCAGCTTCTGGCGCATGCGCACCCGCTTGCCGACCCGCACCATGTTGGTGAAGCGCACCTTGTTGGAGCCGTAGTTGATGCCTCGGGTCACGCCCTTCACCCGCAGGATGTCGGCGCCCAGGAAGGGGATCAGGGACAGGGTCAGGTAGCCGTGGGCGATGGGGCCGCCCATCTCGCGATTGGCCCGCTCCACGTCCACATGGATCCACTGGTGGTCGCCGGTGGCCTCGGCGAACTGGTTGACGCGCTCCTGGGTCACCGTGACCCAGTCGGAGACGCCGACCTCCTTGCCCACGTGGTTGGCGAGATCGGCATAGTCGACTTCATAGGCCATCAGGCGTCCTCCGGATGTTTTGCCGTATCTAAGCGGCTTTCCGCAGCCGTTGGAAGCGGCGCCGTAGGGGAAGGGGTCGCGGGCGCCGGCCCACGGCCTGCGCCGGACCGCGTGCGGTGCGCTACCGTGTCGCAGTCCCACCCGGGAAAAGGTCAGCCTGACGAGATTGACGGCGGTGAGTGAGGGCGTATTTTGAGTATGAAAATAAAACCTGAGGGCGTGCGGAGATCTGCGATGCGCGAACTGACCGTGAATGAGCTGGACCAAGTGTCCGGAGGCGTTCAAGCGTTTTCCATCTTTGAACAATTCGGCGGCGACGGCATGTTCGAGGGCGGCTGGAGCGACTTCGGCTAGAGTGACTTCGGCTGGAGCGATTTTGGTGGGAGCGCTGCTCCCGAGAGCCGTCCGGATCCCTGCTGTGGACCGTATCCTCTGCCGTGGTCCGATCCGACCCCCAGCCACCCGCAGCCTCCCGCACCTCAGTGCCGGGACGCCCAGGAGGCTGCGAAACTGGCGCATGAGGCCGCGATCGCTGCGGACTTGGGAATCGTGTTGAGCGGAGGAATCGGTAACCCCAAGGCATTCGCCGGCGCCATCCTTACCGCTTGGGTGGCGGCTGACGCAGCCGCCGCAGCGGATCAGAAGACTAGGAATGTCTGCAGATGATGGTGTAAAATTGATATTGCATCGAGAATTTGCCGATCATGTCTATTTCGAGGCGAATTTCTGACTTACTCTTTTCGACATGCACAATAGTATGTTCGATAATAACTCCGATATTATTTATTAAATCGGGCTTATTTTACACTAAGCCGGTTTTCTTTACTTTCTGTTTCACCGTCTTAGGTTTGTCGGCGCTTCGTCAGCTTGAGAAAGCCCTCTTCGATATCTGGCCGAGCTTTGAGAGGTTCATGTTCTGTCTGGGGCTCGCGCTCAGGCGATGCCTCCCGGTTCGTCGGTCCAGCTCCGGCGGAGACGACTCGACAGGGTGAATGGCGGGTTGGCCATCCGTCGATCAGAGCCAGGTCAAAATATTTGACTGTGAAGTTCGAGGCGGCTGGCCAGGGAATCCACCCGGAAATGAAGGTGACGTCCGTGCGTCATGAGATGGACTGGCCCTTTCAACCCGTCCGACTTGTGGTCATGCTCGCAGGCGCGCAATCCGAGAGGACCTCATGCCATGACCGATACCACCGCTAGCCTCCACGGTTCCATCGACCCGACCCGCGCCCAGTTCAAGGCCTTCATGACGGCGCCGCAGGACACGCCGATCCACATGCTGAACCTGATCCGGCTGAACGCCCTGGCCGCCTATCCGGAGGGGCATCCCGATCATGGCAAGGGCCTGACGGGGCTCGACGCCTATCGCGCCTATGGCCGCACCACCGCGCATATCTTCAAGCGGGTGGGGGGTGTGCAGGTCTGGGTCGGGCGGCCCGAGGTCGTGCTCACCGGCCCGCTGGACGAGCGCTGGGACATCGCCTTCATCGCCCAGTACCCCCATTCCCTGGCCTTCGCCGAGATGGTCCGCGACCCGGAATACCAGGAGCTGGTGAAGCACCGGCAGGCGGCCGTCGAGGACAGCCGCCTGATCCGGATGCTGCCGGTGGAGGCGGGCGAGGGCTTCGGCGAGGGCTGAGGCCCCCGTCGCGCTTGAACGCCGCCGCGTCCGGGTCCAAACACCCCCCATGCGCTTTGACGACCGCTATCTGGAAGAGATCAAGTCCCGCCTGCGCCTGTCGGACGTGATCGGGCGCAGCGTGAAGCTGCGCCGGGCCGGGCGGGAATGGGTGGGCCTGTCCCCCTTCGCCAAGGAGAAGACGCCCAGCTTCTACGTCAATGACGAGAAGGGCTTCTACCACGACTTCTCCTCCGGCAAGCACGGGGACCTGATCAGCTTCCTGCAGGAGACCGAACGCCTCAGCTTCCGCGAGGCGATCGAGAAGCTGGCCGGGGAGGCCGGCGTGCCCCTGCCGGCGGCGGACCCCAAGGCGGCGGAGGCGGAGAAGCGCCGCCAGGGCCTGACCGACTGGCTGGACCTGGCTGGCAAGTGGTTCGAGGCGGAGCTGCGCCGCCCGGCCGGCGCCGGCGCCCGCGACTATCTGGAGCGCCGCGGCCTGCCGGAGGCCCAGTGGAGCCCGTTCCGTCTCGGCTATGCCCCGGGGGGGCGCACGGCCCTGAAGGACTACCTCATCGCCAAGGGCGCGCGGCCGGCGGAAGCGGTGGAGACCGGCCTGCTGATCGCGCCGGAGGACGGGGGCGCGCCCTATGACCGGTTCCGCGACCGGATCATGTTCCCGATCACCGATCCCCGCGGCCGGGTGATCTCGTTCGGCGGCCGGGCCCTCGATCCGGAGGCGAGGGCCAAGTATCTGAACGGCCCCGAGACCCCGATCTTCCACAAGGGCGCCAACCTCTATGGCCTGGCCGAGGCGCGCAAGCTGCTGCACCTGTCCCAGCGGGAGGGGGCGCCCCAGGCCGCCCTGGTGGTGGTGGAGGGCTACATGGACGTGATCGCCTGCCAGCGGGCCGGGATCGCCGCCGTGGCCCCCCTCGGCACGGCCCTGACCGAGGAGCAGATGGAGCTCATGTGGCGCTCCCATCCCGAGCCGACCCTGTGCTTCGACGGGGACAAGGCCGGGATCCGGGCGGCGTCCAAGGCCATCGACCGGGCCCTTCCCCTGCTGAAGCCCGGCCGCTCGTTCCGCTTCGCCGTGGTCACCGGCGGCAAGGATCCCGACGACGTGCTGCGCGAGCAGGGGCCCGCCGCGCTCGCCGCCCAGCTCGCCCAGACCAAGCCCTTCGTGCAGCAGCTGTTCGAGCGGGAGTTGGAGGCCGAACCCCTGGACACGCCGGAGCGTCGGGCCGGGCTGAAGGGCCGGTTGCGCGCGGCCGCCGCCCTGATCGCCGACAAGGACCTGGCCCAGGCCTATCGCGAGGACTTGCTCGCAAGGTACGACGAGGCCCTGCGTCCGGCGGCGCGGCCCAATGACGGGGGCGGCCGCGGCTATGCGTCTTCGGGCTATGGCGGCGGGGCGGCCGGGGGCGCCCGGGGGCGCGGCGGGCGTCGCGGGGAGGGGCCCGCCTTCATCCCGCCGCCCACGCCGGAGGGGCGCGCGGCGGCCCGGGCCCTGCCCCGGCGGTTGAAAGTGGTGCAGGCCGCGATCGCCTGGTTCGCGATCCAGACCCCCGACGCCCTGGACCCCTATGTGGAGCGTCTGGCCGATCTCGGCTTCGGCGACAGCAATCTCGCGGATTTGGCGAGGGAAATCAGCGCCCTGTATGTGGCCCATCCCGGCCTTGACACAAGCGCCTTGACGGGCCATCTGGCAAGGAGCGGAATGGGCGATCTGTTAACCGACATAGAGAAGGCGGCGCGGCAAGCGAATGCGCCCTTCCTGGAGGCGGGCAGACCGACGGATGACGCACGACGGATCTGGTCTCTCGCTTTCGATGTGGTGATCGAACTTGCGGAAGTGGAGTCGGCCCTCGATGCGGCGAAGGAAGACATGTCCCGCACCCGTGACGCCGCGCACCTACGACACCTGCGGAGCCGCCAGCTGGCCCTGCAGACGATGCTGAATGACGGAACGGTCTTCGCCGATCCGGAGACCTGACGGGGTCCCGGTCTGAGCGAGGTCCGGGACGGCCCTTGAAACACTATTCCGACCGGGCAGGGCGCCGCGCGGTCGGGCGGAGGTAACAGGAATGACGACGAATACGGCAGAGACACAAGAGGCCGAAGCCCCCCACGACGGCCCGCTGCTCGATCTCACCGACGCCGGCGTCAAGAAGTTCATCAAGCAGGCCAAGGCCCGCGGCTATGTGACGATGGACGAGCTGAACAAGCTTCTCCCGTCCGAGGAATTCACCTCCGAGCAGATCGAGGACACCCTGGCGATGCTGTCCGAGATGGGCATCAACGTCATCGAGGCCGAGGACGCCGAGGCCGAGGGCGGCGGCGAGGTGGCGGTGCGCGAGGATTCCGCCATCGTCGAGACCACCAAGTCCGAGACCTATGACCGGACCGACGACCCCGTCCGCATGTACCTGCGGGAGATGGGCTCGGTGGAGCTCCTGTCCCGCGAGGGCGAGATCGCCATCGCCAAGCGCATCGAGGCCGGCCGCGACACCATGATCCGCGGCCTGTGCGAGAGCGCGCTCACCTTCGAAGCCATCATGGTGTGGCGCGACGAGCTGCGCTCGGGCCGGATCCTGCTGCGCGAGATCATCGATCTGGAGCAGACCTATGGCGGCCAGGGCCCCGGCGCAGCCCCCGCGCTGCCCGGCGCCGAGGGCGGGGAACTGGCCGAGGCCCCCCCCGCCGACGCCCCCGCCGCGGAGGCCGAGGCCGGCGAGGACGGCGAGGGAGAAGATGATTTCGACGACGGCGCCGGCCCCTCGGTCTCGGCCATGGAGGCCGAACTGCGGGACGGCGTGATGGCCACCCTGGACGCCATCGCCGCGGAGTTCGAAAGCTTCCGCAAGCTGCAGGACAAGCTGGTGGAGCAGCGTCTGCGCGGCGCGGACCTGTCGGCCGACGACCGCCGGGCCTATGACGTGCTGGCGGGCGCCATCACCCAGCACCTGAAGACGCTGAAGCTGAACAACAACCGGATCGAGGCGCTGGTCGAGCAGCTCTACGCCATCAACAAGCGCCTGATGGGGCTCGAGGGCCGCCTGCTGCGCCTGGCCGAAAGCTATGGCATCTCCCGCGGGGAGTTCCTGAAGGCCTATTTCAGCTCCGAGCTCGACCCCGACTGGATGGAGAAGGTCCGCCAGCTCGGCGTGCGCTGGACCAAGTTCGGCGAGAACGAAGGGGTGCACATCACCGAGATCCGCGCCGATGTGGCGGCGCTGGCCACCGAGACCGGCGTCCCCATCGACGACTATCGCCGCATCGTCCAGACCGTGCAGAAGGGTGAGCGCGAGGCCCGCCAGGCCAAGAAGGAAATGGTCGAGGCCAATCTGCGCCTCGTCATTTCCATCGCCAAGAAGTACACCAACCGCGGCCTGCAGTTCCTGGACCTGATCCAGGAGGGCAACATCGGCCTGATGAAGGCCGTGGACAAGTTCGAGTACCGGCGCGGCTACAAGTTCTCCACCTACGCCACCTGGTGGATCCGTCAGGCCATCACCCGCTCCATCGCCGACCAGGCCCGGACCATCCGCATCCCGGTGCACATGATCGAGACGATCAACAAGATCGTCCGCACCTCCCGCCAGATGCTGCACGAGATCGGCCGCGAGCCGACGCCGGAGGAACTGGCCGAGAAGCTGGCCATGCCCCTGGAGAAGGTGCGCAAGGTCCTCAAGATCGCCAAGGAGCCCATCAGCCTCGAAACCCCCATCGGGGACGAGGAGGACAGCCACCTGGGCGACTTCATCGAGGACAAGAACGCCATCCTGCCCATCGACGCGGCCATCCAGTCCAACCTTCGGGAGACCACCACAAGGGTGCTGGCGTCGCTCACGCCCCGGGAGGAGCGGGTGCTGCGCATGCGCTTCGGCATCGGCATGAACACCGACCACACCCTCGAGGAGGTCGGCCAGCAGTTCAGCGTGACCCGCGAACGGATCCGCCAGATCGAGGCCAAGGCCCTGCGCAAGCTGAAGCACCCCAGCCGCAGCCGCAAGCTCCGCAGCTTCCTCGACAGCTAGGGTGGAGCTGGCCGCCCTGGCGACCCGATTATCCTCACCCGCCGGAACGGCGGCACAATGGGTCCCCTCGGCAACTGCGAGGGACCGCTACCATGGATCGACGGCTTCCCGCCCCAGACCCGGCCTTCGGCCCGGCCGCTGCGCGCCGGGCCGCCCAGTTTGTCGACCAGCTGAGCCGGCTTGAAGCCCTGGAGGCGGAGAGCGATGCCAGGGGCGCCTTGCGACGGTTTGTCCAAGGCGACCTCGCCTTGTCCGAGCTAACGGCTCATCTCGCGACCCTGCGCGACGCCCGGCGGCGTGCAAGTGTGGTTGCCCGACACCGGGCGGAGCTGGAGTGCAAGTACAGTCCGGACCAGCCCCGGGACGATCATGGCCGCTGGACGAGCGGAGGGGGCGTCGGGCGCGTCCTCAGCGCGGACCAGCGCCGGGTCGCAACGGTCCTGTGGCGCGACATCCAGGCGTCCGGGACGACTACGCCCGCCAGCTATGCGCGGATGCAGGCGGCGCACCTGAAGATCGGGGATGTGATGCCGCCGGGGCTATATCAGGCGGAGTTCACGCCTCAGATGGACAGCTCAAGCTTGGGAAGCGGAGCCAGGCTGAGTGCCTTGGACTCCAAATACAGCCAGTTCGTATATGTCGATGATGCCAGAGACTCCCAGATTCTGTCAGCCGGACGGGGTGGCAAGGATGGAAAGACACTATCTGCTCTAACTGGCCGGTTTGATGGATCTGGGCCTCATTCCCTGGGAACGATCGTTGGAGATCGGAGGGAAGACGTTTCAATAAATAGCGTCCGAAATAATACCCCATGGTCGGATGCCGTTCTTTGGGAAAAAATGAATGCGACCGCGCAGGATATCAACCGTCAGCGGATTGGATACTTTTTCCTTGGGCCCAACAGTAATTCAATGTTTTTTCAATTGCGAGTGCATATGGATTGCGTGTGAAGACGTCAAAGTGGACGCCTGGCGACCAGGATGAATTTTCGCTCCATCATTGAATGCTAAATTACAATACAAATAATTACATTTTTGTTTATTTAAAGCATGACGATCTGAAAATGCTTCGTTTTATATTTAATTTGGATTATTTTATGAGATAAAAATAAATCTCCGGATGTTTGCTTGAATTGATGGGCAGCGATAATGGATTTCAAGGCTGCACTCATTCTGTCCATTCCAGCGCTTTTTTCGGTTGTTTCGGGTGTCGCGAGTCGGAGAATTTGGTCGAGCAAGAAAGAGTTGAGGCTGACAATCGCGTCATACTCCTTCTTGTCTTCAATCGTGATGATCTCAATATACTCAGTCTATGCCTTTGAAATCTGGAGGCCGGATGTAATAGAGCACGGATGGAAATTAATAAATCCAATGTGGGGAGCGTTTTATTTTTTAGCGTATGTTTTGATGTCTTTTTCGTTCGGATTAATTGTGACCATGGAGGGAATGAATATCGGGATTCCAATTTTAATATTGATTATTGGATATATTGTGGCAATTTTAATTGATAATATAGTTCATATGGCGGGATTTGATATTTGAGATTAACGTCGGCAGGTTGCCCCGCTTTCATCGGCTTGAAGGAGCGCTACGCTCAGCGCAGGGGCCGGCAGGTGGTGTTGGCGATGGCGGGGGTGCGTCCCGGCTGCGGGGTCAGGCCATAGGCCCGGGCCTGGGCGAGGGTGTCCCGGGCCAGGCTCTCGA
>CAINOV010000017.1 GCA_903851655.1 uncultured Caulobacterales bacterium
CCGATCTGACGAAGACCCGGGAACCTTGTTGGGGATATGGCGCCACACCTTGATGAAGGTTCCCGGCTCAAGGCCGGGAATGACAGCTGGTTTTGATTTATGAAGGCCGTCATTCCCGGGCGATGACCCGGGAACCTCGGCCAAACGGACCCTAGGGCCGGCGGCCCTGGCTGGGCTTGAAGCTGCGGCCCGGCGTGGCGGCGGCCGCAGGCTGGCGGATCGGGCGGGTGTCGGCCACGCCGTCAGGACGACGCTCGCCGGCCATGGGATCCCAGCGCGGCGTCTGAGCCTGCGCCGGACCCTTGCCGCCGCCGCCATTGCGCTGGCGGTGGGGCTGACCGCCGCCGTCGGGGCGACGTTCGCGACGATGCTCGCGGGCCTTGGGCTGGGCCAGCTTCTGCTCCACGTCGCCGCCGGAATTGCGGGGCTGCGAGGGCGGGGCCACCAGGCTCTTGTCCGAGCGGCGGTCCACCGCCGGCAGGGTCTGGCGAGTGGTCTTCTGGATGGCCTTCAGCAGCAGGCGTTCGTCGTCCGCGCACAGGCTGACGGCGGAGCCGCCGGCGCCGGCCCGGGCCGTCCGGCCGATCCGGTGGACATAGGCCTCCGGCGTCATGGGCAGCTCGAAGTTGACCACATGGCTGACCGCGTCCACGTCAATGCCGCGGGAGGCGATATCGGTGGCCACCAGGGCGCGGACCTTGCCGGCCTTGAAGTCGGCCAGGGCGCGTTCCCGCTGGCCCTGGCGCTTGTCGCCATGAATGGCGGCGGCTTCGACGCCGACCTTTTCCAGATAGTCCGCCACCCGGTCCGCACCATGCTTGGTGCGGGTGAAGACGATGACCCGGTTGAAGGCCGGATCGGCGAACAGCTCCGCCAGCAGGGGACGCTTCTTGCCGGCCTCGACGAAGATCACCCGCTGGTCGACCTTTTCCACCGTCGTGGCCTGCGGGGTCACGGAGACCTCCACCGGCTTGTCCAGCAGCTCGGCCGCCAGCTTGGCGATCTCCGGCGGCATGGTGGCGGAGAAGAACAGGTTGTGCCGCTTCTTGGGCATGTAGCCGACGATCTGGCGGATCGGGCGGAAGAAGCCCAGGTCCAGCATCTGGTCGGCCTCGTCCAGCACCAGGATCTCGGTCTCGCCGAGGAAGCAGGTCTTCTGGCCGATATGGTCGATCAGGCGGCCCGGCGTGGCCACCAGGACGTCCACGCCCGGCGCCAGCGCCCGGACCTGGGTGCTCATCTTGGCGCCGCCGAACACGACGGTGACGGTGATATTCAAAAGCTTGCCATAGGCGCGGAAGTTCTCGGCGATCTGGCTGGCCAGCTCCCGGGTGGGGGACAGCACCAGCACGCGGCAGCCGCGGCGGGGCGCCGGCTTCCGGTCGGCGGCCAGGCGATGCAGGATCGGCAGGGCGAAGGCCGCCGTCTTGCCGGTGCCGGTCTGGGCCACGCCCAGGATGTCGCGGCCGGTCATGGCCGCGGGGATCGCCTGGGTCTGGATCGGGGTGGGGGTCTCGTAGCCCTTGGCGGTCAGCGCCTTGAGCAGGGGCTCGGCGAGGCCGAGGTCCTTGAACGTGGTCAAGTGAGGATGTCTTTCAGAAAGGGGCGCAGCTCCGGAAGGCGCACGGCTCATCCGGATGGCGCGGGAGGTTGGGTCACCCGCCCCGCGTGTATGGGCGAACTTGGTTCGGGAAGGTTATTCCCAGCGCTCGACAGCCGGACCGGAAAGCCGGTCCCACACGCCACTGGAGCGCCGATCAGCCGGTGCGGAATGCGCCGGACGAGGTCGTGTTGCGCCGCAACAGGTGAAATGTCAAGCTAAACCGCTGCCAGATCGGAATTTCGGCGCGCGGGACCGGTCCAGCGCCCCCGCCGCGGAGACACGCACCGCCCATGTACGCCCCCGCCGCTTTCCAGGAATCCCGCATCGACGTGCTGCTGGAGGCGATTCGCAACGCCCAGTTGGCGACCCTGGTGACCCCCGCGGACGGCGCGCTGCACATCACCCATGTCCCCATGCTGGCCGTCCCGACGCAGGGCGGCGGATGGCGGCTCGAGGCGCATCTGGCCCGGGGCAATCCACACCATGCGGCCCTGGCCGGGCGGCCGGAGTCGGTGGCGATCTTCCACGGGCCGCAGGCCTATGTCTCCCCTGGCTGGTACGCCTCCAAGGCCGAGCACGGCAAGGTGGTTCCCACCTGGAACTACATCGTGGTCCACGCCCACGGGCCGCTGGAGGCCGTCGACGATGTGGAGTGGGTGGACGATCAGGTCCGGCGTCTGACCGACCGTAACGAGGCGGGCCGCGCGGGGCCCTGGTCCGCGGACGACGCCCCCCGGGACTATCTGGCGGGGATGCTGCGCGGCATCGTCGGGGTGAGGCTGGAGGTCTCGCGGTTCGAGGGCGTGTGGAAGCTGCAGCAGCACCGCTCCGAGGCCGACCGGGCCGGCCTGATCGCCGGCTTCGCCCGGGAGCCGGGCGCGGAGGCCCGGGCGGTGGGCGAGATCATGGCCGGGCTGGAGAGGGACCGCCGCTAGCGGCATCGCACACCAGGCCTGGCAGGAACGCCAGGGGCCAGACCAACAGGGCCAGGTTCGGCAGGAACCAGCTCGGCTCGAACTCCTTCAGCAGGGCCCAGTAGCCCACGGCCATGCCGCCGGCGACCATCGTGAAGGCCAGGGACAGCAGGGCCAGCGGCCGCCACAGCGGATCGCCCCGCCGCGACGCCGCCACCGCGGCAAGGCCGGTCGCCGAAAACGCCAGGTCCACGGGCAGGAACGACCAGTTCCACGCCACCACTCGCGGATCGTCGAAATGGGCGTACATCAGCGCGCGCGGCGCATGGACGACGCCGGTCTGCACCAGCGCCGACAGGCTCCAGTAGACCAGGAAGGCGATGTCCGTGACCAGCAGGGACAGGCGCAGGGCCGGCCGCATGGGCGATCCTCCCCGGCTGGATCAGTTGACCTTCAGCACGCCGCAGGCGACCCGGGCGCCGGCGCCGCCGATGGGCTGGGTGGACTGGTCGTCCCTGGCGGCGTGGATGATCACCGACCCGCCCTTGATCAGCAGGCGCCCCGGCCCGGCCTTGGCCGGATCGAGGGTCACGCGCTCGGTATAGACCTGCGCATGGGCGGTCCCGTCGGCGGAATAGAGATTGGGCAGGTCGCCCGCCTCGGCGCCCGCCGGGTTCAACAGGCCGTGGGACACGCCCGTCATGTGGCCCATGTGGGCGCCGGCGCTCTTGAAGCCGTCGGCGGCGCAGAGCCCGGTCTCGTGCAGGTGCAGACCGTGCCAGCCGGGGGTCAGGCCGGTGGCGTCCAGCTCGATCAGCACGCCGGACGGGCCCTCGGTCAGGGTCGCCGAGCCGACAGGCGCGCCGGCGGCGTTCACCAGTTGCGCCGTGGCGGACGGCGGCGTCGCGGCCTGGACTGCGCCGGCGGCGAGACCCAGCGCCAGGGCGGCGGCGACGATCGAAAGGGTTCGGCTCATGCTCAGGACCTCCATGGACGCCGGACCAGCCCCGGCCTTCTGTACATAGGAACGCAAATCCCGGGCGCCAGACGCCGCGCGCCCTTGCGCCCTTGCGCCCCCGCCGGGCCGGACTAAGCTCGACCCCGACAGCTTGGACGCAGGGGTGACGCGATGCAACACAAGGCCTGGATCGCCGCCGCCTGGCTCCTGTCCGCCGCCGCGCCCGCCCTGGCGCAGACCGCGCCGCCGGCGGCGCTGAGCGAGACACGGACCCTGCCCGGCCTGACGGCGCCGGGGGAGATCGTGGTGGACCACTGGGGCGTCGCCCATCTCTACGGCGCCAACACCCACGACGCCTTTTTCCTGCAGGGCTACAACGCCGCCCGGGACCGGCTGTGGCAGATCGACCTGTGGCGCAAGCGGGGCCTGGGCCGCCTGTCCGCCAGCTTCGGCCCGAGGTTCGTGGAGCAGGACCGCGCGTCCCGGCTGTTCCTCTATCGCGGGGACATGGGGGCGGAGTGGGCGGCCTATCCCGCCGAGGCGAAGGACTGGACCGAGTCCTTCGTCGCCGGGATCAACGCCTATATCGCCGAGATCCGCGCCGGCCGCCGCCCCGCCCCGCCGGAATTCGCCCTCACCGGCTCCGCCCCGGAGACCTGGACCGCCGATGACGTGGTGCGCATCCGCAGCCATGCCCTCGTCGGCAATCTGACGGCCGAGGTGATCCGGGCCCGCTCCCTGTGCCTGGGCGGCCTGCCCTACGAGCCCCTGCGCCGCAAGCTGGAGCCGGCGCACGAGATCCAGGTTCCCAGGGGCCTCGACCCCTGCGCCATCGGGCCGGAGGTGCTGAAGGACTATCTGCTGGCCACCGGCGGGGTCAGCTTCGACGGCCGCACGGTGGTGGCCGAGGCGCCGGACCTGAAGCGGCTGGCCGAGCACAATACCGAGGTGACGCGGGAGGGCTCCAACAACTGGATCGTCGACGCCGCCCACTCCGCCACCGGCCGGCCGATCCTGGCCAACGACCCGCACCGGGCCCACAGCGTGCCGTCCCTGCGCTATCTGGTGGACGTGAGCGCCCCCGACCTGCACGTGATCGGCGCCGGCGAGCCCGCCCTGCCCGGCGTCAGCTTCGGCCACAACGACACCGCCGCCTGGGGCCTGACGATCTTCTACGCCGACCAGCAGGACCTCTATGTCTACGACACCGCGCCGGACCATCCGGACGCCTATCGCTACAAGGGCGGCTGGGCGCCGATGGCGGTGGTCCGCGAAAAGCTGGAGGTGAAGGGCGAGCCGGACCGGGAGATCACCCTGCGCTTCACCCGCCACGGCCCGGTGATCAGCGACGATCCCAAGGGCCGCCACGCCTTCGCCGTCCGTTCGATCTGGAGTGCGCCGGGGGGCGCGGGCTATTTCAACGCCGCCTGGATGTTCCGGGCGAAGAGCTGGGCGGATTTCGAGGCGACCCACGCCCACTGGGGCGCGCCGCCCCTGAACCTGGTCTATGCCGACACCGGCGGGACCATCGGCTGGCGTCCGTCGGCCTTCACCCCCCTGCGCCCCAACTGGGACGGCCTGACCCCGGTTCCCGGGGACGGGCGCTATGAGTGGAAGGGGCTGATCCGGCCGGAGCTGTTCCCCACGGTGAAGAACCCGGCGCGGGGCTGGCTGGCCACGGCCAACGAGATGAACATCCCCGCCGATGCGCCCAAGGGATTCGGCAATGTGGGCTATGAGTGGGTCGACCGCTCGCGCATCGACGAGATCGAGGCCCGGCTGGCGGCCAAGCCGAAGCTCGACCTGACCGACATGATGGCGATCCAGACCGATGTGACGAGCACACTGGCGCGGCAGACCTGCGCCCTGTTGGCGGGGCTGAAGGGCGACGACGCCGACCAGACCGCGGCGCTGGCCCTGCTGCAGGGCTGGGACGGGCGTGAAACCGCCGACAGCGCCCAGGCCGCCCTGTTCGAGGTCTGGGCCAGCCGGCGCCTGCGCCAGGCCGCCGTGGCGGCGGTGGTTCCGGACAAGGCCCGCCCCGCCTTCAGCGACCCTCAGCTGGCCGCGGTCGTGGACAGTCTCGCCCATCCGGGGCCGATGTTCGGATCGGCGCCCCAGGCCCTGCGGGACCAGGTGCTGAAGACCTCCCTGGCGCAGGCCTGGCGCGACGCCGCCGCCCTGCTGGGGCCGGACGCCCGTCTCTGGCGCTGGGGCGATCTGCACCGGGCGCAGTGGAGCCCCGCGGTCGCGGCGGTGGCCAAGGCGCCGACCGTGGCGCAGATGAGCGTCGGCCCGCTGCAGGTGGGGGGTTCGAGTGAGACGCCCATGGCCACCAGCTACCGCGCCAGCGACTTCGACGTGGTGGCCGGCGCCTCCGTGCGGATGGTGCTGGACGTGGGCGCCTGGGACAATTCGGTGGTGATCAACACCCCCGGCCAGTCCGGCGACCCGAAGAGCCCGCACTATCGCGACCTGTTCCCCCTCTGGGCGGCGGGAAGCTATGTTCCCCTGCTCTATTCCCGCGCCGCGGTGATGGCGAATGCGGAGCGGGTGATCCTCCTGAAGCCCGGCCCCTGAATTCTGGCCCCTGAGGGACTAGCCGGCCTTGCGGGCGTAGAGGGCGCACCAGCCGGTGGGCGGGATCTCCCCGTCGACGATCTTGCAGGCGCCCGCCTGCGCCGGGTCTGCGGCGGGGAGGAAGGACGTGCAACTGGCGCAGGCGTTGGCCCCGCTGGGACGGGTCTGGTAGCCGACCGCGGACTTCGGCGTCTTGGCCAGGGCCGCGGAGGCGGCGCCCAGGCTCACGCCGGCGCCGAGGCCGAGGATCAGCACAATCCGCCGGGTGGGCGGCGAAGGCAGGAATGAGGACATGGGACGGCTCGCGACAGGAGGGGGAAGACCCGCATCCGGGCGACCGCCATCCGGCGACCGCCCGGGCGGACCCGATCAGTGGGGGACGATCTGGTGTTCCATGGGCGCCAGCTTGGCCAGCAGCTTGTTCTGGGCGCGGAAGGGCACGCCCTCCTTGTCCATGGACAGCTGCAGGTCTTCGGCCAAGGCGTTGAAGTCGCCGTTCTTCAGGCCCATGCCCTCGTGCGCGGTCTTCATGTCCCGCCCCGAATAGGTCTGCGGGCCGCCGGTCAGGTACGAGACATGCTGCACCAGCAACAGTTTCAGCCGCACCAGATTGGCGTTGGCGAAGCGATCCTTGATCCGCGGGTCGGTGGTGATCCGGACGATGAAGTCGTCCATGATCCGCTGGAGGCCCTCCTCCCCGTGGAAGGCCTTGTAGACGGCGTCCCCCGG
>CAINOV010000018.1 GCA_903851655.1 uncultured Caulobacterales bacterium
CAGTTGAAGGATGCGGGACTGCTCAATCAGTCGGAGTTCGACGGCAAGAAGGCCGACCTCATCAACAAGATCCTGGGCGGCTGAGCCGGCATCGTGACGCGTGGCGCCGCCGACGGGTTTGCATGCGCGTTCCAGGACAGGACTTTGGAGCGTCGACTTTGGGAAGTTTGCCAATGCCGTTGACCGCCAGGATGGCCTTCCATCCTCCCCCGCATAGGCTGCGACAAGCTCCGCGCGACCTGACACGCGACGGCGCGACCGCGCCCCACTCATAGGCGCCGGACATGATGGCGGACGGCGGCCTTGCCTGTGGCGCGTGCGGGGAAATCAACGGCCCGGACGGGCGGTTCTGCGTCCGGTGCGGTTACGCCCTGTCGATCGAGGCGGCGATCGCCCCTCAGTACGGCTACTGCGCCCACTGCGGCGGCGACGGCCAGCGACTGGCGGCGGAGGACGTGTTCTGTCCCGTCTGCCGGTGGCTGCGGCCGTTGGGTCGCGACTACCATCTGCCGCTGGACGCCTTCATGTGGAGCCTCGACGCCCAGGCAATGGGCGTGCTGCGGTCCATCGCCCCGTTGAACGCCGCGGCTCAGGCGCTGTCCAACCGCATCGGACGGCCGTGGTTCGAGTCCACCGTCAACGGTATCCGGCTGGGCATGGATCAGTTGCCGGACATTTTCGAAAAGGGAGTCCTGGCGGCGCGCATCATGGGGCTTCCGGTGATGCCGGAAATCTATGTCTCCGGCGACGCCATGTGGGAGTCGTCGACCCTCGGGAGTGACACCAGCGCCTTCATCACGCTGGGATCGGTGCTGACCAACCTCAAGGATGATGACCTGTTGTACGTCCTGGGTCGCGAGATGGGCCACTGCGCCGCGCACCACGCCCTGTGGAAAACCGTCCTCCAGTTCATCAGCGGCAAGAAGCAGCTGAACCATTCATTGATGGGGCAGGGGGTCCTGCAGTTGCTCAACCCCAGCCGGGTGCTGGAGAGTGCGATTGACACACCCCTTATGGCCTGGGCGCGCCACGCGGAGATCACCGCGGACCGGGCGGGTGCGCTGGTGGTCCGTAACGCCGAGGTGGTGCGGAAGGTGACGACCCAATGGGCGGTCCGCTCGTTCCCGCTCTACAACCGTCTGAACCTCGACGCTCTCGAGCGCCAGATGTCCGAGGCCAACGACCGGGCGCTGCAACTCGCGGAATGGACCCAGACTGCGACGCCGTTTCTGACCCGGCGGCTGAGGTTCATGAGCGAATACACCGCCTCGGACGCCTATCGCGGCTGGGCGGCGATCATTGACTACTGGCTCGAGCAGGACCGGCGCCAGCCTGACGATCCCGAGGCGGGCGCGGCGTCCGGATTGTCCGATTCCGGGTCCGAGCCCGACGATCGGTTCATCCGCCTCGCCTGCACAGCCTGTTCGCAGGGGCTGAAAGTTCCCTTCGCCAGCTTCGGCGTGTCGGAGACCGTCAAGATCCGGTGCCCGAACGAGGCGTGCGGCCGGGTGCTGGAGGTGAGGCGGATGCCGCCCCGGTCCGCTCGGATCGAGCGGATGACGCCCGAGCCCGCGCACACGCTGCGGCTCAGCTGTGTCGCGTGTCATCAGCCCCTGAGGGCGCCCAGATCGATCTTTGCGGCGGGGACGGAGGTTCTCGTCCGGTGTCCGAATCCCGCCTGCGCCGCCGTCCTGACCGTCAAACCGCCCGCTCCGGAAAAGCTGCCGGTGGAGCCCACAAGCCCGCCGGCCCACGAAGGGGACGCCGATGGCGTTTGACGGCGCCGAGGTCGTTTGCAGCGGTCCTCGCCCGGCGAAAGCGGACCAGCCGCGAGGCGCGACGCGTCCGGCGATAACACAATCGACGAGCACTCTGACACTGTCTGACATCGCCGGACGCTTTTGTTCACAGGAGAGACCCCATGGCTGAACTCGACCCGTCTTCGGACTCGCTGGCGGACAAGGTGTCCGACGCCTACCAGGTGGAGCTGGCGTCCTTGTCCAGGGAGGGGCTCGCTCAGGTGCATGACGGTCTGGCCGATACCGCGGGCGCCGATGCTGATGCGCTTGTCCATCAGGCGGCGGACGCCGACGTCCACCGGCACAACGTCGAGGACCTGCACAAGGAGCAGGCCGACGCCGTGGCGGCCGGCGATTATGCGCACGCCAATGATCTGGCGCATCAGAGCGAATACGAAATCCGGGCCGTGGAGAGCGATGGCGGGGAGGGCGACCTGCAACTCGCCCAGGCCCTGAAGGACGAAGACCATACGGCTGACGCGGTCTGGCACAAGGAGACAGCGGCGGACGCCGCCAACACCGCGGCCTGGGACGCCAGTTCAGGCCATGAGATTGCCGCGTCCGAGGCCGCGACAACAGCGGCGAATGAAAGCAGCACCGCAGACAACCTGGCGGGTCATGCCGACCAGGGCGGGGCCACCGCGGATCACAGCTATTCGTCGGACAGCTCCGTGTCCGAGACAAGCGAGTAGTGGCTCGTCATGCCGACTTTGTCGCCAGATGCGCCGGCTCTGGAAGTCTGGAGACGTCAGCTCGATTGAATTCGCTACCGGGAGGCAGCAATTTGTTCCGTGCCTATCAAATGTATTCTGATTTCCGAGGTCGTTCGAGCCGGTTCGAATATGTCCTGTGTTTCGGCATGAAGATCGTCGTGACCTTCGCAGCCCTCTTCACAGGTGGGCGAATGCTCGGAGATCCACGCGCCCTCGCTCTCCCACTGGCCCTTGTCAATATCATGCCAGGACGGGCGGCGGGCGAGCGACGGCTGGATCATCTGACCGCTTTGGCGCGAACCCTGCGGATTTCGCCGCGGTCTCCTTTGCGCCCGGGCCCGGCGCGGCGCCCGTATTCCATTCGGCGCGACGGCGGGACGTTGGCTGGGTCGGGCGATCGATGAAAAGCATGTTGAGCAGGCTGGGCTTCCCGGTCATCCTTCTCGGTATCCTGGTGGTCGCCCTTGGGGCGCAACTCATCCCCAAGGTCGCGGCGCAGTTCCACGCGCCCGGAGGCGTTGGCGGCGGCGGGACGGAGGCGCAGGGGCAGCGGATTTCGTTGCCCTTGCCGCTCCTTCCGACCGGAGGCGTCACGGACCTGCCCGACGACCTCCACGCCGAAGTCAGCCGGCAGGCAACCGGCGCGATGATGCACGTGGTTTTCCATGAAACCGGCCACATGGTGATCGACCTTCTCAAGCTGCCATCGACGGGGCCTGAAGAGGATGCGGCCGACGAGTTTTCAATGCTCCTGCTTACACGGGCAATGAAGACCGCTGACGCGCATAGTCGCGACGTGCTCCGCGAGGTCATCTGGTCCAGCGCGACCTTCTGGAAAATATCGGCGGTCCGGAACTCCAACAAGCGCATCGACTGGGCGGACGAGCATTCCCCCGACATGCGCAGGTACTATAATCTGCTATGCATGGCCGTCGGATCGGACTCCGGATACTTTGGCCGCTTCGCCAAGGGTGAAGGATACTCGGACTCCAAGATCGAGGAGTGCGTACGGGATTATGACAAGAAGCTCGCGGCCTGGAACGTGCTGATGAGAGGGCATGTCCGCACCGCCGGCAGTGGGGCGCCGCAGCACCGGCTCGAGCTGGCGATCGGACCGCGGGGGCCCGAGAAATATGCGGCGTTCGAGACGGTCTTCCGCGACGGGCCGATTAAGACGCTGCTGGATGCGGTCTCCCGGTCCTATGACCTGCCGATGAATGTTCCCGTGATCGCCCGGTCCTGCGACGGGAAGGTCAATGCCTGGTGGAATTCGTCGTTGAAGCAACTGACGTTCTGCTACGAGATGTACGAATATGTGGCTGAGAGCTTCGCCCTGCGGGAGATGGCGCTTCATCGGCAGGAGCCGTCGATTCCGGGCGCGGGCGGCGAGCCGGGGACCGACCCCGCGCCGGCGCCCGACGTGAACAATACGCCATATGATGAGCTGGCCGCCTTGACCGGACGTTGGAGCTGTTCGGGGACGCGACCGGATGGCGTGGAGTTCCGGCAGGACCTCATGCTTCAGGGGTCCGGTGAGTTTGCCGTTGCCGTTACCAGCTCCGCGGGTCGGATCGACGCCGTTGGCGACTGGCGGCTTCCGAGAACGCGCTTGCTGACGTTCAGCTTCACCGACACCAATCCCCAAGGGGCGTTCGGGCCGGGGCAGACGATCCCGATCGAGTGGGCGAGCGACCATGAATTCCGGTCTCCCTTCGCTCACTGCGTCAAACAGGGGGAATGATGGCGCTGTCAGTCAGCGAGGGCCACAAATGATGAAGCATCGACAGGGGAGTGTCGCCCTTGCAACCCTTTTGCTGCTGGGTTTGAACGCCTGCGACATGGTGGAGACCCGGCGCCCGGTTCCGGCGCATGCATTGTCCGAAAGCGGGCCAGTCTTGGCCGACGGCCTATGGCTCCAGCTGGACAAGGATTGTCCGGTCGATCGCGGCGCGCCTCGGCGGCAATGGCCGTCCTGCGCGGTGGTGTTCGAAGTTCGGCGGGGCGTCGCCAAGGCTCCTGCGGACGCCAGCGGGCGGAAGCCATCGGACGCGCCTCCGGCGGCGCTGGGCCGGCTTGAGGACGCGGACTATCCGTTTGTCACGGTGGCGGGAGAGCCGCTCCTGCTGCGCGTCCGCCTCGGGAAGGCGAAGCGGTATGTCTATTTCGGGCTGCAGGTCGATCGGCGGGACGACCGCGGGCGCGCCATCGGTGTCTCCGCCTGGCCTGTTCTGTGCGGGCCGCAAGCGGCGGGTGAGGCAGGGCGCCGGTCGACCTTCGCGGGGATGAGTCGCCCAGCCGGCGCCGGTGAGAGCTGCACGACCTCATCCCTTCGCGCCCTGCGCCATGCGGCCATGCAGAGCCGGTCACCGGACCGGACCGCTGTGGTCTTGCG
This sequence comes from uncultured Caulobacterales bacterium, assembly GCA_903851655.1. Lineage (GTDB taxonomy): Bacteria > Pseudomonadota > Alphaproteobacteria > Caulobacterales > Caulobacteraceae > CAIMFV01. The sequence goes on from CAINOV010000018.1 coordinate 4,905, forward strand.
GGTCGACGATCCGCCCGGACCGCCTTGACGCGCATCGGCGATGATCGCCCCACGGGACGCTGCGGGCGCTAGTAGTCCCTGCGAAACGTGACGGTCTTGAGTTCCTGCGCGAGCATTCGGTTGAAGATCCGGCCGCAGGCGATCAGGTAGGCGCCGAACAACAGGCCCAGACCAAACGGGATCGCAACCAAAGC
>CAINOV010000019.1 GCA_903851655.1 uncultured Caulobacterales bacterium
GCAGGTGCTGGCCGCGCCCAGCCTGAAGGAGTTGGTCAACCGGGTCGCCGACATCCCGCTGATGTATCAGCCCGGGACCAACTGGTACTATTCCATCGCCGTCGACCTGCAGGGCTACATCGTCGAGAAGATCTCGGGCCAGCGCCTGGGGGACTTCATGGCCCAGAACATCTTCCAGCCGCTGAAGATGCGGGACACCGCCTTTTACACGGGGCCGGAGCGGGCGTCGCGGCTGGCCCAGCTCTACCAGGCCAATCCCGACACCGGGAAGCTTGTGGTTCCCACCGACCTGTTCGGCAATCCGATGCCCACCTATGTGACGCCGCCGGCCCTGGACTCGGGCGGCGGCGGGCTGGTCTCCACCCTGGGCGACTACGCCCGGTTTGCGCAGATGCTGGCCAATGGCGGCCAGCTGGACGGGGTGCGGATCCTCAATCCCCGCACGGTGGCCCTGATGGAGACCAATGTCGTTCCGCAGAGCGTGCTGGTGAACGCCAACGGGACCACAGGCGCGCGGTTCAACGAGGCCGTCGGCTTCGGCCTCGACGGCATGGTGGTCACCGATCCCCTCAAGGCCGGACGCCTCGAGGGCCGCAACACCTTCAGCTGGGGCGGCGCGGCGGGGACCTGGTTCTGGGTGGATCCCACCAATGACGTGGTGTTCGTCGGCATGATCCAGCGCCTCGGCGGCACCGGCGGCGACGACCTGGGCGAACTGGCCCGGACCCTGACCTATCAGGCCCTGGTGCGGCCCGAGAAATAGGCGGGAGGGTTCAGCCCGGGCCGGCGCCCGGGTGCAGCCCGTAGACGGCGACGAACACCAGGCCCGCGATCCAGAGGGTCTCGGCGATCATCAGCGCCACCGGCTTCCAGCCCACGGCCGCCAGGGCCTTGAACGAGGTCTTCATGCCCAGAGCCGCGATGGCGGTGACCAGGCACCACCGGGACAGGACCGAGGCTCCGTCCACCACGGGCTTGGCCAGGAACCCGAGGCTGTTGGCGGCCACCAGGACAGCGAAGCCGACCAGGAACAGGGGGACGGGCGGCCCGCCGGTCGCGCCGCCGCCGGCCCCCCGGCGCGCGGCCAGGGCGATGGCGAACACCACCGGCAGCAGCAGGCTGACCCGCAGCAGCTTCACATAGGTGGCGACGTCGCCAGTCTGCGGCGAGATCGAGAAACCGGCCCCGACCACCTGGGCCACGTCATGGATGGTGCCGCCCAGGAACACGCCCGACTGGATGTGGGTGAAGCCCAACGCCGTGACGAACAGGGGATAGAGGATCATCGCCACGGTCGACAGGCCGGTCACCGTGACCACGGTCAGGATCGTGTCCCGCTCCGCCTCGGGATCCTTCGGCAGCACCGAGGCGATCGCCAGGGCCGCCGAGGCGCCGCAGATGCCGACGGCCCCGCCGGACAGGACCCCGAACCGCGACTTCAGTCCCAGAACCCGCGCCGCCGCCACGCCAAAGCCGATGGTGGTGGTGACGGCCACGATGACGGTGAGGATGGGCATGGCCCCCAGGCTCAGGATCTGGCTGACCGTGATCCGCGCGCCCAGCAGCGCCACGCCGATCCGCAGGATGGTCTTCGAGGAGGCCTCGATGCCGGGGATGCAGCGTCCCTCCTCGTGCAGGAAATGGAACGCCATGCCGATGAGCAGCGCAAACAGCATCACCGGCGCCGCGTATTGCTGCGACAGCCACGTGGCCGCCAGCGCGATGGTCGCCGCCACGGCGAACCCGGGATAGACCCGGCGAAGGATGTCCTGGGCGCGATCCGCGGCGGAGGCCTGTCGAACCGCCGACGGCGGCCCGCCGAGACCCTCCATCCCGTCATAGGACTGGAACAGGGCCTGCGCCGTCGCCGTGTCGGTGTCGAGATCGGTGCTCATGCGTTCGCCTGTCGCAGGACGCGGGCCCGTCACGCGTCACGGGGTGACCAGTAGGCGCCCGGCGGCGAAACCGCAACCGCAACCGGATCCGCGCGCGCCGCGGGGAGCATGCGTTTCAGATGGGCCCTGTGGGATGCGACGTCGAAGACGCCCCAGTGATAAACATACTTAACCTCTGTCGCGTAATCAGAATCGACCGCGGGATCAGGGAGTTCATTCGAAATATTGCATGGCAAATGATCGTACGATCCGCCGCCTGTCTGCGCTGCAGGAGTCCGCGTCCACGGCTCGGGTGCTGAACCTTGTAAGGGTTCACAAGCTTTTCCCGGATGATGCTTCGATCCAGGCGGCGCCGTTTTTCAAGAACAAGGTGCTGGATCGATGCCTGATCGTGAAGCATCGGCTGCGCACGAATGAATACGTGCACTTCAAGGTTCCGCCGACGATCGTCACCAAGATCCTGATCCCGATCGATGGATCCGACCTGCGCTACGGCGCGCATTCGTTCTTCGTCGGCCAGAACGACTACGAGAAACTGGTCCAGGACACGTTCGGCCAGGACATGCGCCCCGGCTCCCGGGACCGGATGGTGCTCGACCTGGTCACCAGCCTGCCGACGCTGGACCCGTTCCTGCTGAAGGAATTCCTGGCGAAGAACGATGTTCACCCGGCGCAGGCCTATTTCGCGATCTCCGACGGCGACGTCCAGCGCATGTTCGACTTCGTGCGGCAGGAGATCATGGCCCTTGTCACCCTGTCCGCCGGCGGCGGCGCCGGGTCGGTCGCCTATGCGTCGCGCCTCGTGGAGAAGCTGTTGTCCAACGCCCCGGACGCCGGGTTCGAGCCGCTACGCGATACACTGAAGCTGACCGACCAGGAATATTCCGACGGCATGTTCTGCTGGCGCGGATTTCTCTATTACAAGTGGGTGCTGGGCGACCTGATGAAACCCATGACCGACGTCATGATGGAGATCGAGACCACGCAGGGGCGCGGTCAGCGCACGTCTGAAACCTCGACCTATATTCCGCAGGCCAGGTCAAACATCTCTCGGCTTCTGCTCAAGACGTCGACCACGGTGCAGGAAAAGCTGGATGTCTACAACAATGCCTATTTCCAGCTGACCAAGATGAACCAGCCGGGCGCATTCCGCGATTTCCTGCTGTCGGCGCCGGCCATGTTCTACGATCTGGGCGAGCAGCTGGGCGCGATGCAGCACATCATCAGCTTCTGGCGCTATCGGTTTCCGGCGGGAGAGCGCGCCATGGTGTCGCACGAGGATCTGATGGACATCTTCCTCGACTTCGAAGACAGCCTGTCCTTCGTGAAATAGTCGCCTCAGCGTGCGCCGCGGCTCATCAGCACCGACGGCGCGGTGCCGATCAGGATCTTGAGATCCATCACCGGTCCTCGCCGACGGACATAGATGCAGTCGAGCGCGACCCGGCGCCGGTAGCTGGTGTCGGAGCGTCCGCTGATCTGCCACAGGCCGGTAATGCCCGGCGGCACCGAGGCGTAGTAACAGATCCGCCAGCCGTACCGTTCGATCTCGTCGGGAACGATCGGGCGAGGGCCGACCAGGCTCATCACGCCGGACAGGACATTGAAGGCCTGCGGCAGTTCGTCGAGGCTGGACTTCCGCAGGAACCGCCCGAGTCCCGTGATCCGCGGGTCATTCCTGAGCTTGTGGTGCAGCGCCCACTCCACCCGGGCCTGCGGGTCTTCGGCCAGCAGGCGTTCAAGCCGTTCGCCGGCGTTCTGCACCATCGACCGGAACTTGTAGCATTTGAACATCCGGCCGCCCCGCCCGACCCTGGGCTGGGCGAAGACGGGCGGTCCTCCATCCTGGAGCCACACGAGCGCCGCGATCGCGACCAGCAGAGGCAGGATGAACAGAATCACCGCTCCGCTCAGAACGACGTCCGCACAGCGCCGGACGAACTCGTAGGGCCGGGACAGGCGCGGCGGGGTCTGGTGCGCGAACGCGTCCGGCGCGCGCGGCGGTGCGGGCGTCGGATCCATGCCGGGGTCGGCCCGGACCTGCAGGATCGGATCTGCAGCAAGCCGCTTCAGCAAGTCTTGATGGGGTAAGAAATCGTTGACTATATTCACTGTCGCCACGGGTTCAGACTGGGTCAATGTCTTCTGACATAAAGACATTAAATAGTTGAAAATCAGAACCAGCGTCGTGGTTATTTTACAGTGAACAACCTCTTCTGAGCCGGGGTGGCGGCCCATGACGGGTGTGGCCGCCTGCAGGGGTGGACCGAGGAATGGTGGGCGCGACAGGGATTGAACCTGTGACCCTTCGCGTGTGAAGCGAATGCTCTCCCGCTGAGCTACGCGCCCGACCGGACGGCTGCAAGACAACCGGCGTTCAGAGGGGGGAGCCTATAGCCGAGCCTTGCGACGGCTGCAACAGGCTTTGGACAGCGGCGACCAGATCGTCGTAGTGCGCGATCAGCCGGTCAGCGCCCAGCTCCGCCGCCGGTACATCCGTATAGCCGAACGGAAACACGATGCTGGGCACGCCGGCGGCCCGGGCGGCGGCGACATCGTTGAGGCTGTCTCCCACCATCACCGCCCGGTCCGCGACGCCGCCGGCGGCGTGGATCGCGTGCAGGACGTGCCGCGGGTCCGGCTTCGCCGCCGGGGCGCCGTCCGCGCCGATCACCGCGACGAACCGGCGGGTGAGGTCCAGGGCGTCGAGCAGCTGGACCGACAGGGCGGTGAGCTTGTTGGTGCAAACGACCAGCCGCGCCCCCTCCGCCGCCAACCGGTCCAGGGCGGCGACGCAGCCGGGATAGGGCCGGCTCTCCTGGGCGATCCGGCTGCGATAGATCTCGATGAAGCGCGCCACCAGGGGCGTGGCCGCGCCGTCGTCCAGCGGTTGGCCCGAGGCCTCGAATCCCCGCACCAGCAGCGCCCGCGCGCCGCGGCCGATCAGGTGGCGCGCCCCTTCAGCCGGCAGCGGGGCGAGATCCTGTTCGGCCAGCACCCCATTGAGGGCGCCCAGCAGGTCGGGGGCGGTCTCCACCAGGGTTCCGTCGAGATCGAAGGCGATCACGGCGCCGGCGAGGCTGAGGCCGGACGCGGCCGGGACAACGGGATGCGCCATGCGCGGGTGACCTCCAGAATTCACGTCGAAACCCTGTGCGGTTTCGGCTAAACCCGATGCGAACTCAATGGGTGTTGGTGAGTCATGCGGGTTTCCAATCTTCGGGCGGCGGTGATCCTTGCGGCGGGCCAGGGCACGCGGATGCGCTCGCCGACGCCGAAGGTGCTGCACCGGGTCGGCGGTCGCCCCATGCTCGACCGGGCCATCGACGCCGCCGAAGCCGCCGGCTGCGACCGGATCGTGATCGTGGCCGGGGCCCATTCGCCGGCGGTGGCGGCGCACGCCCGCGCCCGGCTGGGCGAAGGTTGCGTGGTGATCCAGGATCCGCCGCTGGGCACCGGCCACGCCGTGCTGGCCGCCCGGGAGGCCCTTGCGGATTTCGACGGGGACGTGCTGGTCAGCTATGCCGACACGCCGTTGCTGGACGCAGACGCCCTGGCGCCCCTGTTCGCCGTCCGCGACGCCGGGGCCGACCTGGCCGTGCTGGGGTTCGAGGCGGCGGATCCGGGCCCCTACGGACGCCTGCTGATCGGCGAGGACGGTCTGCTGGAGCGGATCGTCGAGGCCAAGGACGCAACACCGGACGAACGGGCCGTGCGCCTGTGCAACTCCGGCGTGCTCGCCGCGCCGCGGGCGCTGCTGTTCAGCCTGCTGGCCAGGGTCGGCAACGCCAACGCCAAGCAGGAATACTACCTGACCGACGTGGTCGGTCTGGCCCGGGGGCAGGGGTTGTCGGTCCGCGCCGCGCTGGTGGAGGAGGCGTCGGTCATGGGCGTCAACAGCCAGTCCGAGCTGGCGGACGCCGAGGCGGTGTTCCAGCGCCGGGTCCGCCGCCGCATGCTGGACCAGGGGGTGAGCATGCCCGCCCCGGACACGGTGATGTTCAGCCATGACACCGAGATTGCGCCGGGGGCGGTGGTCGAGCCGAACGTCGTCTTCGGCGCCGGCGTGCGCATCGGCCGCGCCACCATCCGGGCGTTCAGCCACCTCGAGGGCGCCCGGGTCGCGGACGACGCCGTCATCGGGCCCTATGCCCGCCTGCGGCCCGGCGCCGAGATCGGGCCGTGCGCCCATATCGGCAATTTCGTGGAGGTCAAGGCCGTGGTCGTCGGCGCCGGCGCCAAGGCCAATCACCTGAGCTATCTGGGCGACGGGACCGTGGGGGCCGGCGCCAATATCGGGGCGGGTACGATCTTCTGCAACTATGACGGCTTCGACAAGCACCGGACCGAGGTCGGGGCAGGGGCGTTCATCGGCTCCAACAGCGCCCTGGTCGCCCCGGTCGCGATCGGCGCCGGGGCCTATGTGGGGTCCGGGTCGGTCATCACCCGTTCGGTGGCGGCCGACGCCCTGGCCGTCACCCGGGCGGAGCAGGTGGAAAAACCCGAATGGGCGGCGAAGTTCCGCCGGCTCAAGGGAGAGCGCAAGACCCGATGACCGAGATCGACCTCCAGAAGCAGGCCGCCGGGGCCGCCGCCGCCCGCGAGATCCAGGACGGCATGACGGTGGGGCTGGGCACCGGCTCGACCGCCGCCCATTTCGTCGCCGCCCTGGCCCGCCGGGCGAAGGCGGAAGGCCTGGCGTTGCGGTGCGTGGCGACCTCCCTCGCGACGGCGGAACTGGCCGTCGGACTCGGGCTGGCCGTTGTTCCCCTCGACAGCGTCGACGGGATCGACATCACCGTCGACGGGGCCGACGAGATCGGTCCGGGTCTCA
>CAINOV010000020.1 GCA_903851655.1 uncultured Caulobacterales bacterium
ATGCATCTTCCGTCCGCTGCTCGGCCTCCGCCAGGGTCCAGCCCCGGATCTCCGCCAGGCGCGCCAGGATGTGCGGCAGATAGGCCGGCTCGTTGCGCCGACCCCGCAGGGGAACGGGGGCCAGATACGGGCAGTCGGTCTCGACGATGATCCGGTCGGCTGGCATGTCGCGGATCACCGCCCTCACCTCGTCCGCCGCCTTGAACGTGGCGATCCCGGAGACCGAGAACCACGCTCCAAGGGCCGCTGCACGGCGGGCGAGGTCGGCGCCGCTGGTGTAGCAGTGCATGAGGATGCGGAACGCACCGGCCGCGTGCGCCTCCTCCAGCATCTGGGCGGTGTCGGCGTCAGCCTCCCGCGTGTGCAGGACCAGCGGCAGGCCGGTCTCCCGCGCCGCTGCGATCTGGGCCGCCAGCACGGCGCGCTGCACCTCCCGGGGGGACAGGTCGTAGTGATAGTCGAGCCCTGCCTCGCCAATCCCGACCACCTTCGGCCGGGCTGCAAACCGGATCAAGGTTTCCGCTTCAAGTGACGGATTTTCCTTGGCTTCATGCGGGTGGGTTCCCACGGTGCACCAGATGTCGTCATGGGCCAGGGCGATGGCGTGCACCGCCTCGAAGCTCGAGACCTTGTCACAGATCGTCACCATCAGACCGATACCGGCGGCGCGGGCCCGGGCGATCACCTCGGCCTGGTCGTCGGCGAACTGCGGGGCGTGCAGGTTGACATGACTGTCGATCAGCATGGGCTCATCCCTCCCCCTCGAGGGGAAACTGCCGCGCCGCGCCGCGCAGCTCCGCCAGCACGGACCAGAAGGCGTCGGCGCGGTCCAGGTTCAGGCCCTCGGCCTCGTCCGGAACGGTCTTCAGCCGTGACCAGACCTCCGCCCAGCGATGGCGCGCAGCCGCCGGCGGCGGGTCGGGTCCGCGAAGGGCGCGACCGATCAGGTCGCTGATCCGCTCGAGCAACAGATTGAATCGCTCGGCCCCCTCCGCGCCGCGGAACCCCTCCGCCAGGCGGATCAGCTGGGCTTCGTCGCCCCCGGGCAGGCCCGCCAGAAGGGCCCGGGCGGCGCGGTCCGCCGCCCCCGCGTCGCCGCCGACGAGACGCAACGCCCGGCCCGGGCTTCCGCCGGCCATGGCCGCCAGCAGGGCCGCGTCGGCGGCGGCGACGCCGGTGCGGGCCTGCAACAGCCGCACGAGATCCGCCTCGGCCCAGGGTCGCACCGGCAGACGCCGGCAGCGGGAGCGGATGGTGGGCAACAGACGGCCCGGGGAATGCGACACCAGCAGCAGCACCCCCCGCGGCGGCGGCTCCTCCAGGGTCTTCAGAACGGCGTTGGCGGCGTTGACATTGAGATCGTCCACCGCATCGATCACCGCCACCCGCCAGGGCGCCAAGGCCGGGGCCTTGGAGAAGAAGGCCGGCAGGCGGCGGGCGTCGTCCACGGAGATGTTGCGTCGCAGCTTGCCGTCCTCGTCATGCCGGTCGAGGGCGATGAAGTCCGGATGGGACCGGGCCAGCACCAGCCGCGTCACCGGATCGTCCGCCCGGCTGGCCATCACCCCGCCGGCGGGATCGGCCTGCGCGCCCAGCAGCCGGCGGGCGATGCGATGCGCCAGAGCCGCCTTGCCAAGCCCCTCGGGACCGGTGATCAGCCAGGCGTGATGCAGCCGTCCGCGGACCATGGCCTCGGCAAAGGCCGCGGCGGCGGCGTCCAGCCCCTCCAGGGCCTCCCCGGTCAGGGCGGCGTCGCGATCCATCGCCTCGACCGTCATGCAAGACCGCCCAGGCGCTGGCGCACCGCAGCCCATACCGCGGCCTCGACCGCATCCTCGGACTGGGACGCGTCGATGACGCAGACCCGGTCGGGCTCCGCGGCGGCGATGGCCAGGAACCCGGACCGCAGGCGCTCATGAAAGGCGAGGCCCTTGGACTCGAACCGCGCCTCTCCGCCGCCTCGCCCCGCCGCCCGGGCAAGCCCCGTGTCCGCCGGCAGGTCCAGCAGCAGGGTCAGGTCCGGTCGCGTGTCGCCGATCACCCCGGCCTCGAGGGCCGAGATCAGCGCCGGGTCGGTCCCGCCGGCGGCGCCCTGATAGGCGCGGGTCGAGTCGGAGAACCGGTCGCAGACCACCCATTGCCCCGCCGCAAGGGCCGGACGGATCCGGCGCCGGAGGTGATCCTCCCGCGCGGCGAACAGGATCAGCGTCTCGGCCAGGGGGGACCAGCGATCCGCCGCCCCGGCCACCAGCAGGCCGCGCAGGGCCTCCGCCCCGGGGGAGCCGCCAGGCTCGCGGGTCTGCAGCGGCGGGCCCACGCGCGGCGTCAGCCGCTCGGCCAGCCGGCGCAGCTGGGTGGACTTGCCTGCCCCCTCGCCGCCTTCGATGGTGATGAAGCGCCCGTGCGTCACGTGCTGTCCGCTCCTGTCGCGAGGGCTCTCCATCCGATGCTTTTGGCGGTCTGGCAAGTCGGCAGGGGCGGCGCGCCGGCTCTGGACGACGGGCGTGGCGCAGTTTATGCGATCCCCTCCCCGCCGCGCCCGTCTAGGCGCGCCGCGCAACCGGATGGGTGGCCGAGTGGTTTAAGGCAGCGGTCTTGAAAACCGCCGTAGGTGGAAGCCTACCGTGGGTTCGAATCCCACCTCATCCGCCAGTGTGCGTTGTTTTTATTGAATATTTCGAAATTGCGGGGCATCGGCCCCACTTTCGGCCTCACCCAACCCATTACGAGTTGCCGACCGCAATAGGTTCGTCGGATCTAATCGATAGGTCTGAGCACGGCAGCTAAGCAGCAACTCCGCTACGCTCAGCGTATTGGAAGCATCGCCGAATCACATCGGCAGCCTGCGCGCTGATGTCGACGATAAGGCAGCGCCGGATCATACTCTATTGGCGCTCTGGTTGTGTCATGCTCGCCAGCTGTGACACTAGGGTTTCGATCGGGGGTGAAGATGACCGAAGTTGCTGATAAGGATGTCCGCTCTCCGGAATCCTACCTCGCATGGGCTCGCCTATGGGCGCGGTATATTGATCTTGTAATCTATGTTCTTCCGCTGTCAGCAATAGGCGGCGCGTTCGTTCCAGCCTCCGCGACATGGGAGGGCCGATTGCTGACCGTATTGCTGCTTCCGCTGACAATTCCAATCAGCGCGCTAGTGATATCGGCGTTCGGGACGTCGATTGGATTGATGATCGCTGGCCTAAGAATTGAAACGGCCACTGGGAAAAACATACCCTTTGCGATCAATTTAAAGCGAGAATTTAGAACGTACTTGGCGATGGGACTAGGCATTCCTGTTGTCGGCCTATTCACACTCAGCACTAGTTATAATGAACTTAAACAAAATGGAATATCTGCGTGGGATAAAGACTACAAGACTCGAGTAGTTAGCAGAGGATCAAACCTAGCTCGAACTTGGATTGCAGCAATTATTTATATTTGCATTTCCATTTTAGTTCCATGGCTGTAAATGCAGATGCAGGCTCGGAATGCCAGTATATCTGTTAGCCCGATTTCAACGCAGCAAGTCGCGCAACCGGCCCCGTCCGTTGCCGACCAACTTACGACGGCACCATCGACCCCATCCAACTAGCATGGCTTCCCATGGTCGTCACTAGACAGGTTTAGACATGAAAGTCGCATTAACCATTGTTTTTCGGTCATTTTCCGGCGCGAACGATCTGGCGAGTAGACGTGGACGGACCGCGTCAGACGAGCTTAGATAAATAGTAATGCGGACACCTCATCCGCCACCGCCGGGAGGCGGCGACGCCGGCGGGGCGTAGCGGTCGGCGACCAGGTCGTAGCGGTCCCAGACCCGGCCGTCGGCCAGGGACCGCAGCAGCTTCACATATTCGGCGTGGGCCCAGGCCAGCGGCGTGGCCGAGTCCGTGCCCTGGCCGGGCGCCTGGCCCCGGTGGAGGGGCGCGCCGACCCCGTCATAGACCTGCTCCGGCAGCATCAAACCGGCATTGGCGAAGCGCTCCATGCCCCGGACCCACGTCTGGCGCAGGGCGCCCGTCTGACCGGCGGACGGAGCGCCGTGACGGCCGGCCAGGGCCAGTTCATAGTGTCCGCGTTCTCCGGTCAGCAGCGGCCAGAGGCGCCCGCGCTGGTGCGGCGCATTCACGCCGTTGCGCAGGAAACCGTCCGCCGTGACCGTATCCTCGCCATAGCCGTCATGGCCGTAGCGACGGAAGCCCGGGGAGACGCCCTGCGGGAACGGGATGTCGTAGCGGACCCGCAGGTCGTCGTCCCGCTGCGGATCGTCGATCACCTTCAGACTGGAGACGATCCTCGGATCATCGGCCCGGCGGACCCCGTAGCGCACCAGCTCCAGGAACCCGGCGTCGACCATCCGGTCGGCGGACAGGGCGGACAGACCGTTGTGCGCGGCGATCTGGCTGGGGTGGTTCGCGTCCTCGGTCTCGTTGATCCGCAGATAATAGCGGCCGTCGCCCAGCGCTCCGCGGGTCGTGAAGGTCCGCGCGTCCAGGGCGGCTTCATAGCGGTCCGCGGCGTCGCGGTAGCGCACGGCCGACGCGGGGTCGCCGGCGCGTCCGGCGATATCCGCGGCCAGGACCAGACCGGCGATCTCCGCCGCCAGGGTCGAGGGGGAGTAGCCCGGCTGCTCCTCCCACCGCTCCAGCTGGGTGGCCGGCGGCCGGATGATCGCGGCGTTGTCCCCCTGCCGGACCCGCCCGCCATCCACCAGGAAATCCGCCGCCGGCTTCAGCATGGTCGCGTAGTGGGCCCGGAGCTCGGCGTCGGACATCAGGCCGAGGCGGTTCAGCTTCCATCCCAGCATGATCGGCATGGCCGTCTGGTCGAGCTGGACCTGGAACCATTCCGGGGTTCCGTCCACATGGCTCTTCTGCTGGAACCAGCCCCCCGCCGTCGGCGCATCCTCGGCGACGGCGGCGACCTGCACCGTCTTGAGGTAGCGGAAGGCGGCCAGCGGCGTCTCCCGGTCCCCCAGCGCCGCCAGGGCCATGGCGCATTCGTAGAAGTCCCGGGGCCAGACCGCCTTGTAGCCGGTGGAGGCGCGGGTCGCCGGTAATTCGTCGCCCCAGGGATTGGACAGGGAGGCGATCAGGGCGCCGCGGTGGGTCTTGTCCTCGTGCGCCTTCAGGACCAGGGCGCTGGCATAGGCCAGCCGGCCGCCGTCGCCGCTCTGGGCCGCCAGTCGCGGCAGGGCGTCGAGGCTGGCCAGCCAGGTCTCCCAGCCGACCCGCCCGCCCTGGCCGTTGTAGTGGGCGAGGACCCGGGCATAGCCCTCCTGCAGCGTCGCGGCGGCCTGTCGCCGGCTGTCCCGGCGCGTGGGG
>CAINOV010000021.1 GCA_903851655.1 uncultured Caulobacterales bacterium
CTGTGTTCTGAGGGCGGTTCCCGCCTCAAGGGCGGGAATGACGGCGGCTAAAAATATGAATGAAGCTGTCATTCCCGGGCGAAGACCCGGGAACCTTGGTCAGGATATAGCGCCACACCTTGAGGGAGGTTCCCGCCTCAAGGGCGGGAATGACGATTGATTTTGTATTTTAATTGGATGTCATTCCCGGGCGAAGACCCGGGAACCTTGATCAGAACCACGCGCCATCCCCGATTGCCCTTCCCCGCGCGTCACGTGCTACGCTGCGCGCAACATCCAGCGCGGGCGCCTGTGGCCCGCCACCGCCCGGGTGCGCCGGGCCCGCAAGAGGGAACGACGACCATGGCTGACGGTTCTGTGACGCCCACCCATACCAGCTTCGGCTTCTCGCCCACCGACGACCTCAACGACCTGCGCATGAGCGCGCGCGCCATGCCCCTCTACGAGCATGTGAAGCGCTTCATCCGCGACACCGTGGCGCCCATGAGCGAGGAGTATGACCGGCTGGGCGAGGTCCCCCACGATCCCTGGACCTTCGCCCCCGGCCAGCTGGAGGTGCTGGAGGTGGCCAAGAACAAGGCCAAGGCCGAGGGCCTGTGGAACTTCTTCCTCCCCGACGCCGAGACCGGGGAGGGCCTGTCCAATCTCGACTACGCCTATATCGCCGTGGAGCTGGGCAAGTACCCCCTGGCGTCGGAGACCATGAACTGCTCCGCCCCCGACACCGGCAACATGGAGGTGCTGGAGCGCGTCGGCACCGAGGCGCAGAAGGAACGCTGGCTGAAGCCCCTGCTGAACGGGGAGATCCGCTCCGCCTACGCCATGACCGAGCCCAACGTGGCCTCCTCCGACGCCAAGAACATCGCCACCACCGCGGTGCTGGACGGGGACGAGTGGGTGATCAACGGGGAGAAGTACTACATCTCCGGCGCCGGCGACCCCCGGTGCAAGATCATGATCACCATGGTCCGCACCAGCCCCGACGCGCCGCCGTCCAAGCAGCAGTCGCAGATCCTGGTGCCCACCGACGCCCCCGGCGTGAAGATCCTGGGGCCCATGCACGTGTTCGGCCATGACCACGCCCCCCGGGGCCACATGCACATCCGCTTCGAGAATGTCCGGGTGCCGAAGGACAACATCCTGCTGGGGGAGGGCCGGGGCTTCGAGATCTCCCAGGTCCGGCTGGGTCCGGGGCGCATTCACCACTGCATGCGCACCATCGGCAAGGCGGAGCGGGCGCTCGACCTGATGGTCACCCGCGGCCTGTCCCGCTCGGCCTTCGGCCAGCCCCTGATCAAGCTGGGCAAGAACCTGGAGACCGTCTCCCGCGCCCGGATCGAGATCGAGGCCATGCGCCTGATGGTGCTGAAGGCGGCCAAGGCCATGGACGTGCTGGGCAACAAGGAGGCGCGGGTGTGGGTGTCCATGGTCAAGGCCATGGTGCCGGAAAAGGCCTGCCAGATCATCGACCAGGCCATCCAGATTCACGGCGCCACCGGGGTCTCGCAATGGACGCCGCTGGCTGATCTGTACACGGACGTTCGCCATCTGCGCTTCGCCGACGGCCCGGACGAGGTGCACCACATGGTGGTGGGCCGCAACGAGATCCGCTCCTACGGCCACTGAGGTCGCGGGCGGCCGGCCGGCCGCCCGCCCCTCCTTGAAGGGTCAGGTCCTCAGCGCGTCAGGTCGCGGACGAAGCGGTAGACCAGGCCGTCCTCGTCCCGGACCTGGGCGAAGCCTGAGCCATAGCGCACCCAGTGATAGCCGTGGCGGGGCGGCGGCAGGCGGTGGGCGCGATAGTCGTCGATGATAAAGCGGCGGTCGCGCCAGTAGCCGTCGGGCAGGTGCTCGCCCCGGCGCCACTGGTGATCATAGTCCGCGCCCCGGCCGCCCCATTCCCGGTTGAAGCTCTCCCGGTCGCCCCAGTCGTGATGGTCGTCCCGGCCGCGGTCGCGGTTGTCGCCCGGGCCATGATCCTGGCCGCGGTCGCGGTTGTAATCCTGGGCGTGGGCCGCCGA
>CAINOV010000022.1 GCA_903851655.1 uncultured Caulobacterales bacterium
GGCCGCATGCGGAAGGTGACGAAGTCCGGCGTGTCCAGCAGTTCGCTGCGGATGCTGCGCCCGTCATAGGCGGTGTAGGTGGCGTAATAGGTGGTCTGGCCGCCGTCCTCCAGGGCCACGAACCGCGCATCCTCCACGCCGTTCACCTGGCGCAGGGTGATGGGGAAGATGACCCGCTCGCTGATGTCCCAGTTGCTGTCGAAGGTCAGGCGCACCTCCTCCCCGTCCAGCCCGTCCGTCCGCCGGGTGACCTGGGGCAGGCCGGCCAGTTTGGCCGAGGGATCCAGCCGGACCTGGCCGTCGGGGCCGATCTGGCCGCTGCGGAAGGTGATGGACGATACGTGACCCTCGCCCACGGCCCGCAGACTCAGGATCACCCGCAGGTTACCCGGACTCACGGACGACTGGTCCGGATGGGCGACAATGCTCGGATTGAACAGGGCCGAGGCCTCGTAGGAGTATTCCTGCAGGAAATAGGCGCCCACCAGCTGCCGCTGCAGCGAGGTGAAGCTCGGATGGTCGGTGAAGGCGCTCTCCATCTCGGCGGCCCGGCTGTCGAGGGTGGCGGTCAGGTCCCGGTGGCGGGTCTCGAAATTGTCCAGGACGTCCCGCAGCTCCAGCGCCGCAGCCTCCGGGTCGAGGCTCAGAACCCGGTCGACAATATGGTTGGCGCGGCGCTTGTCCGTGGGCTGAAGATCCCGGGGCTCCGTGGTCGGACGAAACGGGCGGACGATCACCCGGGCGGGGTCGGGCCTCAGCGACAGCGCCTGGCGCTGGAAGACGTCGGTTTCGGACATGCCGGTCACGCCATCTCCGCCCGGGCTCGGTGGACATCGGCGGCCAGGGCGGCCTCGCGCTGCAGCCGGCGCAGGTCCGCCGCCGCCAGCATGTAGGAGACCACCGACTCCCCGCCCCGATTCTCGTTCGGGCGGTCGGGATGCAGGCCGTCGCGGCAGCTGCCGGTGGCCTCGTCCACCAGGGGCGCGCCAAGGTCATTGGCCCCGTGGAACCAGTCGAACGCCCGGCGGGCCTCCTCGATCCACACGCCCTGCCCCGTCGCGCGCCAACCGGCGCGGCAGGCGGCGATGGTGGCGCACGCCTCCAGGGGCTGCTGGTCATAGGGCCGGATCACCCCCACCTCGCCGAAGGTGTCCGAGCCCACGGGCCGGAACACGCCGCCGGTTCCGCGCTGGCGGCTGACCAGCCAGGTCAGGGCGCGGACCCCGGCCTGGGTCATGTCCGGTGCGTCCATCCCCTCGCCGGACAGGATCAGGGCTTCGCAGAGGCGGGCGTTGTCATAGGACAGGCAGGGCTCGAACCAGGGCCAGGCCGGGGTGGCGTGGGTCCGCAGCTGGTCCATCAGGCGCTGGGCCAGGTCGCGCCTCAGCGCCTCCAGGGCGCGGATCGGCGGGTGCGCGCCGCAGAAGGCGTTCAGTCCCAGCAGCGAGAAGGCCCAGGCCCGGGGCGAGGTGAAGTCCGCCACCGTCGGCGCCGCCGCCCGCAGCAGGTGACCCGCCCAGGCTCGACGCGGCGCGCTGCCGCTGTCCCGGGAGCAGACGCCCAGGGCCCAAAGGGTCCGGCCGTGACTGTCCTCGGACCCGGCGGGCTCCAGCCAGCGGCGGTCATAGCTCATGAAGTTGCGGAAGCGGCCGCAGTCCGGATTCCAGGCGTGCTGGACAAAGGCGGCGTAGGCGTCCACCTGCCGCTCCGGCAGGCTGGTCTCCTCCCGCGCGTCCAGGGCGCAGGCGGCCAGCAGGGCCCGGGCGTTGTCATCGACGCAATAGCCGTGGCTGCGGTCCGGCACCGCATGGACGGCGTGCTGGTAGAGGCCCACATCGTCGCTGAGCGCCAGCAGCGCCCGGGGACTGGCCGCCGGCGTGAGAGCGGCGTCCCGGGGCGGGCGGACCTCCAGGGGAATCAGTCGGGGGCGCTGGGCCGGCAAGGCGCAGGCCTGGTCGAACACGGCCAGATAATCCAGCGCCGTCCGCGCCCAGGTCATGGAGCGGCTGTGCCGATAGGCGTCCCGGGCCATGGCCGCCCGGCGGTCCGGATTCCGCAGCAGGGACGCGATCTCTTCGCCGACGGCGGCGGCGTCGCCGAAGGGGGTCAGCACGCCCCGCCCGTCGGCCAGCAGTTCCTGCGCATGCCAGTAGGGCGTCGACACCACCGCCCGGCCGAGACCGAAACTGTAGGCCAGGGTGCCCGAGGTCATCTGCGAGGCGTTGAGATAGGGCGTGACATAGATGTCGCACATGGAGATGTGGTCGAGCAGCCGGTCCTGCGCCACGAAACCGTCCTCGAACACCACGTGATCGCTGAGGCCCATGGCCGCCACCCGGGCCTGCAGCCGATGGCGATAGGCCTCGCCCTCGCTGCGCACCAGATTGGGATGGGTGGCGCCCAGCACCACATAGACCGCGTCCGGCGTCTCCTTCAGGATGGCGGGCATGGCCTCGATCATCACCTCGACGCCCTTGCCGGGGGACAGGAGGCCGAAGGTCAGGATCACCGTGCGCCCGGCATAGCCCAGCCGGGCCTTGGCCGCGTCCGGGCCGACGAACGGCACGTCGGGTATGCCGTGGGGAATGACCCGGATCTTCTCGTCCGGGGTGGAATAGACCGTGGTCAGCAGGGAGCGGGCCTTCTCGGCCATCACCACCACGCGACTGGAATAGGCGATCACCGCCTTCAGGGTCGCGGCCTGGTCCGCGGTGGGGCTGGCCAGCACCGTGTGCAGCGTGGTGACCACCGGCGCCGCCAGGCGGGAGAGAAGGCTGAGCACATGCGACCCCGACGGACCGCCGAAGATGCCGAACTCATGCTGCAGGGACACCACGTCCCAGCCCTCGTCATTGATCCGGGCCGCCGCCCGGGCGTAGTCCGCCAGACGCTCCTCGGCCACCTCGCAGAGCACCGACGGGGGATAGTCATAGGACGCTCCGTGATCGGTCATGGCGATGACGCCGGTCGCGGGGACGCCGGGCGCCCCGGCCAGCGCCGCCTGCAGGTCCATGGTGAAGGTGGCGATCCCGCACTGGCGGGGCAGGGCGTTGCCGATCAGCGCGATCCGCGGGGGGTGGGCCATGGTCAAGCCTCAGGTCTGGGGACCCTCCGGACGCGCGGCGTCGGCCGCCGTCGGAACGGGTCGGAGAGGGAACGGGTCGGGAAGGGTGGCAAGGGTTAACGCCGCCAGCGACGGCGGACGAGCGTCGGAATCTACCCATCCCGCCCGGCGCAGGCCGCTGTCTGCAGGCTTGGGCTGTCTGCAGGCTTGGGACGTCTGCAGGCTTGGGACAGGGCGGCGGGAGGGAGGTTGTCGCCCC
Organism: uncultured Caulobacterales bacterium; assembly: GCA_903851655.1. Lineage (GTDB taxonomy): Bacteria > Pseudomonadota > Alphaproteobacteria > Caulobacterales > Caulobacteraceae > CAIMFV01. The sequence continues at coordinate 3,324 of CAINOV010000022.1, forward strand.
CGACTTGGTCTCCGGTGGGGGACGGGAGACATCACGACGAAATGACAGTCGAGGGCGACATCCGCAGAATGACCGTCGCCACGCGAAGACATAGCCCCGGGATATACCCACGCGGCGGCCGGGCCTTGCGTGTTTTCCGAGTCTTTCGACCGCCTGCAGCGCGGGGCATGTTGGCGATGATCATTGTCGTAGGCGAAGTCGTCTCTCGGCTGCAAGCGGGGGAGAGCGAACATGGCTGGAGCACTGACAGGGGACATCCAGAAATCCAGGGGCGAGAGCTCGGGATCCCGGAAGCCCCGACGGAGCGCGACCTACGCCGTCGCCGACCGGCTGGCGGCGGCGCGTCGACACTTTCTGTACCTCCGCGTCCGCAGCCATGTGGCGGCCGGGTGGGACGCCCTGCCGGATGGGCTGAGCGCCGCGGACATCCGTGACCTGGCCGCCATGGCCTGCTCGCGGCGGGACCGCACCATGCAGTCCCTGTGCCGCCGTCGCCCCGAGACGGACGGCGCCTCCGACGCGTGCGCGCTCTGACCGGGCCGTCCGGGTCCGCCGGTCCGCCGCCCATCCCCGACCCGATACCAGAATCGATCCCTGACTCGATCCCGGACCCGACGCCACGGACCCGACCGCCCCCCGTGGCGAGGGCCGCCCCGCGCCGTCCGTCGGGCGGCGCCTCGGCGATGGACCCGCCCCTCACCCCCACCGGGGACTGGACCGCCACCGGTCTGACGCCGGCCATGACCCGCCTGGCGCAGAGCGCCGGGACGGTCCGTGCGGGACCGCTGGACCTGACCCGGGTCAATCGTGTCGATACGGCGGGGGTCGAGCTGCTGCTGGAATGGCCGGGCCAGACCGCCGACGCCGTGGCCGCCGCCGCCCTCGCCGCCGACCGGCCCGACATCGCCCATCTGTCGCAGCTGGTCGCCAGCGCCCCCGTGGCGCCGCCGCGTCCCCGATCCGCGCCGGACGGCTGGCTGGCCATCGTCGGGCGGCGGGTGGCGGCGGGCGGCGATGATCTGGTGGAGAACCTCGCCTTCTACGGCGAACTGCTGACCGCGCTCGGCCGCCTGCTGCGCCGTCCCGCGCGGCTGCGCCTCGCCCCCACCCTGACGCAGATCGAGCGCACCGGCCTCGACGCCGTGCCGATCATCGGCTCGGCCAATGTCTTTGTCGGCGCCACCATCGGTTTCCTGGGGGCGAGCCTGCTCGCGCAGTTCGGCGCGTCCGTGTTCGCCGTGGAGCTGGTGGGGGTCAGCGTGCTGCGGGAATTCGCCGTCCTGATCACCGCCATCATCCTCGCCGGGCGGTCCGCCTCCAGCTTCGCCGCCGAGATCGGGGCGATGAAGATGACCCAGGAGATCGACGCCATGCGCGTCATGGGGGTCGATCCCTTCGACAGCCTGGTCCTGCCCCGCTTCCTGGGCATGCTCGCGATCATGCCGTTCCTGACCCTTCTGGGCATGATCGCCGGGCTGGCCGGGGGCATGCTGGTCCTGTGGCCGGTCCTCGACCTGTCGCCGGAATTCTTCCTCACGCGGATCGTCGACAATGTCGGGCTGAAGCACTTCTGGCTGGGCCTGGCCAAGGCGCCGGTGATGGCGGTGGTGGTGGCCGCCATCGGCTGCCGCCACGGCTTCGCCACCGGCGACGACGTGGACCAGCTGGGGCGGCACGTGACCAGCGCCGTGGTCCAGGCCCTGTTCGCCATCCTGGCCATCGATGCGGTCTTCGCCCTGATCTTCATGGAGATGGGACTGTGACCGGTCCCGACGCACCGGCGGAGGACATCGTCATCTCCGTGCGCGGTCTGGTCTCGCGCTTCGGGTCGCACGTGGTGCACGATCACCTGGACCTGGACGTGCGCCGGGGCGAGGTCCTGGGTCTGGTGGGCGGATCGGGATCGGGCAAGTCGGTGCTGCTGAACACCCTTTTGGGCCTGCGCGAGCCGGACGCCGGGACGATCGCAGTGCTGGACGCGCCCCCGTCCCTGGACGGCGCCGGTCGCCGCTTGGCGCTGTGCCGCCGGATCGGCGTGCTGTTCCAGGGCGGCGCCCTGTTCTCGGCCCTGACCGTGCGGGAGAACGTGGCGTCGCCCCTGGTTGAGCACACCCGCCTCGACGACCGGCTGATCGACCGGATCGTGGACCTGAAGCTCGCCCTGGCCGGCCTGCCCGGCACGGTGGCGGAACAGGCGCCTGCGGACCTGTCCGGGGGCATGCGCAAGCGGGTCAGCCTCGCCCGGGCGCTCGCCCTGGATCCGGAGCTCCTGTTCCTGGACGAGCCGACCGCAGGCCTCGACCCCATCGGCGCCGAGGCGTTCGACCACCTGATCCTGAGCCTGAGGGAGTCCCTGGGGCTGACCGTGGTCCTCGCCACCCACGACCTCGACACCCTCTACGCCGTCACCGACCGGATCGCGGTGATGGCCGATCGCAAGATCGTCGCCGTGGCTCCGGCTGCGGAGCTGGAGCAATCGACCCATCCCTGGGTCCGGTCCTATTTCCTCGGGCCGCGCAGCCGCGCCGCCCGGGCTGCGCACGCGCCGGGAGCCTGACATGGAACGCAAGGCCCACTACGCCCTGATCGGCGGCGTCTCGATCCTGAGCTTCGTCGCCCTGGCCGTGTTCATCTTCTGGCTCGCCGGCGCTCAGTTCGCCCAGCGCTATGACGTCTACGACGTGTCTTTCAAGGGACCCGTGCGGGGCCTGTCCACCGGTGGGGAGGTGTTCTTCAACGGCATCCGGATCGGCGAGGTGACGCACCTGGCCCTGGACCGCACCGACCCCAACAAGGTGATGGCGCGCATCCGCGTCAGCAGCGACGCGCCGGTGCGCACCGATTCCCGCGCCGGGCTCGAGCCGCAGGGGGTGACGGGGGTGAACTACATCCAGATCTCCGCCGGTCTCGCCCGCAACCCCCTGCTGAAGGAGGTCACGCCGCCGCATACGATCCCGGTGATCCTGGCCAGTCCCAACGCCCTCGAGTCCCTGCTGCAGGGGGGCGGCGACGTGCTGACCCGCACGGTGGAGGTGCTGGACCGCACCAACCGGCTCCTGTCCGACGACAACATCGCCGAGATCACCGGGACCTTCCGGGACGTCCACGCCATGAGCCGCGAGGTGCGCAGCCAGGCGCGACTGCTGGCGGACTCCGACGCCGCAGTGGTCAGCCTGCGTCGCACCTCGGACCAGCTGGCGGTGCTGTCGGCCCACTCCACCGCCCTGGTGGACGGGGACGGGCGTCGGGCCCTGGCCAGCCTGGCCGACGCCGCCGTGGAGATGAAGGGCGCCGCGGTGGATGCGCACCGGCTGATCGGCGCGCTGAACGGTCCCGCCGGCGACCTTCGCGCCACCACCCTGCCGCAGATCGACCGGACCCTGACCCGGCTGGAGGCGGCGGCGGACAGCCTCGACCGGCTCACCACCCAGATCGAACTCGACCCCTCCGGCGTCCTGTCCAAGGCGCCCGCCCAGACCCTGAAGGTGAAGCCATGACCGACCGCCGCGGATGGATCGTCCTCGCCCTGCTCGCCGCGGCGGCCCCCCTGTGCGCCGGCTGCGTGACCCTGTTGCCCAAGGCGGCGGCGGAGCCCCTGTACCGGTTCGGCGGAGACGCGTCCGCGCCGCCGCCGACGGCTGCGCCCGGTCGCGACGGGTCGCTGGGGATTGTCGTCACCCTGCCGGCGGCGGCCCGGGGGGACTCCCTGCTGGCCGTGTCCGGCCGCAGCGCAGCCTACATCTCCGGCGGACGCTGGGTCTCGCCGGCGTCGGACCTGTTCCGCGAGGCCGCCGTGCGCGCCCTGGCGGGCCGCGGGACGGCGGGGCCCGGGGGCGGGGTGCTGACCCTGGCCGTCACGCGGTTCGAGGCCGACTATGATCATGGGACCGACGCGCCGCCCACCGTCCGGATCGAAGCGGCGCTGCGCCTGTCCGACGGTGTCCGCCCCCCGCGGTCGCTGGGCGTTGTCGCGGGCGAGGGGCCCGCCGCGGCCAACCGGATCGGGGCCATTGTCGGCGCCTATGACACGGCGCTGGACGCGGTCCTGGCCGGGGCGGCGGTCGCCCTCGACCGGGAGGCTCAGTCGACGATTCGCGACCGGCCGGACCAGCGGGACCAGGCGATCAGCGGGCTTCCGGTCAGGCCGAGATAGAAGCCGGCGTCGTACTCCACCCCGGTGCCGTGCGCCTCGTAGAAGTGCGCCGTCCAGGGCAGCAGGGCGGGGGAGATCCGGTTGACCACCTCCAGCAGCAGCGTGGCGGGCGCGATGATCCCGTGCCAGACGCCCAGCAGGAACTGAGCGAGCAGCCCGCCCTGGACGGCGCCGCGGGATTCCGACGAACCGGCGGCGCATCCGCCCAGGGACACGATCACGGCGAGGGCGACGACGCCGATCACCAGGTGGGTCGCGGTCCCGGACCGTGCGGCGTGGGGGGGCGTGGACGTCATGAAGCTCTCCGCTGAAGCGCCGCGCCGGGCGGCGAGTCTGGTCTTGCGCCCGAAATGTCCGCCGCCCCAGCCCCGGAATCTACTCCAGGGTCGCGGCGTCGCCGGGGGGGTGGGGTTGAGTACAATCCCCACCGCTCGCCCCGGGGCGCTGCGGGCTAGGGTGCGGCTCTCGCCCTCCATGTTCCTCCGATCCGTCAGCACAGGCCACCGCCATGACCCTTCAACCGCCCCGTGAGACCCCCGCGCCGTCCGGTCCGGACCTGACCGGATGGGCGGGCGTTCCCGGCCTCCGGATCAACCCGTTCAGCCTGGTCCTGCGGCGCCCCCACAGCCCGCGACCGACGATCAAGCTGCTCGGCGTGCTGCGGGGGGCGGGCCAGCTGCTGGCGCCCGGCGGCGCCATCGAGGTGCAGTACGAGATCGACGCCTTTTCCGCTGGCGCGGTGCGCACGGCCACCGGCGGGCTGACCGGCGACTTCCGCGCCTGGCCGGATCTGGCGGGGGTGACCGAGTCCACGGGCCTTGCCGGACAATTACGCCTGGCCGGCGGCGACGTTCTGAACCTCAGTATTGTCGGCGGCGAGCCCGGCCTGCTGGAGGTCGACCTGGCCTGCAACGCCCTGTTGCTGAAGCTGATCGCCCAATGCCAACCCGCCTGACGCGGCGATCGTCACCCGAGGCGCCCGCCCCGCCGGTGCATGGGGCGGCCACCGGCCTTCTGCGCCGCAATCACGCCCGCGACACCTCCTGGCTGCAGCGGGGCGTCGATCAGGTGACGGCGGTGGTCGGCTGGCCGGGGTTTTCGCCCCTGCTGATCCTGACCGGCGCTGTCTGGATCGGCGGCAATCTGCTCGCCCTGCGCTTGGGCCGCGGGGCCTGGGATCCGCCCCCGTTCCCCGGGCTGCAGGCGGTGGTCGGCGGCGCGGCGCTGCTGGTCTCGGCCCTGGTGCTCACCACCCAGCGACGGGAGGCCGAGCTCCTCGGCCATCGCCAGCAGCTGATCCTCGAGCTCAGCATCCTGAACGACCAGCGGGTCGCCAAGATCATCGAGCTGATCGAGGAGGCCCGGCGGGACAATCCCCTGATCCCGAGCCGTCCGGACCACGCCGCTGCAGCCATGTCCGAACCGTCGGATCCGCACCAGGTGCTGGACGCCATCAAGTCCGCAGACCCCGACCCCGATCCGGACCCGGACGCGGCCCCGCCCGCTCCGGCGTCCCAGAAGGAGGCGTAAGCCGATGAAATCCCTGATCGTGTTCGACCTGGACGGCACCCTGGCCGAAAGCAAGAGCCCGGTGGACGCCGAGATGGGGGGGCTGCTGTCGGCCCTGCTCGGCCTCGCGGACGTGGCGGTGATCTCCGGCGGCGGCTGGCCGCAGTTCGAGACCCAGCTGCTGCCGGCCCTCGGGACGGGGCCGGCCCTCGACCGCCTGACCCTGCTGCCGATCTGCGGGGCGGAGTTCTATGTGCGCCGCGAGGGCTGGACGCGGCTCTATTCCATGGCCTTCACCCCGGAGGAGCGGGACCGGATCCGCGCCGACCTGGAGGCCGCCCTGCGCCATTGCGCCTTTGATATTCCGAGGACCTGGGGGCCGCAGATCGAGGATCGGGGCGGCCAGGTCACCCTGTCGGCCCTGGGGCAGGCGGCGCCGATCGCGGAAAAGCTGAAATGGGACCCGCACCAGACCAAGCGCGCCAGGCTGCTGGCCTGGCTGGCGCCCCATGCCGACCTCTATTCGGCGCATATCGGCGGCGCCACGTCGGTGGACGTCACCCGCCCGGGGGTCGACAAGGCGTTCGGCGTCCGCCAGCTGGCCAAGACCCTCGAGATCGGGATCGCCGACATGCTGTTCGTGGGCGACGCCCTGTTCGCGGGCGGCAATGACTTTCCGGTCAAGTCCACCGGCGTCGCGACGGTGGCTGTGCGGGACGCCGAGGAGACCAAGCGCGTCATCGAGACCCTGATCGCCTGCGCCGGCGGCATCGGACGCGCCGCAGCCCATCCGGCCGGGCGGGTCGCCGCCCCGGCCTGAGAGAGCGGTTGACAGTACGGTTGACAGTCCGCCGGAAACCTCAAATCTGGCGGTCCCAAGCGGCGGGAGGGCGGACATGGGCGGACGGTTGCGGATCGCAGGCTATCTGGCGGCGGCGACAGCGGGGCTGGCGGCCGCCTCCGCCGCGGGGGCGCAGACCGCGCCGCCCTTCGTCCGCGTCACGCCGGGGGAGGTGCGCTGGACGGACATTCCCGGCGGCCTGGGCGCCCGCTACGCCGTGGTGCTGGGGGACCCGACCAAACCGGGCCTCTATGTGGTCCGGGCGACCTTCCCGCCCCATGTCATGGACACGCCCCACACCCACCCCAATGACCGCTATGTGACCGTCCTGTCGGGGACCTGGTACACGGGCACCGGGCCGGTCTTCGACCTGTCCAAGGCCGTGCCGCTGGGACCGGGGAGCGTGATGTTCCATCCGGCGGGGGCGGTCCACTGGGACGGCGCCGCCGGGGACGAGCCGGTGGTGGTGCAGATCACCGGCATGGGCCCGGCGCCGACCCTGCCCATCGACCCCAAGGGCGGGGCGTGGACCCGGGTCGCCCCGCCGGGAAAATAGGGCGGACCGGCGCGCAGGAGGCCGGCGCGGCCCTAGCCCTGAGACGGAGGCTGGGCCTGAACCATGGCGGGCAGGTGCTGGGAGATCATGGACAGCACGTCCGCCGGGTTGACACCGAACTGCTGCGCCAGTTGCTGCACATGGGCCGGATCGAGGGCGGCGCCCACCTGGTCCGGCGTGACAGCGCCGCCGGCGCCCGCGGCCATCGCCTGAACCGCGGAACCGAGGCCGCCCTGGACCAGCTGGTCGATGAGGCCCGTGGCGCCCCCCAGCGGCGTGTTCGCCAGGGCCTGGTTCAAGAGGGCCGGGCCCTGGCTCTGCAGGTCCTGCTCAGCCAGGGTCTTGAGGGTGTCGAACAGTCCCATGGTCGGGGCTCCGCCGTGTGTGGAAGGGATCAGGCTGCGGGTACGGCGCCCGGGGTTCCGCACTTGACGAACTTGCCCTTGGCGGTCTTGCAGCGCGCGGCCTTGGCGGCCGGGGCCGGCGTCGTCGCAGGCGTCGGGGTCACCGCCGCCGCCACCGGGGCCGGCTTGGCTGCGGTCGTGGTCTTGTGACAGACCTTGTCCTTGGAGATGCAGGAGTTCCCGCACAGAACGCCCGTCTTGCAGACGGGGGTCGCGGACGCCGCCGTGGCGATCAGCGAAAGAGCGGCGACGGCGAAGAGGGTTCGGATCATGGGGTGTCTCCTATTGGTGACAGGAGTAAAGATCACGAGATGAACTCAATCAATTGTTAAGTGAAATTTACGCGTGACGCGGGCGTCCCGGGGCCGGGCTGGCGCCCCGAACTGGGCGCCGGTCCGCGGAGGAGACTCAGGTCAGGGGGATGCGCGGGTCACGGTGGGCGAGTTGCGCGGGTGCAGGTAGAACTGCTTCGACACGGTCAGGCCGCCGGGAAACATCAGCGTCGACGGACTGATGAACGCGTAGGTGGCCTCGCCCAGCACCACGCTGTCGCCGGCGGTGGTCAGCAGGCCGGCCGGCAGGGTGACCGTGGCGCCCACGGTGTTGGCGGAGGTGTTCTTTGCGTCGCTCCACTGGATGACGTTGGTGATCGGGCCGCCGTTGACGGAGACGGCCTCGATGCTGGTCAGGCGCATGGTCAGGCGCGAGGTGTCCATGGGGGCCACCATCACATTGCCGACGGCGAAGATGTCGGCGATGTCCGCGTCGTGCAGGGTCTGGGTCTGGGTGGCGAGGTTGCCCACGGTGAAGGCCACGGCGTTCACGTGCCGCGAGACCGTGGTGAAGCTGCCGACGGTCACGGCGCCCACGAAGATCAGGATCAGCAGGGGGGCGATGAGGGCGAATTCCAGGGCGGACACGGCCCGGGTGTCCAGGGCGAACCGCGCGAGCCCGCGTCGGATGGCCATCAGCCGCCCACCACCGCATAGGGCTCGTTGCGGAAGGCCACGGTGGATTCGAACACGGTGGTCCCGTCCGCCGAGGCGTTGAAGCCGGTCAGGAAGTAGGGCGTCAGCAGCTTCCACTTGAGATAGGTGTTGACCATCACGATGCTGCCGGGCGCGCTGCCGCTGAAGGCCAGGTTCTGGTCGGAAAAGGCGCCGTTCACGGTGACATTGGGCTGGGCGACGTTCGAGAAGGCGTTGAATGTCTGCACACTGACGGACAGATTGTCCGTACAGGTCGATCCGAGCCAGTTGAGGTTGTTGCACACCTGGGTCTTGAAGGCGGTGGTGGCCGCAGCGCCGCTGGTCTGCATCTGGCCGGTCATGATCAGGCGGGCGGCGTTGCTGGTTGCGTTGTCCAGCGACGCCGAGACCGCATTGGCGACGCAGACCTCCACGATCGAGAACAGCAGGAACACGAACGGCAGGGCGACGAGAGAGAATTCCACGGCGGTGGCGCCGCGGTCGTCCGCCAGCCCGCGCCGCCGCGCCGTCCGGATCCGATCGCCGTCCGGGGCGCCGTCCGGGGCGCCGGGATCAGCTGGCGATGCGGACATTGTCGAGGTTCCCGGCGATGATCTGGAACGCGGCGATCAGGGCCGCCGAGTTCTTGGCGTCGAAATAGTGGCTGGCGTCCGTGGCGCACTGCTGCAGGTTCAGCAGGGAGGTGGCGTCGGTCACCCCGAAGCCGATCGCGTAGATCTCGATGTTCTTGGCCTTGGCGTAGTTGCAGGCCGCCACCTCGGCGGTGTTGGAAATCGTGATCTTCGGCTGGCTGGACGCGGCGATCGTCCCGTCGGAGTTGAACGAGGCCGAGGACAGGGTCCCGTTGGTGTTCAGGGAGTTGGTGTTGAAGCCGTCGGTCATCAGGATGATCACCTTGCGCGGCATCTTGTTGTTGGCCGCGTCATAGGGCGCGCCGGAGGCGAAGGTGGCGGTGGGCGACAGCACATTGACGCCCCAGGTGATGCCGCCGGCAATGTAGGTGTTCGGCTTGTAACTGCCGATCTGGTAGACCAGCCCCTTGATCGCCGCCAGCACGGGCGCCGGCTGGTCGGTGAGCGGCAGGATCGGATTCAGGCACTGCTGCGACGTGGTCAGGAAGCCCACATAGGGGTTGCTGGCGCTGGCGGACTCCGGCGGCGCCAGAAGGCCGCCCGAGACCAGGTTGTTCACGCACCCGTACCATTTGTAGTTGGTGGTCACGGCGGCCTTGGCCGCCACGGGCGCCGGGCTCTGCGAACAGGACTGATAGGGCGTGATCGGAACCGTCGCGCAGGTCTGGCCGACCATGTGGGTTCCCATGGTCACCACGCCGTCGATGATCGACACCACATAGGGCTGCATCGAGCCGCCGGTGCACTGGGTGGTCGTGCTCACCGTCTTGCAGACCGTGGGGCCGCCAGGGACCGCGGGGGTGGCCGGGGTGGTGGTGGAATAGTTGGGCTGGACCGACAGCCAGGCGCCGGTGGTGGTCGGGCCGACATTGACGTAGTCGGCATAGGGGACCACGGCGACCTTCACGAAGCCGGCGTTGGAGGAGGTCATCAGCGCATTGACCAGATTGGTCGCGGCGGTCTGCAGCACCTGCATCTTGGTGCCGGTGGAGTCCAGGGCCACGCTCATCGAATAGGTGTTGTCGAGGACGAGGGCCAGCTCCACCGTGCCCTTGGCGGCCCGTTGTCCCGACGCGGTGGCGGTGTAGGGAATCGTCGACAGCCC
>CAINOV010000023.1 GCA_903851655.1 uncultured Caulobacterales bacterium
CGGTCGTTTTCGATTTCTCGTACCATTAGGTAGAGCGATTGGCTATCGACGTCCGCTACGGGACGGCAACGGTCCTGGTGCCCACGAGCTGACTTCCCGAACTTTCGGGATGGGTGGATTCCGGACCCGCGACTGCTAAGCTTCGTGCAGTTTATCGGCGGGTAATTGCGAGGCCAGAGGTCATGTCTGACTGGGCAGGAGTTGAGGCAGAAACTACCGCGATCATCAATGCCCGGCCAGAAGAATACGACTCGGCCATTCGGCAAAACCTCGCTGAGCTACTTGATTTATTGAGAGCAACTAACCGGCCAGCTCCTAACATATCACCAGGCTACTGGCCCACCTTTTGCCTAACGTGGGACCTAGAAGGTTCCAAAAATTTGGAGATCGAGGACTTCGATGATCATTACGAGGTCTATCACTTTTTCGATGGCAAGACCGACATCTGGTACGAAACACGCGGCCCTGGCGGGCCAATCTCACCGGCCTTTTTGGGCGAGCTTCCCGAGCCAACCTAATGTCCGAGTTGGGTCGACTCCGGCCAACAGGTCCGCACCCGCGCCTCGGCGACCGCGCGCCAGACCCCGGCCCGCGTCGGCCCTAACCGTGACCGTTATCCGTCATCATTGAAGAAAAATGGTGCCGCCTGACAGGATTGAACTGTCGACCTCAGCCTTACCAAGGATGCGCTCTACCACTGAGCTAAGGCGGCATCCGGCGACCGCAAGACGGTGCGCCGACCTGCGACCCGGAGCCCCGTGAGGACGCCGCGTCGGCAGAGCGCGCCTTAAAGCCCGGTTTCGGGGTCGAGGTCAAGGGGGCGAAGAGGGACAGACTCCCCTTTCATCCCCCGGGAAACGCGGCCAGTGTGTAACGGCCAATCCGGTGCGGCGCCGTCGCCCGAGCAGCGTGTGATCAGGAGTTTCCCAACATGAACCTGTTTGTCGGTCTGGCCGCTGTCGCCCTGGCCAGCACGGGCGCCGCCTCGGAAGCATCGGCGCCGTCGCCGGCGGCGGCGGTGACGGCCCTCCACGCCGCCCATCTGATCGATCCGGTGGCGGGACGGGTGCTGGACGACCAGATCGTGCTGATCTCTGGCGACCGCATCACCGCCGTGGGGCCCGCCGCCACCACGCCGGCGCCCGTCGGGGCCCGCCGCATCGAGCTGGGGGGCGCGACGCTTTCCCCCGGGCTGATCGACGTCCATGTGCATCTGACCTCCAACGCCTCGGACGAAGGGCTGAACGGCCTCGTGAAATCCTCGGCGCGGGAGGGGATCGACGGCGTCGCCAACGCCCGAAAGACGCTGGAGGCGGGCTTCACCACCGTGCGCAATGTCGGCGCCGGCGGTTTCTCCGACGTGGCGCTGCGCGACGCCATCAACGAGGGCGAGATCGAGGGCCCGCGCATGCTGGTGTCCGGCCCGCCGCTGGGGGCCACGGGGGGCCACGCGGACGACAACCTGCTGCCCTTCGAGTACCATCACGCCAGCGAAGGCGCCGCCGACGGCCCCTGGGCGCTGCGGGCCAAGGTTCGCCAGAACGTCAAGTACGGCGCCGACCTGATCAAGTTCATGTCCACCGGCGGCGTCCTCTCCCACGGGGACAGCGTGGACGGCCAGCAACTGTCCCAGGAGGAAATGAACGCCATCGTTGAGGAAGCGCACATGTGGGGCCGCAAGGTCGCCGTGCACGCCCACGGCCCGTCCGGCATCCGCGGGGCGATCCTGGCCGGGGCCGATTCCATCGAGCACGCCAGCCTGATCGACGACGAGGGCATCCGCCTGGCCAAGGCCCGGGGCGTCTATCTGTCCATGGACATCTACAATGACGACTTCATCCTGGCCGAGGGGGAGAAGAACGGGATCGAACCCGCCTCCCTCGACAAGGAGCGGCAGATCGGCCAGCTGCAGCGGGCCAACTTCCAGAAGGCGTTCAGGGCCGGGGCGAAGATGGCCTTCGGCACCGACGCGGGGGTCTATCCGCACGGGGACAACGCCCGCCAGTTCGCCGTGATGGTCCGCTATGGCATGACGCCGATGCAGGCGATCCAGGCCGCCACCGTCAATGCGGCCGACCTGCTGGGCTGGTCTGGCAAGGTCGGGCGGATCGCGCCGGGCTATTACGCGGACCTGATCGCCGTGGAGACCGACCCGACGACCGATGTCCGCGCCCTGGAAAAGGTGAGCTTCGTGATGAAGGGCGGCGTGGTCTGGAAGGGCGCCCGCTAGACCGCCGCCGCCGTCAGGGCGCAGTCCCCAGCCGGGCCAGCAGGCCGGTCTGGACGCCGACGCCGCTGATCCACTGGGACCCGACCGTGGCGACGGCCACGTCCGCCGGCGAGGCGTCCAGGGCCTGACGCAGGATCCAGGTGGGCTCGAACCCGGTGCAGTGGGCGGCCAGGATCCTGCGGACGCCAAGGGCCTTCAGCCGGGCCCCGGTGGCCTCGACGGAGGCGCGGCTGTTCAGGAACAGGTGAAGCCCGCCGATCAGCCCGGCAATGGGTTGTGGCCCGAGGATCGCGTGGGCCTGCTCGCAGATGTTCATCACCCCGGCATGGCCGCAGCCGGTCAGCACCACGGTCCCATCCGGGCTGTTGATCACCAGGGCCGCATCCTCCGCCAGGATGTCATCGGCCCGTCCCGCCGGCCCGCTGAGATAATGGCCCGGGTTCCAGTTCCGCTCGTTGTGCGGACGCGGAACGGGACCGGTGAACCAGACGCCGGGCAGAAGCTCCGCCGGCGCATCATGCACGATGAAGGCGCCCCCCAGGGCCTCGTAGGCGACCTTCAGGTCCGCCATGTTGCGGTCCGGTCGGCCATCGGCCCGCTCCCGCGCCGCGAAGATGCCGGTGGCCACGTGGCAGCGGCCGAGCGCCTTCGGGTTTGCGCGCGCGAACTCCCGGCGCAGGGTCAGCAGACCGGCCGTATGGTCGTCGTGATTGTGCGACAGGATGACGTCTTCCACGTCGGACAGGTCGAGGTTCAGGGTCCGCAGGTTTTGCAGAACCATGCCAGGCGACGCCCCGGTGTCGTAGAGGATGCGACGACCGTCGGCCTCCATCAGGGCGGCGAAGCCCCACTCTCCGTCCAGACCCGACGATCCCGCCACCATGGTGTCGAGGACCGTGATGCGCAGCTGGCCGACCTTTGCCAGAACGGGGTCCAGCGCGGGGGCCGGGAGATCGGCGGCCAGACCCCGCGCCGGGGCGGTCAGGGCCAGGGCCAGCCCGCCGATGAGCTGGCGGCGATCGAGCGACATCATGGCGGGCGCCTCTCCTTGCGTGGCGTCAGCAACGCACGCCCCAGCCCCCGCCGTCAACCGGATCAGAGGATGACCGCCACCAGCACCAGGCTGATGATCGCGTATTTCAGGGCGTAGTAGAGCCGGCGGTTCTTCGCCTTGAGCGTCTTGCCACTCTCCATCACCCCGTGGATCCGCTCGAAGAAGCGGTTGACCGCCCCCACCTGCTCGCCCACCTCGTTGGGCGCGCCGGTGGCGCCCATGACATTGTGGATCATCCAGCGGTTCACGCTCCGCCACGGAGCCCGGACCGGCCGCTCCACGTCACAGAACAGGATCAGCCGGGTCATGTCGGAGCCGTTGAAGGCCTCATGCACATAGGTCTCGTCGAACACCATGGCCTGGCCGTCCCGCCAACTGGCCCGCTCCCCGTCCACCTCGATCCAGCAGTTGTCATTGTTGGGCGTGCGCAGGCCCAGATGATAGCGGATCGATCCGGCGAAGGGGTCCCGGTGCCGGCCCAGCTTGCCCCCCGGCGGCAGGGTGGCGAACATGGCCCCGTGCACCGTGGGGATCGACTTGAGAAGCGCCACGGTCTTCGGGCAATAGGCTTCCGCCGACGGGATCGGGTGGTCGTACCATTTGAGATAGAACCGCTTCCAGCCGCGCTTGAAGAAGGTGTGGAAGCCCACATCGTTGTGACCGATGGCGGCGGCGATCCGTCCCTCCTCCATCAGGGCGAGGCCCTCGTCGCGGATCATTTCCCACTGGGCGGTGACGGCCTGCATCTCCGGAAAGGCGTCCGGCGTCAGGAACGGCCGGTTCGACACCTTCGAGAACAGATAGACCATCGCGTTGTAGGGCGCGGTGAAGGTGGAATGGTCCGTCAGCTGGCGCAGGAACTTCAGCCGGACACGGCCCCGGTAATGGACGTAGAGGGCCGCCGCCACCAGGGCGGCGAGAACGCCCAGCCTGACGCCGATGGAGAGGGGTGAGAACATCGATCGATCCAAACTGGCCCAGCGGCGCCTGCGGGCGTCCGAGCTGCTGCTCTTAGCAGCAATCCCCCGTCGGGGGCGAGAGCTTCCCTGCCCCGTCCCCGGTCGTCAGGCGGCGAAGGCGGCCTCGGTCCTGGCCCGGACCTCGTCCAGGGACACGCCGGCCGCCAGCTCCAGCAGCCTCAGGGTCGCGGCGGCCTTGTCCACGGCGAATACGGCCAGGTCCGTGATCACCAGGTCGACGACGCCGGCGCCGGTGAGCGGCAGGGTGCAGCGCTTGAGCAGCTTGGGCGCGCCGGTCTTCTCGGTGTGCTCCATCACCACCACCACCCGCTTGACGCCGGCCACCAGATCCATGGCCCCGCCCATGCCCTTGACCATCTTGCCGGGCACCATCCAGTTGGCCAGGTCCCCGTTTTCCGCCACCTGCATGGCGCCCAGGATCGACAGGTTGATGTGCCCGCCCCGGATCATCGCAAAGCTGTCGGCGGAGGAGAAGTAGCTCGAGCTCGGCAGCTCGGTGATGGTCTGCTTGCCGGCGTTGATCAGGTCCGCGTCCACCTCGCCCTCGAGGGGGAACGGGCCCATGCCCAGCATGCCGTTCTCGCTCTGCAGGGTCACCGTCATGCCATCGGGAATATGGTTGGAGACCAGGGTCGGGATGCCGATTCCCAGGTTCACATAGAAGCCGTTCTGCAGCTCCTTCGCCGCCCGGGCGGCCATGTCGTCGCGGGTCCAGGCCATCAGACGGCTCCCTTCGCCGGTTCGCGGGTGGTGACCCGCTCGATGCGCTTCTCGAAGACGGCGCCCTGGAAGATGCGATCCACATAGATGGACGGCGTGTGGATGTGATCCGGATCGATCTGGCCGGTCTCCACGAGGTGCTCCACCTCCACCACGCAGGCGCGGCCGGCGGTGGCCATCATCGGATTGAAGTTGCGGGCGGTCTTCCGGTAGACGAGGTTTCCCGCCCCGTCGCCCTTCCAGGCCTTGACGATGGACAGGTCGGCGACGAGGCCCGTCTCCATCACGTAATGCTCGCCATTGAAGGTCCGCGTCTCCTTGCCGTCCGCGATCAGCGTGCCGTAGCCGGTCTTGGTGTAGAAGGCCGGAATGCCCGCGCCCCCCGCCCGGATCCGCTCCGCCAGCGTGCCCTGGGGATTGAACTCCAGCTCGAGGTCGCCGGAGAGATAGAGCTGCTCGAACAGCTTGTTCTCCCCCACATAGGAGCTGATCATCTTGCGGATCTGGCCGTTCTCCAGCAGCAGGCCCAGGCCGAACCCGTCCACGCCGCAATTGTTGGAGACGACGGTCAGCTCCCGCACCCCGTGCGCCCGGATGCCGGCGATCAGGTTCTCCGGAATGCCGCACAGGCCGAACCCGCCGGCCATGATGGTCATCCCGTCGAACAGCAGGCCGTCGAGGGCTTCCGCGGCGTTGGCGACCGTTTTTCGGGACATGGCGGCTCCGGTGTCTGGCGGGGACTGGCGTGGCTGGTGTCGCGCAATCCCCGCCCGATTTCAACCGGCCTCGTTGCAGCGCACCATGAATTGACCGCAGGACGGTCTGGGGCAAAAGCGGGCGACTGACCCTAGGGCGCCCTAGCAAGGCGCTGGCCCGTCCGATTATGATGCCTGCGCAAGGTCTGCGCCCACAGACAGGCCGCACCGATCCTGGACGAGGAACCGCCATGCTGCCCTATCGACACACGGAGTCCGGCGACAAGCCGGCCATGATCATGGCCGCGTCCGGCGAGACCGTGACCTACTCCGCCCTCGAGGCCCGCTCCAACCAGATCGCCCACCTGTTCCGCGGCATGGGCGTCAAGGCCGGTGACGCCATCTCGATCCTGGTGGAGAACTCCCCGCGGTTCTTCGAGCTGGTGTTGGCCGCCCACCGGTCCGGCCTGCGCTACACGTGCATGTCCACCAAGCTGGCGCCCGGCGAGATCGCCTACATCGTCAAGGACAGCGGCTCCAAGGCGCTGATCGCCTCCCATGGCCTTGCGGCCCTGGCCGAGGCGGCGGCGGACCAGATCTCCGGCGTGGCCCTGTTCATGGTGGGCGGCGTCTCCGCGTCGTTCTCCCGCCTGGAGGACGCCGTCGCCGCCCAGCCCGTGTCCCGGCTTGCCGACGAGAGCCTGGGGGACGCCATGCTCTATTCCTCCGGCACCACCGGCCATCCCAAGGGCGTCCGCCGCGCGCCGGTGGAGCGCAGCCTCGACGACCTGCCGGCCCTGTCGATGATCGGCATGGCCCTCTACGGCTTCAACCGGGACATGGTCTATCTGTCGCCGGCGCCCCTTTATCACGCCGCGCCGCTGGGCTGGTGCATGGGCGTGCTGGAGCTCGGCGGGACGGTGGTGATCATGGAGCATTTCGACGCCGAGGCGGCGCTGGCCGACATCGCCCGCTATCGCGTCACCCACGCCCAGTGGGTGCCGACCCACTTCGTGCGGATGCTGAAGCTGCCGGAGGCGACCCGGGCGAAGTACGATGTCTCGTCCCTGCAGGCGGTCTATCACGCCGCCGCCCCCTGCCCGGTTCCGGTGAAAGAGGCGATGATCGGCTGGTGGGGGCCGATCGTGCACGAATACTACGCCGGCACCGAGGGAAACGGCTTCGTCGCCTGCAATTCCCATGAGTGGCTGGCGCACAAGGGTACCGTGGGCAAGGCCCTGAACTGCGAGATCAAGATCTGCGACGAGGCCGGCGATCCGGTCCCGCCCCGGGTCGAGGGCGAGGTGTTCTTCGCCGGCGGCGGCCAGTTCGAATATCACAACGATCCGGACAAGACCGCCAAGTCCCGCAACAAGCATGGCTGGTCCACCCTGGGGGACATCGGCTGGCTGGACGAGGATGGCTTTCTCTACCTCACCGACCGGAAGAGCTTCATGATCATTTCCGGCGGAGTGAACATCTATCCGCAAGAGGTTGAAAACCTTCTGGTCACCCACCCCAAGGTGGCCGACGTGGCGGTCATCGGCGCGCCCCACGAGGAGATGGGCGAGCAGGTGATCGCCGTGGTCCAGCCCGCCGACTGGAGCGAGGCGGGCGAAGCCCTGGCGGCGGACTTGATGGCCTATTGCCGGTCACAGATCAGCCACGTGAAGTGCCCGCGGAAGATCGACTTCCGGCAGGAGCTGCCGCGCCACCAGACCGGCAAGCTCTACAAGCGACTGATCCGCGACGAGTACTGGGGCAAGGCCAAGGCCTGAGCCGAGGGCCCTCAGGCCGTCCCGCGCACCAGTCGGCCCGGCAGCGCGCCCGTGGCCTCCCCATCGCGATAGGTCACCTGTCCGTTGACCAGGGTGGCGCGATAGCCCCGCGCCGTCTGCGTCAGGCGGCGGCCGCCGGCGGGCAGGTCGTAGGCGACCCGGGGCGGGTCGAGGGCCAGATGGTCGTAGTCGATCAGGTTGAGATCCGCCCGGAGCCCGACGGCGATGCGCCCCCGATCGCTCAGGCCCGCCAGCGCCGCCGTGGTGCTCGTCTGCATCCGGACCACCTCCTCCAGCCGGAAGCGCGGGCCGCGAACGCGGTCCCGGGTCCAGTGGATCAGGTTCGAGGTGGGGAAGCTGCCGTCGCAGATCATGCCCACATGGGCGCCGCCGTCCGACAGGCCGGGCGCGGTGTCCCGGTGCCCCATCATGGCGTAGGAGGGATCCAGAGATCCGTCGGCATAGTTGAGGAAAGGCAGGTAAATCATTCCCCGGCCGTCATTTTCCAGCATCAGGTCAAGCGCGACCTCAAGCGGCGTCTGGCCCCGCCGCGCCGCTTCCGCCGCCAGGCTCTGGTCGGCGGCGGGCTCGTAGTCGAAGCCGGCCCGCATGGGATACATGGCCGACCAGTTGCCGAAGGTGTCCCGGGCGAAGGGGCTGGCCCAGGCCGCTTCCTCCGAAAGAAGGCGGCGGCGGACCTCCGGATCGCGCAGGGCGGCGACCTTGTCGGCGAGAGCGAGCCCCGCCAGCGCGGCATAGGAGGGGTGATAGCTGAACGGATTGAGGGTCAGCTCCAGCCCCAGCAGCAGACCCACCGGCCGCCCGCAGACCTGGGCCTTCATGGGCAGGCCCTCGTCCACCGCCGACTCGAGCCGTCCTAGCAGGCGCCGCCAGCCGTCCGGGGCGCGTCCGCTCTGGGCCAGGGTGAAGGACAGGGGCCGGCCCGACTGGCGCACGAGGCGGGCCAGCATGTCGAACTCGGCGTCGGGATCCACGAAATCCGACACCACCTGCAGCACGCCCCGGCCGGCGCGGCGCAGGCCGTCCGCCACCCCGGCCAGCTCGGCCTCCGCCGCGGTCAGGGTGGGCGTCGGCTGGCCGTCGCTGGTGCGGTGGTTGAGGGTGCGGGAGGTGGTGAAGCCCAGGGCCCCGGCCCGGACGGCCGCCTCGGCGATCTGCGACATGGCGGCGATGTCGGCCTCGGAGGCGGGCTCCCGGTTGGCGCCCCGCTCCCCCATCACGAACACCCGCAGGGCCGCATGGGGCAGCTGGGCGCCGATATCGATGTCGAAGGACCGGGCCGCCACTGCGTCGAGATAGTCCGGAAAGCTCCGCCAGCTCCAGGGCAGCCCCTCGGTCAGCACCGGGAACGGGATATCCTCCACCCCTTCCATCAGCCGGATCAGGCGGTCATGGTCCTCCGGCCGGCACGGGGCGAAGCCGACGCCGCAATTGCCCATGACCGCCGTGGTCACGCCATGCAGCGAGGAGGGCTGCAGCCGGCTGTCCCAGGTCGCCTGGCCGTCATAATGCGTGTGCACGTCCACAAAGCCCGGCGTGACCACCAGTCCGCGGGCGTCGATCTCCTCGGTCCCGCGGCCGTCGACCGCGCCGACCGCCGCGACCCGCCCGTCCTTGAGCGCCACGTCCCCCTCGAACCCGGGCGCGCCCGTTCCGTCGACGATCCGGCCGCCCCGGATGACCGTGTCATAGTTCGCCATGGCGCTGCGTCCCGTCCCGCTGGTCTTGTTGGCCGGAATGGTGCGCTTGCGGCCCGAACCGCGTCAAGGCGACGGGGCGACGGCCATGCGCGAGAGCAACCGGTTCATCGGCACGGTCAGGGCCGCGAAGATCAGGCTGCAGGCGACCGCGAAGCCGGCGTGCATCGCCCAGAACTGCCAGTTCGGGATCACGCCATAGTACTTGCCCAGGGACCCGCTGACCGTCGAGCCGATGAAGATGGCGAAATAATAGGCCGATATGGCTGTGGCCTTGATGCTCTTCGGCGCGGCCCGGGCCACCAGGGCCACGATCACCGGCACGGCGTAGAGCCAGCCGATGGCCGACAGCATGTGGAAGCTCAGCGCCCACAGGACCCCGACCGGACGCCCGCCCGACACGAACTCGCCGACGGCCAGCAGCATTTCCGACGCGGCGAACCCCAGGGTTCCCCAGACGATCTTGGTCAGGTCCGCCGGCTCTGTTCCCTGCCGCTGCTGCCGGGCCCACAACCAGATGACCACCGGACCGAACAGGATGGTGCCGAGGCTGTCCACCGACTGGAACCAGGTAACCGGCGCCTCGACGCCGAACATGTGCCGGTCGACCCGATCGCGCACCCAGACCGGATAGGCGTTCCAGATCTGCGACTGGGCCACCCAGAACAGGGAGGAGGTGGCGACGATGAGCGCCAGGACGCCGATGCGCGCGCCGTCGCCGGGCTCGAGCGCCACGACGGACCGGGTCCTGACGATCGGCGGATCGGCCGGCAGCCGGTGACTGGTCAGGAGATAGATGACGAGCCCGATCAGCACCACCACCGTGGCGGCCCCAAATCCGTAGTGCCAGCCATAGAGCTCTCCCAGGGTCCCGCAGACCAGGGGCGACAGCACCGCGCCGGTGTTGGAGGACATGAGGAAGATCGAGAAGCCCTGGTCCCGGCGGCTGTCGTCCGGGGCGTAGAGCCCGCCCACCTGGGCCGCCACATTGCCCTTCAGCAGGCCGCTGCCGATCAGCAGGGTGGTCAGAGCGAACAGGAAGGTCGGCTCGAAGGTCATCAGGCCGTGGCCGATAGCCATCACGACGAGTCCCAGGATCACCGTGCGCCGCCGCCCGAGCCACTGATCGCCGATGTAGCCCCCTACCACCGGCAGCAGGAACACCAGCCCGCCATAGAGGCCGAAGATCTGCAGGGCGAGGGCCTGGAGGGTCATCGGACCGAACACGGACTCGAGCCCCGCCCGGAACGGAGCGAAGCCGATCACGTGATCGATCACGCCGGGCTTGAACAGCCGACCGGTCATGTACAGCACCAGCAGCGCCTGCATGCCGTAGTAGGAGAAGCGCTCGAACCCCTCCATCGCCACGAGGTACAACAGACC
The DNA here is from genome assembly GCA_903851655.1 of uncultured Caulobacterales bacterium. Lineage (GTDB taxonomy): Bacteria > Pseudomonadota > Alphaproteobacteria > Caulobacterales > Caulobacteraceae > CAIMFV01. Next base: position 10,559 of record CAINOV010000023.1, read on the forward strand.
GCGGGGATGGCCGAAGAATGCGCGGTCGTGCCCCGCGATCGCCGCCTTGCCGTCCGCCAGTTTCATCACGCACACCATCGCCAGACGACTCTGAGGGATTTGGCGCATTTCTCGGGCAGGATGACAAGCCGCGCGGTCTCGATCCCGGCCGGGAGCGCGCACTGTCGCGGAAATAAGCAATTTCTTTGCGGATCCGTTGGAAAATAGCCGCTCGGACGGGTTGTTTTCACCCCGACTTTGCCGCAAAGAGAACCCATGACGTCGATCCTCGCCGCCGCAGACCGTTACGCCCGCGCCCTGGCCGCGCGGATGAGCGCGTCCGCCATTGCGGCGACGGGCGCGGGCGGCGCGCGAATTCCTCGCCCCTGAGCGCGTCCACCACCGGCGGAACTCAGCCGGGACGCTCAGGGGAGATCATCATCCGCGCCCCCCGATCCCTGCCTTTTGCGAGAATCACCCACGATGTCCGCCTCCGAAACCGCCGCCCCGTCCCGTCCCGCAAGCCGAAGCGCCAACCTCAGCTTTGACGATATCGTCGCCGCCGCCGACCGGCTGAAGGGTCAGATCGAGCGCACCCCCATGCGCCATTCCCGCACCCTGTCCGAGATCACCGGCGCCGAGGTGTGGGTCAAGTTCGAGAACCTGCAGTTCACCGCCGCCTTCAAGGAGCGGGGGGCGCTCAACAAGCTGCTGCTGATGACCGAGGCCCAGCGCCGGCAGGGCGTGATCGCCGCCAGCGCCGGCAACCACGCCCAGGGCCTGGCCTATCACGGCGCCCGTCTGGGGGTTCCGACCACCATCGTCATGCCCCGCGGCACTCCCATGGTGAAGATCCAGCACACTCGCAATTTCGGCGCGGAGGTGATCATCGAGGGCGACAGCTATGACGACGCCAACGCCTTCGCCCAGGCGCTCTGCGTGGAAAAGTCGCTGACCTTCGTCCATCCGTTCAACGACCTGGACGTGATGGCCGGCCAGGGCACGGTGGCCCTGGAGATGCTGGAGGACGTGCCGGACCTCGACATCCTGCCCATCCCCATCGGCGGCGGCGGGCTGATCGCCGGCATGGCCATGGCGGCCAAGACCCTGCGGCCGGAGATCCGCATCCTGGGGGTGGAGCCGGCCATGTATCCGTCCTTCACCGCCCGCTGGCGCAACATCCCTGCGCGCCTCGGGGGCCAGACCATCGCCGAGGGCATCGCGGTGAAGCAGGTGGGCGACCTCACCTACGCCGCCGCCCGGCCCCTGATCGAGGACGTCCTGCTGATCGAGGAGGCGGACTTCGAGTCCGCCATCGCCCTCTACTGCAATGTGGAGAAGACCGTGGCCGAGGGCGCGGGCGCGGCGTCGCTGGCGGCGCTCCTGTCGCATCCGGAAATCTTCCGCGGCCAGAAGGTCGGTCTGATCCTGTGCGGCGGCAATATCGACAGCCGCCTCCTCGCCTCCGTCCTGACCCGGGAGCTGGTGCGGGAACAGAGGATCGTCACCGTGCGCCTGGCCGGCGACGACCGGCCGGGCCTTCTGGCCATGATCGCCAACCTGATCGGCGACGCCGGCGGCAACATCATCAGCTTCGACCACAATCGCCTGGCGCTGGACGTTCCGGCTAAGGGCGCGGAGTTCGACATCCAGATCGAGACCCGCGACGCCCAGCACACCCGTGACGTGATCGAGGTGCTGCGGCGCTCCGGCTATCCGCCGCGCCTCGTCTAGCCCCCCCGCCCGCTCTTCCCTGGGACCGACCGATGACTGCTGAGACTGCTCCGATCCCTGAGGCCGAGCCCGAATGGCGGGCCGAGCTGGACGCCCTGCGCGGCAGCATCGACAATATCGATGCGGCCCTCATCCATCTGCTGGCCGAACGGTTCAAGTTCACCCAGCAGGTGGGCCGGCTGAAGGCGCAGTTCGCCCTGCCGCCGGCGGACCCGGCGCGGGAGGCCCAGCAGATCGCCCGCCTGCGCACCCTGGCGGAGCGGGCGCATCTGGACCCGGCCTTCGCAGAGAAATTCCTGGCCTTCATCGTCCAGGAAGTCATCCGCCATCACGAAGCCATAGCCCGGAACTGACGCCCGTGTCCTTCAGCCAACAACAGGAATTCCACAAGATCCGGCGCCTGCCGCCCTATGTCTTCGAGGAGGTGAACAAGCTCAAGGCCAAGCTGCGCGCCGAGGGCATGGACATCATCGACTTCGGCATGGGCAACCCGGACATGCCGACGCCGAAGCACATTGTCGAGAAGCTGGTCGAGACGGCCCGCGACCCGAAGGCCGGCCGCTACTCCGCCTCCAAGGGCATACCGGGCCTGCGCCGGGCCATGGCCGGCTATTACGACAAGCGCTTCGGCGTGAAGCTGAACCCGGACACGGAGGTGGTGGCCACCCTAGGATCGAAGGAGGGTTTCGCCAACCTGGCCCAGGCCCTCACCTCCCCCGGCGACGTGATCATCTGCCCGAACCCGGCCTATCCGATCCACGCCTATGGCTTCATCATCGCCGGCGGCGTCATCCGCCACGTGCCCGCCCTGTCGCCGGAGGAGTATCTGGCGGGCGTCAGCCGGGCGGTGAAGCATTCCGCCCCGCCGCCCTCGGTGCTGATCGTCTCCTACCCGTCCAACCCCACCGCCCAGTGGGTGGACCTCGACTTCTACCGCGAGGCGGTGAAGCTGGCGCAGAAGCACGACCTGCTGATCCTGTCCGACGTGGCCTATTCGGAGATCTATTTCGACGACAATCCGCCCCCCTCGATCCTGCAGGTGGAGGGGGCCAAGGACCTGGCGGTGGAGGTCAACAGCCTGTCCAAGACCTACGCCATGGCCGGCTGGCGGGTGGGCATGGTGGTGGGCAACGCCCGGATGTGCGCGGCCCTGGCCCGGGTGAAGTCCTATCTGGACTATGGCGCCTTCACGCCCATCCAGGTGGCGGCGGCGGCGGCGCTCAACGGCCCCCAGGACTGCGTCGACGACATCCGCGCCATCTACAAGGGCCGCCGCGACACCCTGGTCAAGGCCATGAAGCAGGCGGGCTGGGACATCCCCTCCCCGCCGGCCTCCATGTTCGCCTGGGCGCCGATCCCGGACATGCACCGGGACGGCGGATCGCTGCTGTTCGCCAAGCGGCTGATGGAGGAGGCCGGCGTCGCCGTTGCCCCGGGCGTCGGCTTCGGCGAATACGGGGAAGGCTTTGTCCGGATCGGGCTGGTGGAGAACGAGCACCGGATCCGCCAGGCGGCCCGCAACGTGAAGAAGTTCCTCAGCGGGTC
>CAINOV010000024.1 GCA_903851655.1 uncultured Caulobacterales bacterium
GTCATGATGATGCCGGGGCTGAGGGTGTTGATCCGGGCGCCCCGGCGGCCCCACTTCACGGCCTCGGCCATCACGCGCAGGGCGTTGCCGCGCTTGGACAGCTGGTAGGCGTGCAGCGGGTCCGTCACCTGATCCGGCTGGAGGAACGGCAGGCCCAGAAGATCCTCGACCGGCGTCAGGGCCAGCGCGTGGTTCTGTTCCGCGGTCAGGGAAGGGAGCCGGTGGCCGGACTGCGAGGCGATGACCACCCCCGACCCGCCCCGTTCGATCACCGCGCCAAAGGCGTCGAGCACGAGGGCCACGCCATAGAGGTCAACCCGCAGGATCGTCGCCGGCGGCGCCTGGCTCGGGGAGACCCCGGCGGCATGGACGAGGCCGGTGACGGAGCCCAGTCCGGTCGCCGTCGCCACGAGCGCTTCCACGCTGTCGCGGGAGGCCACGTCCACCGGGGCGACGGAGACGTCAAAGCCTGCATCCGCCATGACGTCCGCCGCCGCCTGGGCGCTCTCCCGTTGAAGATCGGCCAGCAGGACCCGCTTGCCCGAGCCCACCCGGCGGGCGATGGCCTGGCCGATCTGGCCCGGTCCGATGACAACGACAACGTCTGACATGTCGGTTTTCCTTTTCGTCGGTTGAGGCCGCTTCGCCGGCTTGTCCGGCGCCGCCAGGGATCAGTCCGTGACCAGCGGCCCCGCGAGGTACTGGGCGTCCGTCACCGGCTCCATCCAGTCGACGACCTTCCCGTCGAGGGCTTCGGCGATAGCGATGTGGGTCATGGCCGTGGTCGCCGTCGCCCCATGCCAGTGCCGCCTCTGGCAGGGACACCAGATGATGTCGCCGGCGCGGATCTCGGTCTTCGGATCCCCCTCGCACTGGGTCCAGCCGACCCCCTCGGTGACCATGAGGGTCTGGCCCAGGGGATGGGTGTGCCAGTGGGTGCGGGCGCCGGGCTGGAAGGTGACGAACGCTCCGCTGACCCGAGCGGGGGCTTCGGCGGCGAAGGGGCTGTCGATGCGCACTTCGCCGGTGAAGGTGTCCGCCGGGCCCTGCCGCGAGGCCGCTTCGCCGTGTCTCTGGATCTTCATGTCTCTGCCCTCCGGGGCGGTGTGGGTGTCAAAGGCCGGTCATCTTCAGGGCCGCTGCGGGCAGGCGGTCCCCTTGCAGCACGAGGGTCGACAGGCCCGCCTCGATCTCGGTGAGGTCCGCCGGGGTGAGCATCAGGTCGACGGCGCCCAGATTGTCCTCCAGGCGATCGAGCCTGGTCGTTCCGGGGATGGGGACGATCCAGAGCTTCTGCGCCAGCAGCCAGGCGAGCGCCACCTGCGCCGGCGTCACCCCCCGGCGCCCGGCCACGCCCCTCACGACCTGCACCAGCGCCATGTTCGCCTTGCGGGCCGCAGGCGAGAACCGCGGCACGCTGTTGCGGAAGTCGGAGGGCGCGAAGACCGTCGCGTCCGTGATCTGGCCGGTCAGGAAGCCGGCGCCGAGGGGGCTGAAGGGCACGAAGCCGATCCCCAGCGCCTCCAGCGCCGGGAGGAGCGCGACCTCCGGCTCGCGCCAGAACAGGGAGTATTCGCTCTGGACCGCCGTCACCGGCTGGACGGCATGGGCGCGCCGGATCGTGTCCACGCCGGCCTCGGACAGACCGAAGTGTCGCACCTTGCCTTCGGCGATGAGGTCCTTGACGGCGCCGGCCACCTCCTCGATCGGCACGTCCGGATCGACGCGGTGCTGATAGAACAGGTCGATATGGTCGGTCTGAAGTCGCCGGAGCGACGCCTCGGCGACCGCCTTGATGTGGTCGGGGCGACTGTTGGTCCCGCCGGTCCGCGCACCGGTCTCCGGGTTGATGTCGAAGCCGAACTTGGTGGCGATGACCACGCCGGCGCGGATCGGCGCCAGGGCTTCGCCGACCAGAGCCTCGTTGACGAAGGGGCCATAGGCCTCGGCGGTGTCGAAGAGGGTGACGCCTCGGTCATGCGCCGCATGGATCAGGCGGATCATGTCGGCCTTGTCCGACGGCGGTCCGTAGACGCCGCCCATGCCCATGCAGCCCAGGCCCAGGGCGGAGACCTCGGGACCGTTCACGCCAAGTTTGCGCAGCTTCATCTTCAGACGCCTCCAGACCGCCGCCCGGCGCGCCAGGAACGGCCGGGGTCGCGTTTCGATGGGGGGAAGATAGGCCCTGTCGATTTTTCTGGTTAGTCGCTAGAATCGGCATGAAGTCATACTTGAGGTTCATGAATGCACCGCGAGGAAGCCGGCGATCTTCTGGCCTTCATGGCTGTGGCGCAGGAGGGCAGCTTTACCCGCGCGGCGGCCAGGCTGGGGACCTCCCAGTCGGCCCTAAGCCATACGGTCCGCCGACTTGAGACCCGCCTCGGGCTGCGGCTGCTCGCCCGGACGACCCGCAGCGTCGCCCTGACCGAAGCCGGCGAGCGGCTCCTCAGGACCATCGAACCGGCCTTTTCCGACATCGACAACGGCGTCGCCGCCCTGAGCGACCTGCGGGACAAGCCTGCGGGCACGATCCGCATGACGACGTCGGAACACGCCGCGCATTCGGTTCTCTGGCCGGTTCTGGCGCCACTGGTGCGCGACTTCCCGGACCTGCATGTGGAGCTGGTGATCGACTCCAGCCTGACCGACATCGTGACCGAGCGCTTCGACGCCGGTGTCCGTCTGGGCGAGTCCATCGACCGGGACATGGTGGCGGTCCGGATCGGGCCCGATCTCCGGATGGCCGTGGTAGGGGCTCCCGGTTACTTCGAGGGGCGGACGAGGCCGCGGACGCCAGCAGACCTCGCCGACCATCGCTGCATCAACATCCGGA
>CAINOV010000025.1 GCA_903851655.1 uncultured Caulobacterales bacterium
GGACAAGGTGCTGAAGTCGATCCAGGTCGCCTGCGAAACGGTGCGCCTGACCCTGAAGATCTACGACGACGCCTTTGTCGATCTCACGCGGAACGGACAGCCCAAGGCGTTCCGGGAATTCCTGCTGAACGCGCCGGGGCTGTTCTTCGAGCTGGGCGAGCGTCTGGGCGCCGTCGAGCACATAGTGAGCTTCTGGCGATACCGGTTTCCCGTCGGACGCCCCAAGCGCGTGGACGCGGACGAGCTGATCGATCTCCTCACCGACTTCGAAAACAATATCAGCTTCACCGCCAACCGGACGGCGGGGTAGGCGGGCGGGATGCCGGGACAGACGCCGCTCGGCGTTCCCGCAACGGGACGGCCTGGCCGCCCGGCCGGCCGCGGGGGAGTCGGACCATGACACGCGCCGCCCAGACGAAGGGGCCGAACCGGGCCGTCCGAAACCTGCTGCAGCTGCGCGCCAGCAGCTCGACCAGCCGCACCCTCAACCTCGTGGATGTCTTCACCCGGCATGGGGACACCGACGACTATCGGGCTGCGCCCTTCTTCCGCAACCAGATCCTCAATCGCAGCATCATCGTCAAACACCGCCTGCGGACCAACGAGCTGGAGGCCTTCCACGACCCGCGGACCGGCGCGACCAAGGTGATCCTGCCCATCGATGTCACCGACCTGAAGTTCGGCGCCCGCTCGTTCTTCATCGGACAGGTCGGCTATGACGACATCCTCGACGAGGTGCTGGGCGGCCGCGGCGAGGCGGGCGGCGCCGATGCGGCCCTCCTCGCGATCATCGACCAGCTTCCGTCGCTGGATCCCTTCCTGATGCGGGAGCGCCTGAAGACGTGCGGCTTTCAGCCCGCGCGGTGCTATTTCGATCTGACCGACGCCGACGCCGCCAACATGTTCAGCTTTGTTCGCCGCGAGATTTCGCCGCTGATCGGCATCTCCTTCGAGAACAACGACCGTTATTCCGAAAGCCGCAGCACGAAGTTCGCGCAGAAGATCCTCGCCAACGCCGCCGACAAGGAGTTGGAGCCCTTCCGACTGGGCCTGGGCATGGATCGGTCCTCTTTCGAAGAGGGCATGTTCTGCTGGAAGGGCTTCATCTATTACAAATGGACCCTGCAGGACATTCTGCCCAAGGTTCGTCCCATCGTCTCGGAAATCAACAGCGTGCGGCCGACGGGCGTGACGACGGACGATGACAAGGCCTACATCCTCGGCGCACGGCAGCGTCTGGGTCGCGCGGTGGTCAGCGCCTGCGAAACGGTGCGTCTCACCCTCAAGGTCTATGAGGACGCCTATCTGGACCTGACCAAGAACGGCCAGCCCCAGGCCTTCCGCGAATTTCTTCTGCGGGCGCCGCATCTCTTCTACGAGCTGGGCGAGCGGCTGGCCGCCGTGCAGCACATTGTGAGCTTCTGGCGCTTCCGGTTCCCGAACGAGCGGCGCAACGGCATAGCCGCAGAGGAGCTGGTCGACCTGCTGGCCGACTTTGAGTACAGCCTCAACTTCGAACGCATCCAGGCCGGATGTCCGCCGCCCCTGTAGGACGCGGCGCGCCGGCCGCGACCCTCAGACCCCGTCGGAGGGCCGGGACCCCATGTGCTTCACCGAATTCAGCGTGGCGAACATCATGTTGACGAGGGCGATGACGACAATGGCCGGGCCCAGCAAAAACACGCCCGCCTTGAATCCTGGATGATTTGCATAAAATTCGGCCAGATAGGGCGTGGCCGTCAGAAACAGTCCAAAAATGACAGCTACCGAATTGAAGAGTACAGGTAGTATGAACGTCTTGAACAAACTCGGTCTATCATTCACGGTAAAGCCTCGTGGTCTCATGATCCAAATACAATCGATCGTCTCCCTCGGGATATAGTCCATATGTTCAGGGACTCAAGCCAGGGCGCTGCGGCGGCGGCGTAGCCGGTCACGGGGTCAGGACACCGCGCAACGGGCGCGCGAGCGGACGTGTCACGCCCAAGGATTTGCAAAGTCATACAGAGAAATGGACGGCACAGGGCATTAAATATGCTTAAATCATAATTAACCGGCATATTTTAACCGGAACCTGTCCCCTTTGAACAGGAGCACGGTCTTGAAGTCTATGTTTCAGACAGGAGGCGACAAGACCAAGGTCCTGGCGCTGGACGCGCTGTTCGCCAATGTCATGCTGGCGGACGCCAAGCTCAACATCACCTACATGAACAAGGGCCTGACCCGCTTGATGCAGGAGGCGGAGGCGGATCTGAAGCAGGAATTGCCCCGCTTCAGCGTGTCGGCCCTGATCGGCGCCAATATCGACGTGTTCCACAAGAACCCGTCGCATCAGCGCAACATGCTGAGCGCGCTGATGTCCGAGCACAAGGCGACCATCCACCTGGGGAAACGCGCCTTCGACCTCCGGGTCTTTCCGATCCTGGAGGGCGGCCGGCGCACGGGCTTTGTCGTGGAATGGTTCGACGCCCGGCCGCGCCTGCTGAACGTGGACTACGCCGCCCAGATCGAGGCGATCAGCCGGCACCAGGCCATGATCACCTTCAGCCCGGATGGCGTGATCCTGCACGCCAACGAGAACTTCCTGCGCGCCATGGGCTATTCCCTCGGCGAGATCGTCGGGAAGCACCACAGCATCTTCCTGCTGCCGGGGGAGAGCGCCCATCCGGACTATCAGCAGTTCTGGCGGAACCTGCGCGAGGGCAAGCACCAGACCGGTCAGTTCAAGCGCCTCGCCAAGGGCGGCGGGGAGGTCTGGATCGAAGCGTCCTACAACCCGATCTATGACGAGCAGGGCCGGATTGCCAAGATCGTGAAGTTCGCCAATGACGTGACCGTCAAGGTGCGGTCCATCATGGAAATCAGCTCCGCCCTGTCCGCCCTGGCCGAGGGGGACCTGCGGCAGCGGATCGACAGCCGGATCCCCCTGACGCCGGAACTGGAAAAGGTGCGCCACGACTTCAACCGCGCCGCGGACAACCTGCAGCGCACCCTGAAATCGGTCGGCGAAACCGTCCATTCCGTCAATGGCGCCACCGACGAGATCGGCCGGTCTTCGGAGGACCTGTCCCGGCGCACCGAACAGCAGGCCGCAAACCTCGAGGAGACGGCGTCGGCCCTGGATCAGATCACCTCCGCCGTGAACCGGACCGCGGAAGGCGCGGACCACGCCCGCCGGGCCGTGGGCGCCGCCATCACCGAGGCGGAGAAGTCCGGAGAGGTGGTCCGCGAGGCCGTCAAGGCCATGACCGGCATCGAGGCCTCGTCCCGGGACATCAGCCAGATCATCGGGGTGATCGACGAGATCGCCTTCCAGACCAACCTCCTCGCCCTCAATGCGGGCGTCGAGGCGGCCCGCGCCGGGGACGCCGGCCGCGGCTTCGCCGTGGTGGCCCAGGAGGTTCGCGGCCTGGCCCAGCGCTCGGCCGAGGCCGCCAAGGAGATCAAGGCCCTCATCTCCGCGTCCAGCCAGCAGGTGTCCTCCGGCGTGACCCTGGTGAGCAACGCGGGGCGGGCCCTGGAGGACATCAGCAAGCATGTGAAGGACATCAATACGGTGATCAGCGAGATCGCCGCCAGCGCCCGGGAACAGGCGACCGGGCTGAACGAGGTCAACACCACCGTCAACCAGATGGATCAGGTGACGCAACAGAATGCGGCCATGGTCGAGGAGACCACGGCGGCCTGTCAGGGTCTGGCGGAGGAGGCGCGGGCGCTGGCGACCCTCGTGGTCCAGTTCAACACCGGCGACGAGGCGCGAACGGTGGCCCCACGGCCGACCGCCGCCGCCCGGCCCGCCGCCGCCCGGCCTGCGCTGAAGACGATGTCGCAAGGTCGCGGCCCCGGCGCAGCGGCGTCGGCGCGTCCGGCGCCGGCCGAGGACTGGGAGGAGTTCTAGGCCCTCCGGCGCGAAGGAGGCGGCCGGACAGGGCCTACGCCTCCCGGCGGCGATGCCCCGTGACCACGGCGGGCGCCTTTTCAGGGGATGTCATGGGAGGCTCCCGGGTCGCAGGTCAGGGGCGGGTGCGGGGGGAGGCGCGGTTCTCCGCGATCCACCGCGTCTCGTCTTCCGTGCCTGCCCGCGGCGGGAAATAGCCCTGGATGGTCCACAGGTCGAAGGGCGTCTCGTCCACGTGCATCTCCCAGTCGTAGCCGCGGTCCGCGATCCAGGGGGCGAGCAGCTTGTTCATCCGGGTGAAGAATCCGACCTTCATCTCGTCGGACTGGAAGGTGCGGGCGATGTGGTCGACCCAGATGCGGACAAAGCCCGGATGGGACTCTCCGCCGATGTAGAAGTTGTCGGCCGATACCTCCTGAAACACGACGCCCACATAGAATTTCGGCATCACCCGGCCATAGACGCTGGTGATCGCCTGGGCGAGGCCCTGCTTGTCGGCGGCGGTGTAGGCGCCGGGGGGATGATAGATTTTCCAGAGGGGCATCGGGTCGGCTCCTGATTATATGATGGTTATAATATAACGATCCGGTCGACTTCAAGGCCCCCTCTTGGTTGGTGGACTCGGATCAGGAGCCGTCATCGCGCGGCCGTCACCGGTTCAGGGCGTGTGGGTTGTCCCCCCACGCGCCGGCCGATAGCGCAGGGCCTCGACCACCAGCGAGAATGCGGCCGAGGGCTGCCGGCGGCTGGGGTAGTAGAGGTGATAGCCTGGGAACGGGGGACACCAGTCGGCGAGAACGCGGACCAGCCGTCCGTCGGCCATCTCGTCGGCGACCAGATCCTCCATCACGCAGGCGAGCCCCAGGCCGTCCAGCGCGGCGCGCACCACCATCCGCGAACTGTTGAAGACCAGCTGGCCGTCCACCCGCACCCGCAGTTCGCGGGCGCCCTTCTCGAACTCCCAGGCGTAGAGCCCTCCGGCCGTGGGCATCCGGATATTGATGCAGCGATGGTCGGCGAGGTCTGCTGGCGTCCGCGGCCTCGTCCGCCCCTCGAAGTAGGCGGGAGCCCCCACCACGGCCATCCGGAGATCGGGCCCGATCCGGACCGCCACCATGTCCCGGGCGATGGACTCGCCCAGACGGACACCGGCGTCGAAGCGCTCGGTCACGATGTCGGTCAGGCTGGAGTCGATCACCAGCTCCACA
>CAINOV010000026.1 GCA_903851655.1 uncultured Caulobacterales bacterium
CGGCCGACGAGGGGCGGGGAGGTCTGGTCGCGGAACTCATAGGACCAGACCGGCGTCCCCTGGGCGGCGATCCGGGCGGAGACGTTCAGTCCGTTGCAGGCGAAGGTGCTGTCCGTGCCCGCCGCCGCCGCCGCCAGGGTGGGCTGCAGGGCGGTGTCGGACCCATAGGCGGACAGGGGGTAGTCGCGCCCGGTCAGCTCCGCCGCCGGGACGCCGGACTCCGCCGACAGGGTCGCCGCCCCCTTGGCGTATCCCTCCGGCGACAGCAGGAAGGACCGGTTCCCCGCGTCCAGCACCGGCGGCTTGGCCGCCAGGCGCTGGCCGAGCTCGTTGAGGGCCAGGAACAGCAGGTTCTCGTCCTCGTTCGATCCGTTGATCACCGGAACCTTGTTGTTCGCCCCGGCGGCGAAGGTCGCCTTGATGGAGCGCGGCAGGACCTTGCCGTCGACGGAGGGGATGATGTTCGGCACCGCGGTGTTGAAGGCCTTCATCAGCCGGGCCTGGATCAGGGACGTCGGCAGGGCCCGCAGGCAGGCCGCGGTCTTGACCCCGGCCCCGCAGGCCGCCGGCGCGTCGGCGCCGGCCTCGGCCAGGACCCGGTCCACCGCCTCGCTGCTGCGGGCCTCGAGCTCGGCCTGGGTCAGCTGGCCGGAGACGCCATAGGCGCCGCTCTCGATGATGGCCTTCCGGAACAGTCCGGCCGAGCCCGGCGAGGCGAGGTGGCTCATCACGCTGAAGCCCCCGGCCGATTCTCCGAACAGGGTGACGTTCTTCGGGTCGCCGCCAAAGGCCGCGATATTGTCCCGCACCCAGCGAAGCGCCGCCTGCTGGTCCATGATCCCGTAATCGCCGGACGCGCCGTCCGCGTCGCGCAGGGCCGGCAGGGCCATGAAGCCCAGCGCGCCCAGCCGGTAGTTGAGGGCGACCACGATCACGCCCTGGCTGACCAGCGGCGTCGGGTCGGCATAGCTGGCGGCGCTGCCGGTGACGAAGGCGCCGCCGTGGATCCAGACCATCACCGGGAAGGGGCCCTTGCCCACGGGACGGTGCACGTCCAGCACCAGGCAGTCCTCGCTCTCGACGCCGGAGCGGAAGACGGAGCCCGCCGTCTGCACGCAAGCGGCGCCGGACCTGGTGTTGGCCAACGGGGCGGACCACGGCTGGGCCGGTTGCGGCGGCCGCCAGCGCAGGTCGCCCACCGGCGGCGCCGCATAGGGGATGGCGAAATAGGAGCTGAAGGTCCCGCGGACGACCGCCTGCACCGGACCGGACGCGGTCTTCACCACTTCGGCCGGCGCGTCCGCCGCCAGGGCCCCGTGTCCGAGCGCCAGCGCGCTGGCCGCGCCGATCAGCCACGCCGAAAGTCGTCCGCCCATCATCCCGTCTCCCCCGTCATCCCTTGTTGACGGCAGGCTAGGCTATCGACAGGTCCCGCGCCATCAGAGTTCTACAATGGCGCCCCCGGGCGGCGATTTTCTCCGCCGCTGTGGCGCCGCCACACAAGCCTAGGACCCTATCTTTATCCGTTAGGAAGCTATTAACCATTCGGCGGGGCGGCGCGGGCGGCGGATCCTTTGGCCGGCGGGGCGCGAGGAGGCTGTGAACAAGCCGTCGATCCCCCGCATGACGCTGCGGCGCCCGGCGGAATCGTCCCCTCCGCGATGAGTTTTCATGGACCTTGGCTGGACTGTCCCTATTCTGGGTGATCAGCAATCATCAAAAAAGGACCATGGGGAATGAAGACGCGCATCACGGAGATGTTCGGGGTCGAGACGCCGATCGTCATGGGCGGCATGACCGGCGTCGGCTACGGCGACCTGGTCGCCGCGGTGGCCAATGCCGGGGCCCTGGGCTTCATCACCGCCCACATGTTCCCGTCCGGCGAGGCCCTGCTGGCCGAGATCGAGAAGACCAAGGCGTTGACGGACAAGCCCTTCGGCGTGAACCTGACCCTGCTGCCGTCGATCAATCCGATCCCCTATGACGATTACCGTGAGGCGATCATCGCCTCGGGGATCAAGATCGTCGAGACCGCCGGCCGGGCGCCGGTGGACCACCTGCCGCGCTTCAAGGAGGCGGGGGTCAAGGTGATCCACAAGTGCACCTCCGTCCGCCACTCGGTCTCGGCTGTGCGCCACGGGGTGGACGTGATCAGCATCGACGGCTTCGAATGCGCCGGCCATCCGGGGGAGGACGACATCGGCCTGGTGGTGCTGCTGCCGGCCACGGTGGATGCGGTGGACGTGCCGGTGATCGCCTCCGGGGGCATGGCCGACGGCCGCAGCCTGGTGGCGGCGCTGGCCCTGGGCGCGGAGGGCGTGAACATGGGCACCCGCTTCTGCGCCACCGTCGAGGCCCGGATCCACCCGGCGGTGAAGCAGCAGATCGTCGACTTCACCGAGCGCGACACGGTGCTGGTGGGCCGCTCCCTCCGGAACACGGCCCGGGTGGCGCGCAACGCCATCTCGGAAAAGGTGGCCGAGATCCAGCAGGACCCCACCAAGACCTTCGCCGATGTGAAGGAGCTGATGGCCGGCGTCCGGGGACGGGAGAACGTCCTGCGGGACGGGGACCTGAACGGCGGCATCTGGACCACGGGGCAGAGCCAGGCCCTGATCCACGACATTCCCACCTGCGCCGACCTGGTGCGCAACATCATGACCCAGGCCGACGCCATCCTCGATCAGCGCCTGGCCCGGATCCGCGCCTAGCGCCGTCGCCCTTGCCGGTTCGCGTCCGCAGCCGCGGACCGGGCAGGCTTTGACTTATCGGCGCGTTACGCGCCAATATCTGGAAAACAGACCGCAGGACACCTGCAGGGGAGGTCGCCATGAATTTCAGGAGCGCAAGTCTCGCCGTCGCCTCGGCGATGGTTCTCGCGGGAGCCGCGGCGGCGCCGGCGGGGGCGGCCGACGCCGACAGGTCCGGCGGACCGCCCACGGTCGTGGGCTCGCCCAGGGCGCGGGCGGAGGAGCGGGTCTATTTCGGCGACCTGCACCTGCACACGGCGTTCTCGTTCGACGCCTATCTGTTCAAGACCACCGCCACGCCGGAGGACGCCTATGGCTTCGCCCAGGGCCGACCGCTGAAGGGGCCGAACGGCGGGGTGTCGACCATCGACCGGCCGCTGGACTTCCTGGCCGTGACCGACCACTCCGAGAACATGGGGGTGATGAAGGCCTCGGGCGATCCGTCCAATCCGCTCTATGAAACGCCCCTGGCCAAGGCCGCGCGGGACCCGGATCCGGTGGTCTCCGGCGGAGCCTTCAAGACGATCATCGCCGCCGCCAAGGAGGGCAAGATCAGCGACATGTTCGACCCGGCCCTCGCCCGCAAGGCGGTGGAGGACGCCTGGGCCCGGGAGATCGAGGCCGCCAACCACAACTACCATCCCGGGGTCTTCACCACCTTCATCGCCTATGAGTGGTCGTCCATGCCGGAGACCAGGAACCTGCACCGCAACGTGATCTTCCGCGGCGGCGTGGCGCCCCTGCCGTTCACCTCCATCGACAGCAGCCGGCCCGAGGATCTGTGGAGCTGGTTGGAGCGCCAGCGGCAGGAGGGCTTCCAGGTGCTGGCCATTCCGCACAATTCCAACATGAGCGACGGCGCCATGTTCGACAGCGTGGACAGCGACGGCAAGCCGCTCACCGCCGACTACGCCAGCCGCCGCCGCCGCAACGAGCCGGTGGTGGAGATCACCCAGCTGAAGGGCCAGTCCGAGACCAATCCGGTCCTGTCCCCCAATGACGAGTTCGCCGATTTCGAGGTGGTGAACGAACGGGTCGGCTCCGGCATCAAGGAGACGAAGTTCCACGGGTCCTATGTCCGGGACGCCTATCGCGCCGGCCTGACCATGCAGGAGAGCCAGGGTTTCGACCCCTACAAGTTCGGCGTGGTCGGCGCCTCTGACAGCCATGCGGCCCTGACGCCCACCCGGGCCGACCGTTACCACGGCGCTCACGGCATGGTGGACGCCCTGCCGCAGCTTCGCCTGTCCTGCGCCTTCTGCAAGGGAGCCAATGACACCCGGCGGTTCGGGGCCATGGGCCTGACGGCGGTCTGGGCGGCGCGCAACACCCGCGAGGATATCTGGGACGGCATCGCCCGGCGGGAGACCTACGCCACCTCCGGACCGCGGATGAAGGTGCGCTTCTTCGGCGGCTGGAGCCTCGCCGGCGTCACCCCGGGACAGGGCGACTGGGTCGAGGCCAGCTATCGGCTGGGCGTGCCCATGGGCGCGGACCTGCCGAGGCGGGCGGGGGCGAAGTCGCCCCAGTTCGTCGTCTGGGCGGTGAAGGACCCGGACGGGGCCAATCTCGACCGGGTCCAGATCGTCAAGGTCTGGTCGAAGGGCGGCAAGAACGACGAACAGGTCATTGACGTGGCCTGGTCCGGCGACCGCAAGCGCGATCCGAAGACCGGCAAGGTTCCTGCGGTGGGCAGCACGGTGGACGTGAAGGCCGCCTCCTATTCCAACACCATCGGTGCGGTGGAGCTGAAGGGCAAATGGCGTGATCCGGACTTCGATCCCAAGGCGCCGGCGGCCTATTATGTCCGGGTGCTGGAGATCCCGACCCCCCGCTGGTCCACCTATGACGCCAAGCAGATCGGCAAGCCCGTGCCCGCCGACCTGCCCACGGCGGTGCAGCAGCGGGCCTATACCTCGCCCATCTGGTACGACGTCCCCGGTCAATGACGGAGACTCCCGTTCCGCTGGACCGGTGGCGGGGCCTCTGGCGTCATCCGGTGGTGCATTTCCTGCTGATCGGCGCGGTGCTGTTCGGCATAAACGCCTGGCGCGCGTCCAGCGGCGCGCCCACGGACGACGCCGCCATCCAGGTGGACCGCCCCCGGCTGGAGGCCCTCGCCGGCATCTGGCGGGCCCAGTTCGGCCGGCCGCCCACGGAGACCGAGCTGACCACCGTCGCCCGCGCCTGGGCGGTGGAGGAGATGCGGGTGCGCGAGGCCCGGCGACTAGGCCTGGACAAGGACGACAGCGTCATCCGCCGACGGCTGGCGCAGAAGTACGAGTTCCTGGTCAACAACCCGGCCAGCCTCGCGCCGCCGTCGGATGCGACCCTGCGCGCCTATCTGGCCCGGCATGCGGACCGCTACGCCGGACCGTCCCGCTACAGCTTCGCGCAGATCTACTTTTCCAGCGACCGCGGCCGCGACAAGGCGCTGGCGGCGGCGCAGGCGGCGATGCGGGATCCGGCGACGGCCCGGGGCGACAGCTTTCCCGGCAATCCGGCGGAACGTGACGCCACCGAGGCGGAGATCCGCCAGGACTTCGGATCGGACTTCGCCGCCGCCCTGCCGCGGCTGCGGCCCGGCGTCTGGGACGGGCCGGTGGAGTCGGGCTTCGGCTTTCACCTGGTCAGGATCACCGCGCGCAAGGCCCTGGCGCCCCCGGACTTTTCCGCCGTGCGCGGACAGGTGCTGGCGGACTGGCTGGCCGACGCCGCCCAGGACGCCG
>CAINOV010000027.1 GCA_903851655.1 uncultured Caulobacterales bacterium
ACAAAATGAGTCGTCATTCCCGGGCGAAGACCCGGGAACCTTGCGCCGGATTTAGCGCCACGTCCGGACGCAGCTTCCCGCCGCGAGGGCGGGAAAGACGACCCATTTTGTCGTTTGCAACCCTCAGTCCGGCCTCAAACGGGTCCAGGGCAGCGGGTGCACCCGGTCGGCGCCCAGGGCGGCGGCGGTGGGGGGGCGGCGGAACAGGCCCTGATAGGCCCCGTCCAGCAGGTTCAGCCCCCCGGCATAGGCGCCGAAGGCCGGCAGGATCAGCCGCGACCCGTCGGTGGCGAAGCAGCGGCGGCGCACGCTCCGTCGGGCTGCGGCCACCTTGGCGCAGGGATGCAGGTGACCCGCCACCTCCCCCGGCGCGAGGCCCGGCTGCGGTTCATGGCGCAGGACCAGCCCCTCCACCTCCAGGGCGTCGGCGCGGCGGCCGGGCAGGTCGTCCAGCCCCTCCGCATCGTGATTGCCGACGATCCAGACCAGTTCCGCCGCATCGGCCAGGGCGGCGATCCGGGCGTGGTCGCGGGACGCCATCCGGTCCGCCCCCCGGGCGTCGTGGAAGCTGTCCCCCAGGAGCACGATCCGGGCCGGCGACAGGGCGCGGGCCTCCGCCTCCAGCCGGGACAGGGTGGCGGGGGTGTCATAGGGGGGCAGCAGCTGGCCCCGGGCGGCGTAGGACGAGCCCTTCTCCAGGTGCAGGTCGGCGGCGACGAGGGTGCGCTCCGCCTCCAGCCACAGGGCGCCGGACACCCGCAGCTGGGCCGGGCGGCCGTTCAGCCGCACCCATAGGGCGCCGCAGGGAGACACGGCCATGGCAGGAGCTTGGGCCGAAGCTTGGGCCGAAGCTTGGGTCTGGGCCTGAGCCGGAACGGTCATGGGGTGAGCCCCTGCATCAGGTCGTCCAGCTCCATCGCCTCATTGATCAGGTCCTGGGCGTTGTCCGCCAGAATCGCCTCCTGCGCCATCCCCGCCACGGGCTCCCGGCCGATTTCCAGCAGCACCGGCACGGCGAAGGGCGAGACCCGGGGCAGGCGCCGCTGCACGATCCGCCCCTGCACCCGGGCCAGCAGCCGGGCGAGGCGGCCGACGTCGATCAGCCCGCTCATGGCCTCCCGCCGGGTGCAGTCCAGCAAGAGGTGGTCCGGCTGGTGGCGGCGGAGGGTGTCGTAGATCAGGTCGGTGGAGAAGGTCACCTGCCGCCCGGACTTCTCCTGGCCCGGATGGCGCCGCTCGATCAGGCCGGACAGCAGGGCGCACTGGCGGAAGGTGCGCTTCATCATGAAGCTGTCGTCCAGCCAGGACTCCAGGTCGTCCCCCAGCATGTCCTGCTCGAACAGTGCGTCGAGGTCGAGATCATCCAGCGGCCGCTTCGCCCACACGGCCAGGGCATAGTCGTTGGCCACGAAGCCCAGGGGCTGGCGCCCCGCCCGCTCCAGCCGCCGGGCCAGCAGCTGGCACAGGGTGGCGTGGCAGACCCGCCCGTCGAAGGGATAGGCCACAAGGTAGTGACGCTCCCCCCGCTGGAAGGTCTCCGCCAGCATCTCGTCCTCCGCCGGGATGTGGCTGCGCCGGTCCTGGATGGCCAGCCACTCCCGCACATCGTCGGGCAGGGCGGGCCAGCGGCTGCGGTCGGCGATCATCCGCCGCACCCGCCGCGCCAGATAGGTGGAGAGCGCGAACTTCGACCCGCCCCAGCTGGGGGTCTTCGCCTCCGCCCCCGGGGGCGCCGGGGTGACCATGGCGTTCATCCCGTCGACGGTGTGGAAGGTCCAGACCTGGCCGGCGAACAGGAAGGTGTCGCCGGGGGTGAGCATTTCGAGGAAGCTCTCCTCCATCTCCCCCACCTTGCGGCCCGCCAGCCAGCGGCCGCCCTTCGACGACCCCACCCGCACGCTGAGCATGGGAATCTCGATGATCGAGCCCACATTCATCCGGTGGCGCTGGACAATCTCCGCTGTCCGGGCCCGCCAGAACTCCTCCCGGTCCTGCACGATCCGGTGGAAGCGGTCATAGGCGGCGAGCGCATAGCCGCCGGTGGCCACGAAATCGAGCACCCGGTCGAAGTCGGCCCGGGGGAGGTCCGCATAGGGCCCGGCGCCCAGGACCTCCGCATACAGGTCATCGGCCCGGAAGGGGGCGGAGCAGGCGCAGCCCATGATGTGCTGGGCCAGGATGTCCAGGGACCCCGGCCGGGGCGCGTCCACGTCCAGGTCGTTTTCCGCCACCGCCTCCCGGGCGGCCTGACACTCCAGCACCTCGAACCGGTGGGCGGGGACCAGCAGGGCGCGGCTGGCCTCGTCCATCCGGTGATTGGCCCGGCCGATGCGCTGGATCAGCCGGGCCGAGCCCTTGGGCGCCGCCAGCTGGATGACCAGATCCACGCTGCCCCAGTCGATCCCCAGGTCGAGGGTCGAGGTGCAGACCACCGCCCGCAGCGCGTCCCTCGCCATGGCCGCCTCCACCTTGCGCCGCTGCTCCGCAGCCAGGCTCCCGTGATGCAGGGCGATGGGCAGGTTGTCCTCGTTCAGCTCCCAAAGGGTCTGGAAGGCGATCTCCGCCTGGAAGCGGGTGTTGACGAACACGAGCGTCGTGCGGGCGCCGCGGATGGCGTCATAGACCTCGGCCATGGCGTGGCGGGCGGTGAAGCCGGACCAGGGCACCCGGTTCTGGGACAGCAGCACGTCCACCACCGGCGCGGCCCCCGGCGCGCCGCGGACGATCTGCGCCGGATCCCGCCCCCGGCCGGGGGGGCTGAGCCAGGCGGCCAGGGCCTCGGCGTCGGACACGGTGGCGGACAGGCCCACCCGGCGCAGGCGCGGACTCAACACCTGCAGCCGGGCGAGGCCGAGGCTGAGCAGGTCCCCCCGCTTGGTTCCGTGCAGCACGTGGATCTCGTCCAGGATCACCGTGTCGAGGCCGCTGAAATAGTCCGCCGCCCCCTCCCAGGCGCAGAACAGGGCCAGCTGCTCCGGCGTGGTGATCAGGATGTCCGGCGGTGTGACCCGCTGCCGGCGCTTCTTGGCCTCCCCCGTGTCGCCGGAGCGGGTCTCCGCGGTGATCGGCAGGCCCAGCTCCTCGATCGGCGAGGTCAGGTTCCGGTGCACGTCCACCGCCAGGGCCTTCAGCGGCGAGATATAGAGGGTGTGCAGCCGCTTGACGTCATTGCGCGGTCCCCGCTGCGCCAGATCGATCAGGCTGGGCAGGAAGCCGGCCAGGGTCTTGCCCCCGCCCGTGGGGGCGATCAGCAGGGCGTCCCGCCCGGCGGCGGCGGCGGCGATCATCTCCAGCTGGTGCCCACGGGGGGTCCAGCCCCGACGGGCGAACCAGTCGTGGAAGCGGGGCGGCAGCGGCGGGGCGGGTTCGGTCATCGGCCGGCGCAGCATACATGTTCCCGTTCCGTTCGAAAGCCGCCCGTGCGTCGTCTGTCCGCGTCCCGGCGCCGATCACGGAAAGCTGAGGGGGCACGCCCGCGGCGGCGTCAAGGATCGCAATAAGAGTCACAGTCTATTTACTGGCTGTGCGTATTTGTCATCCTGTCGAGGGAAGGATCTGCCGTGATCGACCGCTCTATTCGCAAGCTGGACAAGATAAATAACACCGGGTCAAGCATGCGTGTACTTGATCTCGTTAAGATTAATCAATTGCATGGCGCCACGGAATCCTACCGGAAACAGCCGCTTTTCCACTCCCGTATCCTTAACCAGTCGATCATCATCAAGCACCGCCTGCGCGCCAACGAGATCGAAATGTTCGACGATCCCCGCGCCGTGGCCACCAAGCTGATCATCCCCATCGACCGCAACGACCTGCGCTCCGGCGGACAGTATCTGTTCCTGGGCCAGAAGGGCGAGCAGGCGGCCATCGACATGGTCATGAACGACCAGAGCCTGGCCGGCGCCCGGGACCGGCGGACCCTGGCCATCCTCGACGCCCTGCCCTCCTTCGACCCGTTCCTGGTGCGCGAGCACCTGCGCCGGGACGGGGTGGAGCCGGCGGCCTGCTATTTCGAGATCTCCAGCGCCGACGCCGCCCGCATGCTGGAGTTCGTGCGCGGAGAGGTCCAGGCCCTGAGCCACCGCAGCCTGGGCGCGGCCCCGCGCCGACCGGCGACGGCGGGCGAGGTCGCGCCGGCGGACCTGGCCCAGAAGCTGATGGCCAACGACCTGCTGGACGAGATGGAGCCCCTGCGCGTGGCCCTGCAGATGGCGCCGCGGCAGTTCGCCGACGGCGTGTTCGCCTGGCGGGGCATGCTCTACTACAAATGGGTCTGCGGCGAGATGCGCGAGCGTCTGCCCGACGTGATCAGCGAGATCCGGACCCTGAAGCCCTATGGCTATTGCGATCCCGTCGTCCTCGACGCCCTGAACGTCTCCCGCCGGCGGATCGCCGAGGCGGCCCATCGCAGCCTGCAGATGTCGCTGGAGATCCTGAACATCTACGACCGGGCCTTCAGCGGACTGACCGACCGCAGCAAGCCCCTGGAATTCCGCGACTTCCTGATCGAGGCGCCGCAGCTGTTCACCGAACTGGGAGAGATGCTGAGCGTGCTGCACCACGTGGTCAGCTTCTGGAACTATCGCACCGCCAACGCCCTCGTGGTGCGCATCACCGCCGACGAGCTGTGCGACATCGTGGCGGACTTCGAGGCGGGCCTGGCATTGAGCTGCCCCCTGCCCATCTCCGCCCCCGTCGCCCCGCCCCGCCGGCTGCCGGCGCCGGCCACGGCGGCCTAGATCATGAACACGTCCCGGTCGGCGCCCGACGCCGGAGACCGGACATCCGTCGCGCGGCGCCGGGGGCCGCTGTAGTCGGCGGGATTGTGCCGGCGACGATCGGGACCGAAATACGCGCCCGCGCGGATGAAGGCCCGGGGCCGGAACACCACCGCCTCGATCCGCGCCAGCAGGGCCCGGGCGGTGAGGGGCTTGACCACGAATTCGGTGACGCCGGCGTCGCGGGCCTCCATCACCCGGCTGCGCTCGGAATGGCCGGTGATCATGATCACCGCCAGATAGGGGTCCGGCGTGGCCGG
>CAINOV010000028.1 GCA_903851655.1 uncultured Caulobacterales bacterium
ATCCATGCGCGCCCCGGCCACCAGCTGGGACAGGACCGCGCTGTAGGCGACGGTCATGGCGACCACGGTCTCGTCGGTCTGGGTGAGGAGGGTGTTGGACCACACCGACTCCGCCATTCGCCGGGGGGCGCCGGCGTAGAGGACCGCCAGCACCAGCGCGCGCTCGGCGGCCTCGGTGGTGTCGGCGGGGCCGCCGGTCTGCGACCAGGGGGCCTTCTGTCCGACCCGAAGCGCGTAGGCCTCGCGGATCGACTGGCTGGTGTAGCCGCCGGGACCGTTGTTGGGCGTTCCGTCGATCCGGGGGAACAGGTCCTCGTCCAGGCGTCGGGTGAAGTCCGCCTCGTCATAGCCCCGGCGGGCGACCACGGACTCCAGCAGCATCCGGGTGATGATCCCCGCCTGGGAGATCTGCCCGGCGCGCATCCCCGCATGATAGCGGCCCGGTCGGGGGGTGGTGTAGTCGGTGATCCAGGGGCCGAAGGTCCTGCGGAGCTCGGCGATGTCATAGTACCAGTGACAGCCGAGGCCCAGGGCGTCGCCGATGAAGGCGCCCATGAGTGCGCCCGCGGCGCGGTCTGCGAGGTCGGTCATGGGTCGTGAGCCTTGTGCGAGCCGGCGCCGGGGCCTGGATGACCTCAACATGGGGGCTCTCACTCCCACATGACAGCGGGGGCCGCCATCGACCGACCGGCGGGACGCGGTCTGGGTAGAATCCGGGGCTCGGCGCCGGGTCCGCGTCCGTGTGCTGGTCTCCGGACATGTCGTGTCCAGCGGCGCGACGGAGCGGACCCCGTGTCCCGCAGAGACGAGGGTGCATGGCCGAGCTGACATTGCCGGAGGCGGGCGACCCGCCCATGGTCGAGGCCAAGGCGCTCACCCGGCGGTTCGGGGCGGTGCTGGCCGTGGACCATCTGTCCCTGGCCATCCGCCCGGGGGAGGTGTTCGCCCTGATCGGCCCGAACGGCGCGGGCAAGAGCACCCTGATGAAGATGTTCACCACCCTGCTGCCGCCCACCTCGGGGCAGGCCATCGTCGCCGGCGCCGACGTGGCCCGGGACCCGCAGGCGGTGCGCCGGCGGATCGGCTATGTGCCCCAGGTGCTGTCGGCGGACGGGGAGCTGACCGGCTACGAGAACATGCTGCTGTCGTCGCGCCTCTATCTGATCCCGCGGGCGGAGCGGGCGCAGAAGGTGGCCGACGGTCTCGCCCTGATGGGCCTGACCGAGGCCAAGGACCGGCGGGTCCAGACCTATTCCGGGGGCATGGCCCGCCGGCTGGAGATCGCCCAGAGCACCCTGCACCGCCCGGCCGTGCTGTTCATGGACGAGCCCACGGTGGGGCTGGACCCGGGCGGTCGCCGCACGGTCTGGGACTATGTCCGCGTGCTGAAGGACAAGATCGGCGCCACCGTGGTCTTTTCCACCCACGACATGGCCGAGGCGGACGCGGTCTGCGACCGGCTGGCCCTGATCTTCGGCGGCAAGGTGGCGGTGCTGGGAACCCCCGCCGAGCTTCGGGCCCGGGTCGGCGAGGACGCCACGCTGGATGACGTCTTCACCCGCTTCACCGCCGCCGCGGCGCCGCCCAAGGCCGCCGCCGCATGAGCGCCGCCCCCGCCCCCAACCGTTCGCCGATCGCCCCGATCACCGACTATCTGACCCAGATGTCCGGCGTCACCCTGGCGGAGGTGGCGAAGCTGCGCCACGACCCCACCGACCTGTTCAGTCGCGCAGTCCAGCCGATCCTGTGGCTGCTGCTGTTCGGTCAGGTCATGTCCCATGTGGGCGGGCTGAGGCCGGACCAGGGCTCCTATATCGACTTCCTGGCGCCCGGCGTCCTGGCCCAGAGCGTGCTGTTCGTGTCGATCTTCTATGGCCTGTCGGCGATCTGGGAGCGGGACCTGGGCGTGCTCCACCGCTACATGGTCAGCCCCGCGCCCCGCAGCGCCCTGGTCAGCGGCAAGGCCCTGGCGTCCAGCGTCCGCGGCCTGTGCCAGGCGGTGGTCATCTATGCCTGCGCCGGGCTGATGGGCGTCCGGCTCGACCTGTCGCCGGGGTCTGTGGCCCTGGTGGCGGTGTTCATCATCCTGGCCTCGGCCCTGTTCTCCACCTTCTCCCTGATCATCGCCTGCCTCGTGAAGACCCGGGAGCGGTTCATGGGGGTCGGGCAGTTCCTGACCATGCCGATCTTCTTCGCCAGCAACGCCATCTATCCCCTGGCGCTGATGCCCCCCTGGCTGCGGGTGATCGCGCGGATCAATCCGCTGAGCTACGTGGTCGACGGCCTGCGCGCCCTGATGCTGACCGGAGGGCGCAGCGTGTTCGGCCTGGGTCTCGACCTCCTGGTCCTGGGCGTCACCCTGGCGGTGCTGATCGCCATCGCCAGCTGGACCTATCCCCTGCTGACCGAATAGGCCGGCCCGCCGCGCCCCGTGCGACAGGCCTGACATCTTCGGCGGACGGGATCGGTATAGCGTTTCCGCCCGTCTTCAATGACCGAGCCCCCCGTCGAGGCCGCATGCCGCACGCAAACCGTCGATCCGCCTGCGTCCGTTCCGTCCTGGGATGCGTCGCCGTCGCCGGCCTCCTCGCCGCCTGCGCCACGGACGCGCAGAACCCCGAGCGCCGCGCGCATGAGAGACCGATGGCGGACGGGGAGGGGCTTCGCCACGAGGGCCACAGGGGCGGGCCGGGGGGCTTCGCCAGCCTGTTCATCAGCCCCGCGGGCCAGCCGTTCCGCGCCCATCGCGGGGAGCCCTATCCGGTCGCCGCGTGGTTTGCGGCGGCGAACACCGCCCAGGACGGTCGCCTGACCCGGGCCGAGGTCCTCGCCGATGCAGCAGTCTTCTTCCGGGTGCTGGACGCTGACCATGACGGGATTGTCGACGGCTTCGAGGTCAGCCTCTACGAACACCAGATCGCGCCGGAAATCATCCAGGGCTTCCAGCCCAGCGCCGGGGACGACGGCAAGCGCCCGGCGGGCAAGAGCGCCGAGGGCGGCGGTCGCGGCGGGCGCGGCGGCGGCCGTGGCGGCGGTCACGGCGGCGGCGGCGGCGAACACGGCGGCGGCGGGTCGCGGGGCGAGGGCGACAGCAGCGCGTCCCGGCCCGCCAGCGCCGCGTCCGATCGTCCGCAGGGCGCGGCCTGGTTCAACCTGACGGGAGAGGCCGAGCCGGTGGCGTCGGCGGACACGGAGTTCAACGGCCGGATCACCCTGGCGGAATTCCTCGCCGCTGTCGGGCGCCGGTTCGATGCGCTGGACGCGGCGGGCCGGGGTTATCTGGTTCTGGCGGAGCTGCCGCACACGCCGCTGCAGGACCGTCTGGGCGCCGCCGAGGCGGGCGCCGCGCCGCAGGGGCCGGCGCGTCCCCCTAGCTGAACAGGGACAGGACCGTGGTCGGCGAGGAGCCGCTGGACCCGTTCGCCCCCTGCAGGCGGGCGAGGGCGTTCTGGTAGTCGGCGATCTGGTTGGTGATGTAGGCCGGGACGGTCCCGTTGCTTCCCGTGGGTCGCGACGGGGCGGGCGCGGTGGTCATGTCGGTATAGATCGCCTGCAGCACGTTCTGGGCGGCGGCGATCTCCTTCTGCGCCTGGGCCACGCCGGCGGGGGTGTCGAGGTTCAGATTGGCCGACAGCCCCAGGGCGTAGGGACTGGTCTTCACGTTGGAGGTCTTGGAAATCGTCTTGTAGGTGGTTTCCGACTGGGCCAGGACCCCCGGGGACAGGCCCAGCGGTCCCAGGGCGTCGGCGCCGGGCGGTCCGGCGTTCAGGGTCACATTGGTGCGGCTGTTCACCGGCTTGATGGTCAGCTGGCGATCGCCATTGGTCCCGATGGTGACCGACGCCGTCAGGTTGTTCTGCGAGGCCTGCTCGATCTTGGTGGCCAGGGTCTGCAGGGTGTCCGTGGCCGCGATGGTCACCGTCTGGGACAGGCCGGACGGCAGGGTCACCGAGAACTTGTCCCCCGCCTGCACGCTGGAGGTGTCGATCAGCGTCGTCGGCTGCGCATAGTTGATGGTCTGGGACGGAAGCCCCAGGGCGTTGAGGGATGAGGCCCCGGTGGTGTCGACGGCGATGCTGTTGGGCAGGTCCTGGCCGTCGCTGCCGACCAGGCTGTTGGTCCAGACCGCCTGGCCCGTGGTCGGGTCGATGGCGGTGACGAAGCCGGCGTGGGACGGCAGGCCGTTGCTGGCCGCGGTCACCGGGCCCGCCACCTGGCCGGCGATGTAGACCAGACCGCCCGCCGTGGTCACGGCCGACGCCGTGGTCGCCCCGCCAGCGCTGTAATAGGCGATCTTGTCGGAGGACGACGCCTGTCCCGTGGCGGACAGATCAGCGACGAAGGCCTCCTTGCCGCTGGAATAGGCCTGGGTGACGGCGCCGGCGTCGAGGGCGCCGGTGGTGGTGGAGCCGGCCACGATCACCGACCCGTCCGCGGCGACGCTGACGCCGGCGACCGAGCCGCTGCCCAGGACGCGGGTGGCGCTGGCGGTGAGGGTGTCGGTCCCGCTGAGGGCGAAGGACCGCAGGACGGCCTGGCCGCCGTCCGATCCGGCCACCACCACGGTGTTGCCGCTGACCGCGACGCCGGCGGTGTTGTTGAGCGTGCCGGTCCCGAACTCGATGGCCTTGCCGGCGACCCCGGTGGCGCTGAAGGCCTGCACGAAGCCGTCCTGCGCCCCGTGCAGCGCCTGGCCCGGCAGGGCGGCGCTGGTCTGGCCCGAGATGTAGACCGAGCCGTTGGCGGCGAAGGCCACGCCGGTGGGATTGTCCGCCCCGCCGGAGGTCCCGGCCCGGGTGGTCCAGCTGTTCTCCCCCGTGGCGGCGTTGTAGACGGAGACGAAGCTGTCGGCCTGGCCCTGGGTGATGGTCCCGTCGCTGGCGTTGAGGGATCCGGTGATGCTCCCGGCCACGGCGACCTTGGATCCGTCCGGCGAGACGGCGATGGAATAGCCCGTGGCGCTGCCGGCGGTGCCCAGAACCTGGGAATAGACCGTGTTGCCGGCGGAGTCGTACTTGGTCAGCACCACGTTCTGCGGTCCGGCCAGGATCTCGCCATTGGCGCCGGTGGCGGTGGCGTTGCTGACCACATAGAGGGAGCCGTCCGGGCCCGTGGCCTGATAGGCGGCGCCGGTCGTGTTGGCCCCGAGATTGTTGCTGTAGATCTGGTTCCCGGTCGTGGGCGCCGACGGATTGGCGGCCAGGGCGGTGATCACCTGGCTGTTCACCCCCGGCGTCGTCACCACCTTGCCGTTGACCACGCTGGTGGTGGAGGTCGTGGATCCGGAGGTCTGCGACACATAGACCGCCGGCTGCGGCGAGGCGCCGGAGAAGGTCAGCTGCTCCAGCGCCGAGCCGTTGATCTTCAGGGCGAAGCTGTCGGCCGGCGCCGGCAGGGTATAGGTGCTGCCGTTGGAGGTGACCGTCTGCGGCTGGCCGGGAATCCGGACGTCGGCCACGCGGGTGGTCAGCCCGGCGGCCTTCAGCTGGTCGTTGATGTAGGTCACGACATTGGGCAGGGTCCGCGGCGTCGCGCCCAGGTCGGCCAGGTTGAAGTTCACGGTCTTGGTGGCGCCGTTGGCGAGCTTCACGCTGGCGCTGAAGGCCACCGCGCCCGACAGGGACGGGACCGGAGTGTTCAGGTCGCCGGTGTAGATCGCCTGGGTCTGGTAGGTGTCGGTTTCGGTGGGCACGTTGGCCCCGGTGGTAACCGCCTTCGCGGCAGCCGTGCCGTCCGCCAGCGAGAACTCCGAAAACGGATTGGTCCCGAGGAAGGCCTGGACCTGCCCGACACCGTTGACGAACGCCTTCTGCAGGGCGGCGAGCTGGGCGTTGGACGTGGTGCTGGAACTGGCGGCGCTGGCCAGCTGCTGCAGCGACGACAGGCCCTGATAGAGGGCGAAGAGGTTGCTGTAGTCCTTGTTGGTCGCGACGTTGGCCGGCGTGGCGCCGCCGGACAGGCCGGTCGACTTGGGCAGGATCAGGGGCTGGCCGTTCAGCAGTCCGCTGGCCAGGGTGTTGGCGTGCTCCTGGGCCTGGAAGCTCAGGGATGACGAACTGCCGGACGTGCTGGCGCTCGACGCGGCGCTGGCCCCGACCCAGGGGGGCTTCGGCGC
>CAINOV010000029.1 GCA_903851655.1 uncultured Caulobacterales bacterium
CCCGCCGCCGCCGCCGCCGCCTCCCCCGCCGCCCCCGCCGCCTCCGCCGCCGCCTCCTCCGCCCCCGCCGCCGCCGCCGCCGCCGCCTCCGCCGCCGCCTCCGCCGGCTGAAGCCAAGCAGTTCGTGGTGTACTTCCCCTTCGATCAGTCGGTTCTGACGACGGATGCGCAGGCTGTCGTGCAGGCCGCCGCCAACTACGCCCTGCAGGGCGGCGCCACCCAGCTGGTGGTCGTCGGTCACACGGACGCGTCCGGCTCGGTGAAGTACAACCTGCGTCTGTCGGAACGCCGCGCCAAGGTCGTCGCTGACGCCCTGGTCGGCCTCGGCGTCGCCAAGGAAAAGCTGGCGGTGGACTGGAAGGGCAAGACCGATCTCGCCGTTCCGACCCCGAACGGCGTCAAGGAGCCTCTGAACCGTCGCTCCACGATCGACGTCAACTTCAAGTAAGACCAAAGGCGGCCGGGCGGTTCCACACCCCCGGCCGACCCCCGAGACAGGAAAGCCCGGCGTCCCTGACGCCGGGCTTTTTTGTGGCCCGGGATCGCAGCCGGGGTCCGATCACGGATTCGTGATATGGGCGGATGTATCCGCGGGGACCCGTTCCAACGAACCTGTTCACATGAAACAGCACCGCTCCCTCCTGGCCGCCGTCGCCCTGACCGCCGTCTTCGCCCTTCCCGCCTTTGCGCAACCGAAGCTGGAGACTGCGGTCTTCGCCGGAGGCTGCTTCTGGACCATGGAGCATGGCCTCGAGACCATTCCCGGCGTGGTCAAGGCCGTGTCCGGCTATACGGGCGGGCACGTGCCCCACCCGACCTACGAGGACGTGACCACGGAGACGACCGGTCACTACGAGTCGGTCCAGGTCACCTATGACCCGTCCAAGATCACCTATCGCCAGCTGACCGACCGGTACTGGCGACTGATCGACCCCACCGACGACGGCGGACAGGCCTGCGACCGGGGACCCTCCTATCACAGCGCCATCTTCGTCGCCTCGCCCGAGCAGCGGAAGGCCGCCGAGGCGTCCCTCGCCGCCATCAATACGGGCAAGCTCAAGGGCCACATCGTCACGCGGATCCTGCCGGCGCAGACCTTCTGGCCGGCGGAGGACTATCACCAGCAGTTCACGGTGAAGAACCCGATCCGCTACAACGCCTACCGGATCGGTTGCGGCCGGGACGGGATCCTGAAATCGATCTGGGGCGGCTGAGCCTGTGACGCGATCCGCCGCGGGCGGAATGGGGGTTGACGCACCGCGCGCCCGCCCCTAATTGCGCGCGCCCGCCCCGTCCGGAGTCGCCGCCCATGCCCCTGACCGTCCCGTCCGAATGGTCGACGCACACCGCCCTGTGGATCGGCTTCCCCAGCCACGCAAATCTCTGGCAGGAGGATCTGGAGGCCGCCCAGCAGGAGGTGATCGACCTCGTCCTCGCCCTGGCCGGACCGGGGGAGGAGCGCGTGCGGCTGATGGTGTGCGGCGAGGCGGCCCAGCAGACTGCGCGGCGCCGACTGGACGGCGTCCCCGGCGTCGAAATCGTGCGCGGCCAGTTCGGCGACGTGTGGCTGCGCGATACGGGCCCGATCTTCACCCTGGCCGGGGACGCCCTGGTGGGCGCCAGCTTCCGCTTCAATGGCTGGGGCGGAAAGTACGTCCTCGACGACGATGACACCGTGGCCGAGCAGATCGCCTCGGCCTCCGGCGTGCGCCGGGTGGAGCATGACTTCGTGCTCGAGGGCGGGGCGCTGGACCACGACGGGTTCGGCACGGTCCTGACCACCCGGCAGTGCCTGCTCAATCCCAACCGCAACCCGGGCTGGAGCGAAGCCGCCGCGGACCACGCCCTGGCGGCCGCGCTCGGCGCGCGCAAGGTCCTGTGGCTGGGCGACGGCCTGGCCAATGACCATACGGACGGGCACGTGGACAACCTCGCCCGGTTCGTCGCCCCGGGCGTGGTGGCCTGCCCGGTGGCCCTGGGCAAGGATGACCCCAACGCCGAGGTCTATGCCGAGACCGCCCGGGCGCTGGCCGGGATGCGGGACAGCCGCGGCGTGGCGCTGCAGGTGGCGCGCATTCCTTCCCCCGGCCGGATCGAGGACGAGGACGGCAAGGTGGCTCCCGCCTCGCACATGAACTTCCTGATCGCCAACAGCGCGGTGATCATGCCCACCTACGGGGACGGAGACGCGGGCGCCATGGCCCTCGAGGCGCTAGCGGACCTGTTTCCCGAGCGCAAGGTGATCGGCCTGCCCAGCCGGGCGCTGCTGACCGGCGGCGGATCCTTCCATTGCATCAGCCAGCAGGAGCCCGCCCCATGAGCCCGCCGATCCGCCGGACCGCGCCGCGCACCCTGACCCTGGGCGTGCTGCAGACCTCGTACGGGGCCAACCTGGCCGACAATATCGCGCGCACGGCGGATCTGGTCCGGGCCGCGGCGGCGCAGGGCGCCCAGGTGATCCTGCCGTCGGAGCTGTTCCAGGGACCGTATTTCTGCGTCACCCAGGAGGAGCGCTGGTTCGCCGCCGCCCAGCCGTGGCGGGAGCATCCCTGCGTCGCCGCCATGTCCGCCCTGGCGGCGGAGCTGGGCGTGGCGATCCCGGTCTCCATCTTCGAGCGGGACGGGCCGCACTATTTCAACAGCCTGGTGATGATCGACGCCGACGGCGCCCCCCTGGGGGTCTATCGCAAGAGCCACATTCCCGACGGCCCGGGCTATCAGGAGAAATACTATTTCCGTCCCGGCGACACCGGCTTCCGGGTGTGGGACACGAAGTTCGCCCGGATCGGCGTCGGCATCTGCTGGGACCAGTGGTACCCAGAATGCGCCCGGGCCATGGCCCTGATGGGGGCCGAAGCGCTGCTCTATCCCACCGCCATCGGGTCGGAGCCGCACGATGGCAGCCTGGACACCCGCGACCCCTGGCGGCGGGTGATGCAAGGCCATGCGGTGGCCAATGTCATCCCCGTGGCCGCCGCCAACCGGATCGGGCGCGAGGGCGCCGATGTCGGACTGAACGGACCGGGCCAGACCTTCTACGGCTCGTCCTTCCTGGCCGACCACCGGGGAGACCTGGTCGCCGCCTTCGAGCGGACGGACGAGGGCGTGCTGACCGCCACCTACGATCTCGACTTCCTCCACACCCACCGCGCGGCCTGGGGCTTCTTCCGGGACCGGCGCACAGACCTGTACGACGCGCTGGGACCGGCGAAGCGCTTCGACCGGTGAGCGGCGTCGTCCATGCCCCGCTGGAGACGCCGCGCCTGATCCTGCGGCGCTGGGGTGACAGCGATCGCGCACCGTTTGCCGAGCTGAATTCCGATCCCGAGGTGATGCGCTACTTCCCGTCCACCGTCGACCGCGCGGGTTCGGACGGCACGATCGCGCGGGTGGAAAAGGGCTTTGAGGTGTTGGGCTACGGGCTCTACGCCGTCGAGGTGAAGGGCGGTTCGCCGTTCATCGGCTATGTGGGACTGGCGCCGGTCCGAGCGCCGAACCCCCTGGCCCCCGGGGTGGAGATCGGCTGGCGGCTGGCCCGCCGCGCCTGGGGCCGCGGCTATGCCAGTGAAGCCGCACGGGCCTGCCTGGCTCTGGCCTTCGACCACTTGGGACTGGAGGAGGTGGTCAGCTTCACCGCCGTGGACAACGCGCCGTCGCGGGCGGTGATGCACCGGATCGGGATGAGACATGCGCCGGAGCGGGACTTCGACCACCCCGCCCTGGAGGTCGGCCACAGGCTGCGGCGCCATGTTCTCTATGCGATCCGGCGCGAGGACCTCACCACGGCCGCTTCGTAAGCTCCGCCTCGGCGGCGCACTGGCCGGGATAGGGCTCCGACGCCGGATTGGCCCGCAGGGCCTTCAGCTCCTCCCGGGCCTTGGCCACATCGTCCAGAAACGCCGTCTGTCCGTGCTCCGCAGCGACGACGCTGGCGCCCGCCAGCCGCCCGGCTTCGATGTCGGACACGAAGTGCACGCCGCACACCACCCGGCTTTCGCCATAGGCGCGGGCGCGGGCCAGGATCTCCGTCGCCCGGTCCGGCGCCAGCTCAGCCAGGATCAGGCCCAGCGCCCACCCCAGGGTGGCGTGGCCGGAGGGAAACGAGGGACTGGACGCCAGCTCCGCATCCCGGTCCACGCAGATCGGCTGGAAATTGCCGACAAAGGGCCGCTCGCGCTTGTACTCCGCCTTGGCCCGGCTGGAGCCGATGGCCGCATCCGACCGCGCCCGGGTCAGCAACTGCAGGGTCATGGGCGCGCTGGTCTCGTCCAGCCGCGCGCCGACGGCGCAGCTGAAATCCTTGAGCAGGGCGGCCATGGAGGTGTCCACGTCGTTCCGCGCCTGGTCCCAGCGGATCTGGTTCTGCAGCTTGCGCGTGGCCAGGAACACATCCCAGTCCCATCGCTGGGCGGCGCTGTCCTCGCCGGGCGGGCCCTGGACGACGCGGCTGGTGTCGGGCCCCGCCCCCTTGGCCAGATAGCCGGGCTCCAGCCGGTCGGCGGCGAGGGCGGCGCCGGACAGGCCGAGCGCGAGCGCGAAACCGGCGGCGACGGACAGGCGGCGAAGAACCATGGACACACTCCGGCGGAGACCTAGACCTCCGGGACTATGCCGAAACCGGAAAGGTCGGCCAATGCCCGATGATGCGCCCGTCGTCATAGACGGCCAGATCGCCGAACTGGAAGAACACCGCCTCGCTCTGGTTCGGCCGCAGGAACACCGTGTCGTCCACCGACAGCCGGACCCGCCGCGACCCGGTCAGCAGCTCCTGGTTCGAGGACCGGCCGAACAGATCGTTGTACTGCAGGCCGGGGGGAGAGACCGGCCGGGCGTTCCAGTGACCGCCGTAGACGAAGAAGGCCCGCTCGGTGTTCGGATCGAAGAACCGCGTCACCCCGGACAACCCCTCGAGGCTGGGGATCGACATGTGATCCAGCGCCTTGATCACCGGGGTCGCGATATAGGCCGCCGGCTGGTGGCGGGTCAGGGTCTTGAGGTCGAAATCCGCCGGCTTGACGAAGGCCGAGCCGATGGAGACCTCGTTGGCCACCGTGTCCCTGGCGTGCAGCAGATAGGTGGGGCTGCCCGCCGTATTGAGGGTGAAGCGGGCGGGGTCGCCGCCAAGCCGATCGGCCAGCACCCCCCGCGCGGCGCGGTAGATCTTCAGCACCGAGGCGAAGGCCTGCTCCGGATTCAGGGTCTTGGGCACGTGAGGGTCGTAGCCCATCAGTCCCGCGATCTCGAGGTTCGGATCCCCCCGCGCCAGATCCACAGCCTGGGCGAGGCTTGCGGCGTCGGGAAAGCCGCCCCGGTGCAGGCCCACATCCACCTCGAAGCTGACCCGGGCCTTCACGCCCTTCGCCCGCGCCACGGCGGCGATCTGCGTCAGGCGCTCCGGCGTGTCCACCAGCCATTGGGGGCCGGCGACAGGCCCCTCCCGGTCATAGAATTCCGCGGTCTGCAGGATCGGCAGGGGCTTGCCCATCAGCAGGTCGCCGTCCGGGCGGCGGGCATGCATCTCGTGCAGCATGGGGCCGTTGAAGACCATGAAGCGCCGGGTCCCCAGCCCGCTGGCCACGGTCTCGATCAGGTCGATGGCCGGCAGGGACTTGACCACCACCCGCACGCCGAGCCCGGAGCCGGCCAGGTTGGCCTTCACCGCGGCGATGTTGGCAAGCAAGCGCGACCGGTCGATGACCAGGGTCGGCTGGGCGATCCCGGCGTCGCGCAGGGCCCGGGCCACCCGCTGGAAATAGGCGTCATGCCCGCCGGACCCCCGGTCCGCCTGCCGGCCGGCGAGCACGCCGACGCCGGCGAGACCGGCCAGCCCCAGGCCGGCGAGACCGAGGCCGCGGATCGCCCCGCGGCGGGAGGGCGGCTTCGGGTCAGACATCGATCAGGGCCGATCTCAGATAGGGGTTGAGGAACCGCCCGCCGGGGTCCAGGGCGGCGCGGACGTCCATCGCCTCCTTCCAGCGGGGGTAGAGGGCCTTGAAGTCCGCCGCCTTGAGGGAGTTCAGCTTGCCCCAGTGCGGACGGCCGCCATGGCGCCGGAAGATCGGCTCGATCAGCTCGAACAGGAACTGGTAGTCGTCCTTGTAGTAGGCATGGACGGCCACCGAGCCCGACTCCCGCTGATAGAAGGGCGACAGCCAGGCGTCGTCGGCGGCGATGGTCCGCACCTCGATGGGGAAGAAGACGTCGTTGCGCCGGGCCTCGATGGTGGCGACAACCTCCTTCAGGGCCGGGATCTGCGCCTCGACGGGCAGGTGGAACTCCATCTCGTTGAAGCGGACCGGGCGCTCGTTGGACAGCAGCTTCCAGCCCTGGTCCACCATCTCCTCCGGCGGCAATCCGCCAAGCAGCTTCTCCGCCACCCAGCGACGGGCGCCCGGCAGGGGGCCGAACACGTCGCGCAGGGTCTTGAGCTGCATCACCGTCTGGGTGTCGGTGTCGGGACCCCGGGGCTTCAGCGGGCGGCTGGTGGGGTCGCAGGTAATGACCGCCGCCTTGCCGGTGAAGGGAATGACGTAGAACTCCACATTGCGGTGCGACCGCTTCAGATGCTCCCAGTCGTCGCAGGCGTCCTGCCAGTCGCGCAGCTCGACCCGCTTGTACAGGGTGGTCAGCGGAGCGTTGCGCAGGGTCACCTCCGTGACCACGCCGAACGCCCCGAGATTGACCCGGGCGGCGTTGAAGATCTCCGGATGATGGTCGGCGCTGCAGTCGAGGATGTCACCGCCCAGGGTCGCCAGGCGGAAGGACTGGACCTCCCCGTGGATCGCCTTCAGCCCGTGGCCGGTGCCATGCGTGCCGGTGCCGAGGGCGCCGCCCAGGGACTGCTTGTTGATGTCGGGCAAGTTCGGCATCTCCTGGCCGATGGCGGCCAGGGCCGGGCCCAGATCGCCCAGCCGGGTGCCGGCGCGGACCTGGGCCGTCAGGGCGACCGGGTCATGGGCCAGCACGCCGCTCATCCGGTCCAGGGTCAACAGGGTCCCGCTGGTGGGCACCAGGGGCTGGAAGCTGTGCCCCGCCCCTACGGGACGGATCGGGCCCGGCGCGGTCTTGAGGAGCGACGCGAGTTCGTCCTCACTGGCCGGCGCGGCGCGGCTGACGGGGTAGGACGACTGGATGCCGGACCAGTTGCGCCAGACGATATGGCCGGCGCCGTCAGTGTCCGGCGGTCCCGCTGGCTCCCGATCTCGCCACAGGCGGTAGCCCACCGCCCCCGCGGCGCCGCCGCCGACGACCACCGCCGCCGATCCGGCCAGCAGGCCCCGTCGCGTCGATCCCGATCGCTTC
Source organism: uncultured Caulobacterales bacterium (assembly GCA_903851655.1). GTDB lineage: Bacteria > Pseudomonadota > Alphaproteobacteria > Caulobacterales > Caulobacteraceae > CAIMFV01. Next base: position 7,303 of record CAINOV010000029.1, read on the forward strand.
GCCATGTCGCCCCTCCCCTCTTGCGCCGCAGGTCCGCTCAGTTGACCGGCTGGTCGGCCATGAAGCGCACCAGCGCCTTGTCGTCGTCCGCCGTGCAGGAGAAGCACTGCCCCCCCGCCGGCATGCCCTTGTATCCGCCCAG
>CAINOV010000030.1 GCA_903851655.1 uncultured Caulobacterales bacterium
CCCTTGAGGCGGGAACCTCCGTCCGGAGGGGCGCCACATCCTGAACGAGGTTCTCGGGTCAAGCCCCATAATGACAACGGCAATAAATCCATAAAAACAGCCGTCATTCCCGCCCTTGAGGCGGGAACCTCCGTCCGGAGGGGGCGCTTTATCCTGACCAAGGTTCCCGGGTCTTCGCCCGGGAATGACGGCTGTTTAAAATATCATACTAGCTGTCATTCCGGCCTTGAGCCGGGGACCCCCGTCAGGACCGGCCCCCCGCCAGGGCCAGCACTACGCCCACCACCACCAGACACAAGCCAGCCGCCTCGTGCGGTCGGGTTCTCTCTTTCAGGTAGAAGCGCGCGAAGCCCAGGGTGAACGCCACCTCCACCTGGCCCACCACCCGCACCAGCGCCACCGGGGCCGTGGCGAACCCGGTGAACCAGCAGGCGGAGCCCAGCGCCGCCAGCAGCCCCACCCGGCTGGAGGTCCGCCAGGTGCGCACGATGTCCCGGAGCGTCCGGGGCTCCCGCGCCAGCACATAGCCGCCGTGCATCAGCGACTGCAGGACCATCACCACCGCTAGCGTGACCAGGGCCGCGGCCACGGGGTCGGACATCTGCAGGCGGACGGTGGCGCTCTTCACCAGCACCCCGGTGAGGGCGAACAGGGCGCCGGCCCCCATGCCGCACAGCGCCGCCGGCTGGCCGAGCGCGCCCAGCACCTCGCCCGCCGTCATCCGCCGCCCGCCCAGCGCCAGGGCCAGAACGCCGGCCACGCTGAACGCCACCGCCGCCCAGCCCAGGGGCGACAGCCGCTCCCCCAGGGCGATCCAGGCAAACACCGCCGCCTGCACCGCCTCGGTCTTGGAGAAGGCGGTGCCCACCACGAAGTTGCGATAGCCGAAGGCCATGATCAGCAGGTTGGTGCCCAGCACTTGCGCCAGTCCCCCCGCCGCCGCGAACAGCAGGAAGGCCGGGGACAGGGCCGGAACCGCCGTCCCGTGAACCGCAAGCCAGCCCGCCGCCAGCGCGAGGCCCACCGGGGCGCCATAGACATAGCGCACCAGCCCGGCGCCGCTGACCGTCAGCTCGCCGCGCAGCTTCTGCTGGATCGCCGTCCGCCAGGCCTGGAACCCGCCGGCGGACAGGGCCGCCGGCAGCCAGACGCCGGAGGTGATCACGGCTTCAGCACGCCCTTGGCGATCCGCGCCTGCTCCACCGTGTCGAGGATGGTGGTGTCCAGATGGGTCTTGATCGCATTGGTCGGACCGAACGCCATCACCGCATCATCGGCGAAGTTGTAGCGCGGCCAGTCCGGCGCGCCCGGGCAGGCGGGGACGCCGGTCTTGGCGAAGGACACCCAACAGCCGTGGACCACGGCGGTCTCGGCCCGGTCGGCGTCGGTCAAGAGGGCGCCGGCGAGGGGGATCTTCGCCCAGCTGTCGAACACGAAGGGGATCTCCAGCCCGTGATCGACGCCGTCGTGGGTCCCGCGCCAGCGCTCCGGCACATAGTCGAAGCGATACAGCCAGGTGGGCTGCTCCCGGCCGGTCTGGCGCGCCACCCAGCGGGTCGGCACGGTGAAGGTCCAGTCCCGCCACAGCTTGCGGGCGAGCGCCGCGTCATCCTTGGCCTCGCCCTTGTAATAGGCCCTGCCGGCTGCGGTGATCTCCTTCGAGCCCTCGGCCAGGACCGAGGCCGGGTCCCGGGCGGCGATCAGCGAGCCTTCGTTGGAGTTGGTCCCGATCATCAGCGGCACATGCAGGAACTGACGGCTGCCAAAGGCCGTGACCGGCGCCTCGGGCAGCAGTCGGCCGTCGACAATGGGCCCCGGCGGCAGCTTTTCCTGGGCGGCGATCAGGGCCTCGCCCGACAGGCCGCGAAGTTGCTCCGGCGTGGCGCTGGCGCCGGTCAGGCCCAGGGTCCTGGCGACCTCCGCCCCGGTCTTCTCGGCCTCCGCCAGGGTCGGGAAATGGCCCCAGATATAGCCGGACTCGACGATGGCCTTGGCGAACAGGCCCTGGGCGGCGGGGGTGGCCAGCAGGGTGAGCGTGCTCTGCGCGCCGGCGCTTTCGCCGAACACGGTGACATTGGTCGGATCGCCGCCGAAGGCTGCGATATTGCGCTGGACCCAGCGCAGGGCCTCCAGCTGGTCGGTGGTGCCGTAGGAGGCCAGCGGCGCGCCCTTGGCCTCCTGCGTCAGGCTCGGATGGGCGAAATAGCCCAGCAGGCCCAGGCGGTAGTTGGCGCTGACCAGGATCACCCCGTCCCGGGCGAAGCTGGTCCCGTCATAGAACACCAGGGAGCTGGCGCCGGCGGTGTGGCCGCCGCCGTGCAGCCAGACCAGCACCGGCAGGGGCTTGGTCGCCTTGGCCGGCGCCCAGATGTTCAGGGTCAGGCAGTCCTCGGACACCGCCGCGGGGGGCGCGCCGGAGGCCGCCAGCTCCTGCGGGGTCAGCTTGGTGCGCTGCAGGCAGGCCGGGCCAAACTTCGTCGCGTCGATGGGCGTGGCGGAGGGCTTGACGGAAACCGCCGGCTTCCAGCGGAGCGGGCCCACCGGCGGCTGGGCGAAGGGCACGCCCTTGAAGCTGACGATGCCGTTGGCGTCGGCGGTCCCGTTCAGCACGCCGGCGGGGGTCTTGATGGCGACGGGATTGGCGACGGGGGCGTCGGCTGCGGCGGGGAGGACGGCGGTGAACAACAGGGCGACGGCGGAGACGACCGGGGTCGCAAGGCGGCGGAGCATGGATGCGTCCTTGAAGCAGTTTACTGACCGCCGGACCATGACCGATCCCCGCCGTTGCGGCAATCGGGGGGCGGCGGGGCTGATCAAGGTTCCCGGATCTTCGCCCGGGAATGACATGGATTTAGATATCAAAATCAGTCGTCATTCCCGCCCCTGAGGCGGGAACCTCCGTCAGGATAGCGCGCTAAATCCGGATCAAGGTTCCCGGGTCTTCGCCCGGGAATGACGAGGATTTAGATATCAAAATCAGTCGTCATTCCC
>CAINOV010000031.1 GCA_903851655.1 uncultured Caulobacterales bacterium
CAGGATCAGGGGCTGGCCGTTCAGCAGTCCGCTGGCCAGGGTGTTGGCGTGCTCCTGGGCCTGGAAGCTCAGGGATGACGAACTGCCGGACGTGCTGGCGCTCGACGCGGCGCTGGCCCCGACCCAGGGGGGCTTCGGCGCGGTGGCTGCGTTGGGATTGGTCAGCGCGCCGGACGCGCCGGATGACGCGCCGGACTTGGCGTTGTACCAGCTTAACAGCAGGGATGGATCGAAGCTAATCGTCACGGCGGGTCACAGGGTCTATCCAATTCCCTGCGATTTTCGGCCCTTTGTGTAAATTAGGTGATAACGCCTGACCGGGTTGCAAGATTTGACAACAGTTTCGCACGGCGTCGCACCTAAATCAGCGCCTGAACCCGCGCCCACGCGACAAGTCGTCCGAAGTCGAGACATTTCCGGACTCAGTATTGCTGAAGTGAAATAGACTAAAAAGGCGTCGAATGGAACGGGCGGTCCGACGGGCGCGACGCCCGGCTGCGGACGGCGTCGGCCAGATCACGGGCCGGCGTTGATTTTTTGACTCACCTGATTGGGGTGTGTCGAAAAAGGGATCAAAGGGGGATCAAAATCAGAACCTGACACACGATCGCGATGGAGGGCGGGGCTCAGGATGCGGCGAGGATCATGTTGCGGACCAGCGGATAGATCTGCGTCGCCCATTTCCGCCCGCTGAACACCCCGTAGTGGCCGACCCCGGCCTGAAGGTGATGGTGCTTGCGGTTGGCGTAGATCGAGCGGCACAGGTCGTGGGCCGCCACGGTCTGGCCGACGGAGCAGATGTCGTCCCGCTCCCCCTCCACGGTGAACAGGGCGGTCCTGCGGATGGCGGCGGGATCGACCTTGCGGCCATGCCAGACGAGCTCGCCTTTGGGCAGCAGGTGCTGTTGAAACACCCGGCTGACGGTCTCCAGATAGAACTCCGCCGTCAGGTCCAGCACGGCGAAATACTCGTCATAGAAGGTCTGGCTGGTCTGGGCCTCCGCATGCCGGCCCACGGCCAGGTGGGTGAACATGTCCACATGGGCGTCCACGTGCCGGTTCAGGTTCATCATCATGAAGGCGGTCAGCTGCACGAAGCCCGGATAGACGCGGCGCCCGGCCCCGGCGTAGCCCGCCGGCACGGTGCAGATCAGCTCCTCCTCGAACCACTCGATCGGATGGCGGGTGGCCAGCTCATTGACTGAGGTGGGGTTGATCCGGGTGTCCACCGGCCCCGCCATCAGGGTCAGGGTGCGCGGCGTCGCGGGATGGTCGTCCTCGGCCATGATCGCCACGGCGGCCAAGGCGTGGGCGCAGGGTTGGCAGACGGACAGGAGGTGCGCCCCCGGCCCGATCGCCGCCATGAACGCGATGACGTGGTCCACATATTCGTCGAAGCCGAACCGCCCCGCCGCCACGGGGGCGTCCCGGGCGTTGCGCCAGTCGGTGATGTAGACGTCGTTGTCCGGCAGCAGCACCTCCACCGTGCCCCGCAGCAGGGTGGCGAAGTGGCCGGACAGGGGCGCCACCACCAGCACCCGCGGCTGGTCCAGGTCCGCGTCCTTGCGGAACCGGATCAGGTCGCCGAAGGGGGTGGAGACCACGGTCTCCTCGGTGACGGCGACCTCGGAGCCGCCCACCCGGACGCTGCGAAAGCCGTAGTCGGGGCGATGGTGCGTCAGGCCCGCCCGGCCGAGCAGGGTCCAGCCGGCGGACAGGCGGGCCACGGAGGGCAGGGTCCGCATCCAGGGCGGGCTGTGGCCCAGGGCGGCGTTGGCCAGCGTCGCCATCGCCCGCAGGGGCGCCATCATGTCCGACTGGGCCTGATAGGCTCTGTATTTCATGGGCTGGCGGGTCCTGCCGGCCGCGTGCGGCCGATCTCGACAGTACGGGACTCGCATGGGTGGCGTCCCTGTTGATCCCGTGTCAGGCGAAGCGGGGTCCGCCGGCGACCGGGACTGTGTCCCTGTGGGGCGCCGGATCCGCCGGATTGACTAAATTTGCGCCATTTCTCGCCCCGCCGCCGCCGCCCTGCGGGCAAGTCCGCAACCTGCGCCAGCGAGGTCGTAGAGAGGAGGTTGTCAGCCTGATCGGACCCGTCCCGCAGATGCCCAAGGCCACACTCAGCATCAGCAGCCGCAACTACTCGTCCTGGTCCCTGCGCGGCTGGCTTCTGTGCAAGTTCGCCGGGATCGCCTTCGAGACGGTGGCGGTGCCGGTGGACGACGCCGCGGCCCGGGCCGAGCTGCTGCTGCTGGCGCCGAGCTTTCTCATTCCCCGGCTGGATATCGACGGGCTGCGGATCTGGGACACCCTGGCCATCGCGCATTTTCTGGACGAGGAACATCCCGAAGCCGGCCTCCTCCCCGCGGACCGGGAGGGCCGGTCCCTGTGCCGCTCCATCTGCGGGGAGATGCATTCGGGGTTCGCCAATCTGCGCTCGGCCCTGCCCATGAACCTCAAGGCGCGGCACCCGGGGTTCAAGGTATGGGCCGGCGCCCAGGCGGATATCGACCGGGTCACCGCCATCTGGCGTGATTGCCTGGCGCGGTCCGGCGGCCCCTTCCTGTTCGGCGGCCCGACCATGGCCGACGCCATGTACGCCCCGGTCTGCACCCGGCTGGACACCTATGACGTGCCCCTGGATCCCGTCTCGGCGGCCTATCGCGACCGCATCCTGGCGCTGGACGTGATGCGGGAATGGACCGCCGCCGCCCGGCTGGAGCCGGACGAGGTCGAGGAGCTGGACGTGGAGTTCTGAGGCCGCCCGTGTTCGACCCGCCTTCGAGGCGTGAGTCAGACTCCGCTTGCCAACGGGCCGCGCCGGACCGGAGGCTGGCCACGCAATGTCCGCGCCCCTGCCGAAGGTCCCTTTCGAATGTTCGCATCCGCCCTTGAACGCCTGTTCGGCCTGAAGCGCCACGGGACCAGCTTCCGGACCGAGGTGCTGGCGGGCGTGACCACCTTCCTGACCATGGCCTACATCATCGTGGTCAATCCGGCGATGCTGGGGGAGGCGGGCCTGCCGGTGGCGGGGGTGGCCGTGGCCACCTGCCTCGCCGCCGGGTTCGGCAGCATCCTGATGGGGTTGATGTCCAACTATCCCCTGGCGCTGGCGCCGGGCATGGGGCTGAACGCCTATTTCACCTACACCGTGGTCAAGGGCATGGGCGTGCCGTGGGAGACGGCGCTGGGGTGCGTGTTCCTGTCCGGCGTCGCCTTCCTGGTCCTGACCCTGGTCGGGGTCCGGCAGATGATCGTCAACGCCATTCCCCAGTCCCTGTTCGCCGCTGTGGCCGGCGGGGTGGGCCTGTTCATCGCCTTCATCGGGCTGAAGGACGCCGGCGTCATCGTCTCGAGCCCCGCTACCTCGGTAGCCATCGGCGACCTCACCAAGCCCACGGCGGCCCTGTCCCTGGCCGGGCTCCTGCTGATCGCGGTGCTGCAGGCGTGGAAGGTGCGGGGGGCGATGCTGATCGGCATCCTGCTGACGGCGGCGGCGGGGTGGGGGCTGGGCCTCGCCCGCGTCCATCCCGGGGGCTATTCCCTCGAGGCCCTGTCGGCCACGGCCTTCCGGCTGAACATTCCCGGCGCCCTGACCCTCAAGGGCGGGATGGGCGTGGCGATCGTCGAGATCATCTTCGTCTTCCTGTTCGTCGACCTGTTCGACAATGTGGGCACGCTGGTGGCGGTGACGAAGAAGGCCGGACTGGTGGGCGCCGACGGGTCGATCCCCCGGATGAACCGCATCCTGCTGGCGGACAGCTTCGCCACCCTGTTCGGCGCCCTCGCCGGGACCAGCACGGTGACCGCCTATGTGGAGAGCGCGTCCGGCGTGGCCGAGGGCGGCCGCACCGGCCTGACCGCGGTGGTGGTCGGACTGCTGTTCCTGGGGTCGCTGTTCGTCTCGCCCTATGTCCAGGCCATTCCGACCGCGGCCACGGCGCCGGCCCTGATCCTGGTGGGGGCGCTGATGATCGGCGCCCTGGCGGAGGTGGACTGGGCCGATCCCGCCGTGGCGATCCCGGCCTTCCTGACGGTGATCATCATTCCCCTCAGCTATTCCATCGCCAATGGCCTGGCCTTCGGCCTCACCAGCCACGCTGTGCTGAAGCTGTTGCGGGGCAGGGCGAGGGCGTCGGATCTGCCGCTGATGGTGCTGGCGGGGCTGTTCGTCGCGCGTTTCATCTATCTCGCCAACGGCTAGCGCGTTCCCCTCTCAACCCTTGAGCCGGCGTGGGATGGGCCGTCTTGATCCAAGGACAATCTATCTGGCGCCCAGGGTCCGGGTCAGGAACGCCACCGTGGCCGTGTCCGCCTGCAGCCAGTGCGCATAGGTCAGGAAGCCGTGGATGTCGTCGGGGATCACCAGTTCCTCCACCGCCACGCCCTTGTCCGCGAGGCGCCGCGCCAGGTCCACCGTCTGGTGGAAATGGACATTGCGGTCGTCATCCCCCTGGATCAGCAGCACCGGCGAGGTCCAGGACCGCACGTCGGCGACGGGCGAGGCCTTGAACGCCACGGGCAGGGCCGCGTCCAGATCGCCCTTTTCCGCCCGGATCGGCGGCGGGCCGCTCTCGTCGAAGCCGATCTCCCGGGACCAGTCGTGCACCCCGTGCAGGTCGACGCCAGCCTTGAACACATCGGAGTTCCGCGCCAGGGCCAGCGCCGTCAGCAGTCCCCCGTAGGAGCCGCCCCAGATGCCGATCCGCTGGCCGTCGACGCCGGGCAGGGACTGCAGGTACCGGCCCGCGGCCAGCACGTCCTGATACTCCGACGACCCGGCCCACCCGCCCTTGTCCGGGTGCTGGAAGTCATAGCCATAGCCGATGCCCAGGCGATAGTTCACCGCCAGCACCGTGAAGCCGTGGGCGGCCAGATACTGATTGAGGGCGTAGGCGTGGGTGTAATAGTCCATGTAGGACCAGCCCAGCAGCATCTGCCGCGGCGGTCCCCCATGGACGAAGATCACCGCTGGCTGCCGGCCCCCGGCGTCCGGGCTCTGGAACAGCTGCCCATGGATCACCAGGCCGTCCGGCGCGGTCCAGCTGACATAGCGCGGCGTGACGAAGGCGGCGACGGGCAGGGAGGGCTCCGGCGCCTGTCCGGCGAGGACGCGGCGTTCCCCGGTGGCCAGGTCGGCGACCTCGACGGCGGTGGGGTCGCGGACGCCGGCGGAGACGAAGGCGACCCGGTCCGACAGGGCCACGGGCCCCCATTCCAGACCCTCTCCCCGGGTCAGGGGAACCGGCGCGCCCCCGTCCACCGAGACCTTGAACAGGTGGCGGCGGTCCTCGTCGTCCGGCCGGTCGCCGGTATTGGCGGCGTAGACGATGGTGCGGCCGTCCCGGCTCCAGGTCGCGGCCTCGACCATGTAGGCGCCGGGGGTCAGGCGGCGGGCCTCGCCCCCGGCCTCTGACACCACATAGAGGTGCGGCCAGTTGTCCGCCTCGGACACGAAGGTCAGCCGGTCGTTCCCCGCCCAGTGGGGCGTCGGCGCGCCGGAAAAGTCCGGCAGGCTGTCCCGCGGGGCGGCGCCGCTGCGCCAGACGCGGTGGCCGGCGCCGGTGGCGGCGTCCGCGCTCCAGATCGCCCAGGGGGTCGGCGGCGGCTGCAGGATCGACGGCGGCGGCCCGCCCTCCCCGGGCAGCCGCACGAAGGCGAGCCTGCGTCCGTCCGGGGACCATTCCGGGGCCCCGTCCGTGCCGGTGGAGGGGGCCATCCAGACCAGGGGCTGGTCCTGGGCGGTGTAGACGCCGATGAATCCATGGTCGCCCCGGGCCGAGACGAAGGCCAGGGCCGCGCCGTCCGGCGACCAGGCGAGGCTGGAATCGACGCCCCGGTCGAACAGCAGCCGCTTCGGCGCCTTGCCGTCGAGCCCGACGGTCCAGACCTGTCCGTGAAGGATATAGGCGAGGGCGTTCCGCGCCGAGACCGCCGGCGCGTCGCCCTCGGTGATCACCGCGGCGGGCTTGGCCCCGGTCGGGTCGGCCCGCCACAGGGTGACCTTGGGCTCCACCGGGCTCGAGGTCGGGTTGGGAGCCAGGTCGCCCTTGGCCGGCCAGTTGCCGTCGTGATCGCCGCCCCGGACGAAGACCAGCACCGAACCGTCCGGCGAGAAGGTCAGCTGGGTCAGCTCCTGTCCGTCGTCCCGGTCGAAGGCGGTGACCTGGCGCGGCCGCCAGGCGGGGCCGTCGGCGACCCAGACGTTGCGCACGCCCTTGACGATCCGCACCCAGGCGATCCGGTCCGACCGGGACGCGCTGACGAGGCCGTCGACGAAGGGATAGGCGATGGCGTCCTTGAGGCCGAAGCCCGCCGGCGCGGCGCCCGCCGCGGTCGCAGCGCCCGGCCCCGCCGCGCACAGCCCGGCGGCGACGGCCGCGCCGGCCCAAAACCGGCCTCCAGATCGGCTCATGCGCAAAGCTCCAGTCCTGTCCGGCGTGACGGCGGGCCCGCACGGCCGCGACCCGGCGCCATGTTGGATCGGCCGGCGGATTTAGGCAAATACCCTGTCGCCATTCCCGTCGCCTCCGCCGTGCGGGGGCGGGCGCCGCAAGCGTCAGGGCAGGGTCCGCAGATCCTTGCGGAAGGCGTTGGGCGTGACGCCGTACCGGTCAGCGAACCGGGACGAGAAATGGGACGGGCTCTTGAACCCCGTGCGATGGACCACGTCCTTGATCTGGATCGTCCGGCCGTGCCGGCGCAGGAGGTCGGCTGCGCGGTTGAGCCGGATGTCCCAGAGATAGTCCATCATCGTCTGGCCGTCGCCCTGGAACAGGTCGCTGACATAGCGGGGCGAGATGTTGAAGTGGTCGGCCACCGACTGCAGGCCCAGCTCCGGATCGTCCATCCGCGCCAGGATGTGCGCCTTGATCGCCCGCAGGCGCATCACGCGGTTGAGGGTGTCGGGAAGCGCGTCCCGTCCGTCGGCCAGGGCGAGGTCGAGCAGCTCCACGATCTGACGGATGACAAGGTCGGTCTGGACCGCCGGCGCGCCGATCCCGCGGCCGATCAGCTCCAGCGCCATCAGCCGGGCCAGGCGCGCCGGCAGGGTCTCGCCCCGCAGCACGGCGAAGATGTCGATCGGCGGCGGCGGCGCGACGGCGCACCAGGTGGCGACCGGGATCGTCATCACCGCGGTGAAGGCGGGACCCTTGCAGGTGGTAACGCTGGGCGACCGCGGATCGGTGACGGCCATGTCCCCCGGCGCCAGCAGGCCCGTGCGCCGGGCGCCGGAAAACTGGTAGGCGCCGCTCTGGCAGAGCACCAGCCCCACATATTCCGGCGCCTCCGCCCGGGAGAGGCTCTCAGGCGTGATCTCGATGGAATAGGACGACGCGCGGACCGTGCCTGTGGAGACCTCGCCCAGCTGGGCGTGGGTGACTTCGGCGCGGAACGTCTCCGGCGCGTCCGTCCGCCGGACATGCGGGACCAGCCGGGCGGACAGGGTGTCGTCAAAGTCCGCGAAGGACGTGAACCGCATCGGTGCTGCGGCGCCGGGGTCGAGGTCGAGCGTGCGAGGCATGGTCAACGGGCTCTGCGGATCGTGTTTGGACGATGGGGGCGTTCGGCCGTTCGCGCAAATCTAAAAACGCTCTCGTCGACAATCAGCGACCATAATTTCTCTGTGACGGTACAAAAATTGTCGGCATTCAGAGCAACAAATCTCCCTTACGTAACGGAAATCCGGACAAGATCGAGAGAAGACCCTGCTTGCTGGACGCATTACAGCCCGTGAGTTCAAAAAATAACCCGTTGCGGGGCAGTAAGTTCCTTACCTTGCGCGGACAAACACCAAGATGAGGCTCATTTTAACTCTGCGTTAAAAATGTTGCGCTGGCGTAACATGCAACATTTGCATGTCGGGCTCGAATTTCAG
>CAINOV010000032.1 GCA_903851655.1 uncultured Caulobacterales bacterium
AGCCCGTGCTTGGCGGTGACATAGGGCGCCTTCAGCACCGAGGCCTCCTTGGAGTGGACCGAGCCCATGTAGATCACGCTGCCGCCCCGGCCCTGGGCGTACATGTGCTTGAGGCAGGCCCGGGTGGTCAGGAAGGCGCCGTCCAGGTGGATGGCCAGCAGGGTCTTCCAGTCGGCGAACTTGAAGCTCTCGATCGGATCGACGATCTGCACTCCGGCGTTGGAGATCAGGATGTCCACGCCGCCGAATTTCGCAACCACGGCCTCGACCCCGGCCTCCACCTGGGCCTCGTCCGTCACGTTCATGGCCACCCCCATGGCCCGCGCGCCGGTGGGATCAAAGGCCGCGGCAGTGGCGTTGGCCGCGTCGATGTTGAGATCGGCGATGGCCACCTTCGCCCCCTGCTCGAGGAAGGCGCGGGCGATGTCCTTGCCGATGCCGCTGGCGGCTCCGGTGATGATGGCGACCTTGTCCTGCAGACTCATGGAGGATCCTTTCAGGTTTTCGGGAACGGGGCGGGCTCGGGGGAGCGGCCGTGTCCGGCCGCGCTGGTGAAGTCGAAGGTCTGCACGGCGAAGGGCTGGTCCGACGGGACCAGCACCTCGGGATGGGACAGGGTCCGCTCTGCGTCCCGGCGACCGGCGGCCCAGTGCTCCTCCATGGTGGTGCGGGAGAACTCGTAGTCCTTGGACTGGCCCTCATAGGTGGCGGACTGGTAGATCAGCTGCACGAGGTTGTAGACCGCCGGGTCCGAGGCCCGGGCCAGCAGCCGCGCCTCCGCCGTGTCCGCCAGTTCTGGCGGCATCTTCGCCAGCAGGGCGTTGAAGGCGGCGCGCAGCACCTGGCTCCGGCGGAACGCGTCCGTCGCCGCCCGGGTCCGGCTGGAGAACTGGATCTCCTTCATCCGCACGGCGACCTCGGACAGGTCCCGGGGCGCCTCGCCCCGGGCGCTCCACAGGTCCACCTGGAACACCAGGGTGTCGCGCTCGGTGCGGGCGTCCAGCACCCAGTCGAGGGGCGTGTTGGAGACAAGTCCGCCGTCCCAGTAGCGCTCGCCCTCGATCTCCACCGCCTCGAAGGCCGGCGGCAGGGCGCCGCTGGCCATCACGTGCTCCGGCCCGATCCGGGTGCTGTGATTGTCGAAATAGGTGAAATTGCCGGTCCGCACGTTCACCGCCCCGACGCTGAAGCGCATGGACTTGTGGTTGATCCGGTCGAAATCCACCAGCTGCTCCAGGGTCCGGCGCAGCTCGGCGGTGTCGTACCAGCTGGTGGCGCCCAGGGTCCCAGGCGGACGCAGCACCGGCGGCGGCGTGCGCGGCGCGAAGAAGCCCGGCGCGCCGCGAAGCATCACCTCGCCGGCGGCGAACTGATTGATGAAGCTGCGGGCCATGTCGCCGCCGGGCAGGGCGCCGAGCCAGCCGGCCCACGCGCTCTCGTGGCAACCGCTGACCCGCTCCCAGAAGCTGCGCAGGCGGGCGACGCGATCCTCCGGCGCATTGCCGGCGATGATCGCCGAATTGATCGCCCCGATGGAGATGCCCGACACCCAGTCCGGGGCGATCCCGGCGCCGTGGAGCGCCTCATAGACCCCGGCCTGGTAGGCGCCCAGGGCGCCGCCCCCCTGCAGCACCAGCACGACGCTTTCGAACCCCGGGGTCCGGGCGGCGTCGGCCTTGGGTCGGGGCTTTGGGCGGGGCATGGGGCGTCCTCGATCCTGGCGCGGCGGGCGTCACGCCGCGCCGGTATCTCACGTCCGTGCTGCATTGCAACATGGATGTGGCGCCGGGATGTCGAAGATGACATCAGGGTCCGGTTTCATCACCCCGAGTGAGGATCGCTCCGGTCAGAACTCGGTCCAGCCGCCCCCGGCCGCGGCCCGGCGCAGGGCGGGCGCCGGCCTGCGGCCGGGCGCGGCGGAGTCGGTCTGGCGGACCTGGAAGCGGGCCACCAGGCTGTGCAGTTCGTCGACCCCGAGCTTCAGCGCATGGCTGGCGGCGTTGGTCTCCTCCACCATGGCGGCGTTCTGCTGGGTGATCTGGTCGACCTGGTTCACGGCGATGTTGACCTGCTGCAGGCCGCCGGACTGCTCCGACGACGACGCTGCGATCTGCGCCACCAGGGTGTTGATCTCCTTCACATGGCTGACGATCCGGGACAGGGCGTCGCCGGTCCGGCCCACCAGGCCCGCGCCGGAGGTCACATGGCGCGTGGAGTCGTTGATCAGCAGGGTGATCTCCTTGGCCGCTTCGGCGGAGCGCTGGGCCAGCGCCCGGACTTCCTGGGCGACCACGGCGAAGCCCCGACCGCTTTCGCCGGCGCGGGCGGCCTCGACCCCGGCGTTCAGGGCCAGGAGATTGGTCTGGAAGGAGATCTGCTCGATGATGTCGACGATCTTGCCGATCTCGCGGGAGGACTCCTCGATCCGGCGCATGGCGTCCACCGCCTCGCCCACCACCGCGTGGGACTGCTCGGCGTCCTTCTCCGCGTCGCTGACCAGGCGATGGGCGTTGCGGGCGTGGTCGGCGGCGGTGGCGACGGTGGAGGTGATCTGGTCGACGGCGGCGGCGGTCTCCTCCAGGGAGGCGGCCTGCTGCTCGGTCCGGCGGGCCAGGTTGTCGGACGCCTGGTTGATGTCTTCCGCGCCGGCGCGGATGTCGTCGGCCTTCGCGACCACCACCTGCATGGTCTGCTCCAGCTGCTCCATGGCCGAATTGAAGTCGGCCCGCAGCTTCTCGTAGGCGCCGGGGAAGGCCGTCTCGAGCCGCTGGCGCAGGTCGCCCCGGGCCATCTGGTCCAGCCCGGCGCCGAGGGCGGCCACCACCTTGCCCAGCTCTTCGGCCATGCGCTCCCGCTCGGCCTCGGTGCGGCGCCGCTCAGCCTCGCCGGCGGACTTGAGGGACTCGGTTTCGCGCTCCAGCCGCTCCTTGGCCAGGGCGGCGTCGCGGAACACGGCCACGGCGCGGGCCATGTCGCCGATCTCGTCGCCCCGGTCGGCGCCGCGGACCTCCACGGTGTTCTCACCCGCCGCCAGCCGGCGCATGACAGCGTTCATGCCGATCACCGGCCGGGTGATCAGCTGATTGGCCAGCCACGCCATCAGCACCGCCACGCCCATGGCCGCCGCGCCGCCCAGGATCAGCAGCAGGGTGGCGAAGCCGAAGCCCCGGGCCTCCGCGGCGGCCTGGGCGGTGATCTGGGTCTGCTGGAGGTCGTTGATCGCCTTCAGCGCCTTGCGGGTGTCGGTCAGGCGGCCGATGGTCAACAGCTCGGCCCGGGCCGCGGCGACCGTGTCGGGCGATCCGGCGTCGGAGACCTGCTTGCCTGCGCCGGCACGGAACCCGTCGGCGGCCGCGCGGAACTGGTCGGCCAGGGCCTGCTCCTCGGGGGAGTCCACATGGCTGCGATAGGCGGCGAAGGCGTCCTCGAAGGCCTTGTCATAGCCCTTGATCCGATCGGGGAAGCTGGCGTCCAGGGTCGCCACATAGCCGCGGACGGCGCATTGCTCGTCCACCAGCTGGGCGAAGGCCTTGGTCAGCCCCTCGCGCCGGACATAGATGGCCTCGCTCTGCGCCGCCGCCGACTTGACCGTCGCCATGCCCGACCAGGCCGCCACGGAGGCCGCGGCGACGGTGGCGATCACCAGCCCGAAGGCCAGCATCATCTTGACGGAAATCTTCAGGTGCTGAGCAGCCACGCAGTCTCTCCCGGACGCAGGCGATCCCCTCGCGGCGGATCCATCATGAACGCCAAAACCCGGCGACAGACCGGCCTCACCCTCGAACCCTTCGAATGACTGAGCCGAGGGGAGGGCAACTTCGCGCCTAATATGAGCAATTCAGGTAAATGACCCGTAAATCCTGTTTCGAACCGGCGCGCGCTCCGGGGGGCGGCGGTCACCGGCGCGCCTTGCAGCGTCACACGTTCGGAGTAGATAGGAGCCGCCCCTCTCATCCGCGGAGCACCCCCCGTGACCCTGCACATCCCGCTGACCCGACTCGCGCGCCTTGTCGCCGCCGGCCTGGCGCTGGCGACCCTGACCGCCTGCGCCACCACGCCGGGCCTGCAGCCCCCGCCCAAGGATGCGCCCAGTATTCCGGGCGTCGCCGCAGCCCCGGCGCCGGCCCCGGACAGCGTGGTGACCCTGGGCGCGGTGATCCCGTTCCGGCAGCTGCAGCAGGCGGTGGCGGCCCACATGCCGCCCGCCATCCCGGTCAGCGGGCGGGGCTCGCTCATGTGCGCGCCGGTGCCGACGGCGACCGGCGGCCGGATCGAGACCCGGCAGACCTGCGTGAACACGCCCTATTGCGACGCCAAGGGCTGCGGAACGCGGCCCGTCTGCGCCATGATCCCGGTGCCCGTGCCCCCGTCCCTGGGCGCCACGGAGATGTGCACCAACTTCGCCTGGGAGGGCGCGATCTCGCCGGAGGGACCGATCACCTTCAGCCGCAACGGCGACGCCCTGCATGTGGAGATGCCGGTGCGGGTGGACGGCCACGCCATCGTCGCCGGCGACCTGCCCAAGGTCCTGCCGGCCAACGCCGAGCCCTTCCAGGCGCATCTGGTCCCGGGGGCGGACATCCGCTTCGACGTGGACGCCAACTGGTGTCCCGTGCTGCAGGCCACGCCCACCCAGCGCTGGGTCACCAGCGCGTCGGTGGAGGTGATCCCCCGCTCCTGCGCCAGTGTAAACCTGGGGCCGCTGGGCCAGCACCCGGTCTGCGCCGGGCCAGCCAACCTGGACCTGACCGCCGCCGCCAACGCCAAGATCGCCAAGACCCAGGCAGACCTGCTGAAGAGCGTCCAGGCCGCTCTGGGCTGCGACAAGGTGCGCGGCCAGCTGGCGGCGGTGTGGCGCTCCAACGCCATTCCGGTGGGCCAGCCGGGAGGACCCCAGGCCTTCCTCAACCTGACGCCCACGGGCGCCAGCCTGTCGCGCCTGATCGTCGAACCGAACCAGGTGCGCATCGTCGCCCAGATGTCGGTCCACACGGCCCTGTCCCAGACGCCCGGACCGCAGACGCCCCTGCCCCTTCCGCCCCTGGGACGCGCCAGTTCGCCGGACGGAGGGCTCGACCTCGACATTCAGGCCGCCGTGCCCTTCTCGGTGCTGAAGGCGACCCTGACCCAGGCCATGGTGGGCAAGACCTTCACCCAGCATAGCCTGGCCGGCGACGCCGTGGTGCGCATCGACGATGTCGACATCTATCCGTCGGAAGGCCATGTGGCGGTGGGGCTGAAGGTCGCCGCCCGGCTGCCCGGCAAGGTGCTGGACGGGTCCGGGTGGATCTATCTGCGGGGCCGTCCGGTGGCGCTGGGCGACGGCAAGTCCCTGAAGATCCAGGATCTCGACTACGCCGTGACCCTCAACAACGCCTTCATCACGGTGGTGGTGGCCACGTTCCACGGCCCGATCCTGGCGGAGCTGCGGCAGCACGCGACCTTCGACCTCACCGACGGGATCGCCACCGCCGCGGCCCAGATCTCCACAGGGATCAACGGCGCCAGCCTGTCCGGCGTGACCCTGACCGCCGATCACCCCAGCATCGCCCTGAAGGGCGTGGCGCTGGGCGCCGACAGCATCGTGGCCAACGCCCAGGTGCGGGTGCCCCTGTCCATCTCCCTGGTCAAGGGCGTCGCCCAGCCCTGAGGGGCCCGTGCGGGTCAGAGCTCGCAGATGATCCGGTCCAGCCCTGCGTCGCCGCGGCGATAGCCCCGGCGGGGCGCGGCGGAATGCACCTGGGTCAGGATCGCCGTGGCGGGCTCGTCCAGGCGCAACAGCTTCCACCCCGACCGCTCGCCGCCGGACGCGCCGCCCTTCAGCTGCCAGACCCGCGCCGCCGGATAGCCGATCGGCGTCCAGCCCACGGCGTGGACCTCCACCTCGCGGGTGAAGAGGCCGTAGTCCAGCTCGACCACCCTGTGGCTCTTCAGCGCCTCGCAGCAAATGGCGATCACACGGGTCCTCTCGGGGGCAGGAACAGACTGGGCAGGCGGACGGTCGGGCGGGCGGGCGGGCGGGCGGGCGGGCGGGCGGGCGGCGAAGACGGAAAGGCCCGCACAGCGGGGGGAAACTGTACGGGCCGATCATCGCAGGCTTGGCAATAAGGTGTCGGCCGGCCGGGACGCTATCCCAAGGGGCTGAGGGGGGCGTTCAGGGCTTGAAACAATCTGCGCCCGTCCGACCGACCTTGAGACTATCGGGGCGCAAACAGGCCGGAGCGCGACGCAAAAAAGGTCCTTTCAAGGCCGATTGAGCCCGACGTGTCGCAATCGCCGGGACTGTGGCATGAACGGGACAGGCGCCCGGGGCGTCGCGATGCAGGAGACAGGTCATGTCCACGGTTCTCGTCACCGGCGGGTCGGGTTTCATCGCCGGACACGCCCTGCTCCAGCTGCTGGCGGCGGGCCACACGGTGCGGACCACCGTGCGCGATCTCGCCCGGGAGGCGGAGGTCCGCGCCACCCTGACCGCGGCCGGGGCCGGTCCGGACGCACAGGCCCGGCTGTCCTTCCTGGCCGCCGACCTGACCGCCGACTCCGGCTGGGCCGAGGCGGCGGCGGGGTGCGACCACGTGCTGCACATGGCCTCGCCCTTTCCCCCGGCCACGCCGAAGTCTGACGACGAGCTGATCATCCCCGCCCGGGACGGCGCCCTGCGGGTGCTGCGGGCGGCGCGGGAGGCCGGCGTGCGGCGGGTAGTGCTGACCTCGTCCTTCGCCGCCGTCGGCTATGGCCATCCGCCCCGGACGACGCCCTTCACCGAGGCCGACTGGACCGACCCCGCCGGCGCGGACTGCACCGCCTATGTGAAGTCCAAGACCCTGGCGGAGCGGGCGGCCTGGGACTTCATCCGCACCGAGGGCGGCGGCCTGGAGCTGTCGGTGGTCAACCCCGTCGGCGTGTTCGGCCCGGTTCTGGGGCCCGACTATTCCACCTCGATCCTGGTGGTGCAGCGGTTGATGGACGGCGCCGTGCCGGGTTGCCCGAAGCTGCATTTCGGCGTCGTGGACGTCCGCGATGTGGCCGACCTGCACCTGCGCGCCATGACCGATCCCGCCGCCGCGGGCGAGCGGTTCCTGGCGGTGGCGGACGACTTCCTGACCTTCGCCCAGATCGCGCAGACGCTGAAGCGCGGCATGGGCCCCGCCGCCGCCCGCGTCCCGGTGCGGGAGTTGCCCAACTGGCTGCTGCATCTGGCGGCCCTGCGGGATCCGGCGATCCGCCAGATCCTGCCGGAGCTCGGCAAGGTGAAGAACGCCACCAGCGACAAGGCCCGCCGCCGGCTGGGCTGGACGCCGCGCTCCAACACCGAGGCGATCCTGGCCACCGCCCGCAGCCTTGTGGCGCTGGGCCTGCTGAAGCCCCTCGCCGGCTGAGCCCGGGTCCGTCAGTCCGGCCGGCGGTCCTCCGGCGGCGCCTGCGTCGCGCCCGGCCGGCGACGGCCGCGCAGCAGCACGACGGCGAACAGCACGACCACCGCGCAGAACCCGATCGGCGCGCCGATGGGCACCCCGGCGAACAGGTTGGAAGGACTGGCCATCTGGGACTCCGGACTGAACCTTGCGCTCACATATTGGGCGTTCGCGCCGCCGGCGCCACCGGGAAACGTCGCACAGGCTGGATATGGCCGGTGGGGCTGTGCTTAAGTCCTGCGACACAGTTTGACATCCGGGGGATCCAGAGTTGCAGAAGTTCTTGACGGGGGCGGCGTCGGCCGCGCTCCTCGCCGGCGTTCTCATGTCCGGCGCCGCCCGCGCCGCCGTCGTTCAGCCCATGCCGACGCCCCTGCCCGAGGCGATTCCCCAGCCCCGGGACGTCGCCTATCCCGCCCCCCTCGAAGTGGCCGTGGACGCCACGGACCTGACGCACGGGATCTTTTCCGTGCGCGAGATCGTGCCCCTGGCGGGGCCGGGCCCGGTGGTGCTGACCTATCCCCGCTGGCTGCCCGGCAACCACGCCCCGTCCGGCCCCATCGACAAGCTGGCGGGGCTCGAGATCACCGCCGACGGCAAGCCGCTGGAATGGACCCGCGACCCGGTGGACGTGTTCGCCTTCCATGTGACGCCCCCGGCCGGCGCCCGGGCGCTGCAGATCCGTTTCCAGTTCCTGTCGCCGGTGTCCACGCGGGAGGGCCGGGTGGTGATGACGCCGGAAATGCTGAACGCGCAGTGGAACGCGCTGGCGCTCTATCCCGCCGGCTGGTTCACCCGGGACATTCCGGTGAAGGCCTCGATCCGCCTGCCGGAGGACTGGAAATACGCCACCGCCCTCGAGACCGAGCGCGAGAGCGACGGAACCGTCCAGTTCCGCCAGACCACCTTCGAGACCTTTGTCGACAGCCCGCTGATCGCCGGTCGCTATTACAAGCAGGTGGACCTGGATCCGGGCGGGCCGGCGCCCGTGCGGCTGGACGTGATCGCCGACCGGCCGGACGAGCTGGAGATGACGCCGGAGCAGATCGCCCCGCACCGGGAGCTGGTGCGCCAAGCCTATCGCCTGTTCGGCTCGCACCACTATGACCACTACGACTTCCTCCTGTCCCTGTCGGACAAGATGGGCGGCAACGGCCTGGAGCATCACCAGTCGTCGGAGGACGGCACCTCGCCGAAATACTTCACCGACTGGGACAAGGCCCCCGCCGGGCGGGACCTTCTGGCTCACGAATACACCCACTCCTGGGACGGCAAGTTCCGCCGGCCCGCCGACCTGTGGACCCCGACCTACAACGTGCCCATGCGCGGCAGCCTGTTGTGGGTCTATGAGGGCCAGACCCAGTACTGGGGCTATGTGCTGGCGGCGCGGTCCGGGCTGCTGACCCAGCAGCAGGCCCTGGACGCCATCGCCGCCACGGCGGCGGTCTATGACGCCCGGGTCGGCCGCAGCTGGCGGGCCATGGAGGACACCACCAACGACCCGATCATCGCCCAGCGCCGGCCGCTCTCGTGGCTCAGCTGGCAGCGCAGCGAGGACTATTATTCCGAGGGCCAGCTGATCTGGCTGGACGCCGACACGCTGATCCGCCAGCGCTCCGGCGGCAAGCGGTCCCTGGACGACTTCGCCCGGGCCTTCTTCGGCGTGAACAACGGCAGCTTCGTCCCGGCGACCTACGATTTCGACGAGGTCGTGCGGACCCTGAACGGGGTGGAGCCCTATGACTGGGCGAGCTTCCTGAAGGCCCGCCTGCTGGGCCACGGGCCCGGCGCCCCCCTGGACGGGATCACCCGCGGCGGCTACCGGCTGGTGTTCACTCCGACCCCGACGGAGTATTTCCGCGCCGCCGAGGGCCGCCGCAAGGTGACCGACCTGACCTTCTCCCTGGGCCTGTCGGTGAACCGGGACGGCCAGATCGGCGAAGTGATCTGGGACGGCCCCGCCTTCCGCGCCGGACTGACCGCCGACACCCAGATCATGGCGGTGAACGGCCTGACCTACGCGGCCGACGACCTGAAGGACGCCGTGCGCCTGGCCAAGGGGAGCGGCGCGCCCATCGAACTGCTGGTCAAGATCAACGACCACTTCCGCACCGTGCGGATCGATTATCACGACGGGCTGCGCTACCCGCGGCTGGAGAAGATCGCCCCCGGCGAGGCGGCTCTGGACGCGATCCTGGCGCCCCGGGCGAAATAGCGCGCCCGGGCGGCCCCACCGACGGTCTGCCTCGATTTCAGGCGCCGACGCTCCCCATCGGGGCGTCGGCGCCAATTATCCGATCACCCCGCGAAAATATCGTTTCCACGGGACGCCGGGATTGGCGGCCCGTGCGTGACAGGTTCATGAACTATGCCCTCCGCCCCGCTGACGGCGGCATAAACTGCCCGAAAATTCCAATATGAGACAAATATTCGGCATGATTTCGAGACAGGCCGGTTGGATCTATTAAGCGCCAGCCAAGACCCCGGTGTTGTATCAAAGCATCATCCGGGACCGATAGATCTGACTGAACGCCGATAACGAGCAATATCATCACACGGATCCGATCGGCAGGCGTACACATGCCCGGTCGTGGTTAAATTCCAGCATGACAAGAGAAGGGGTAGCTCAATGAAAAAATTCGCAGGGGTCTCCACCGTAGCCCTCGCAGCGGCGTTGATGGCGTCCGGCGCACACGCGGCGGCCTCGACGGATACGCCCACGGATGTGTCCGCGGTGATCGTCACCGGCACCCGCGTCTCCGGCGTCAAGGCCGCCGACAGCGCCGCCCCGATCCAGGTGGTCGGCGCCGACGCGCTGAAGCGCGTGGGCCAGCCGGACCTGATGCAGGCCCTGTCCCAGACCCTGCCCTCGTTCAACGCCCAGGGATACGGCGCGGACACCGCGGCCCTGACCCTGTCGGCGGCCCTGCGCGGCCTCAATCCCAACGACACCCTGGTGCTGGTCAACGGCAAGCGTCGCCACACCACCGCCAACCTGGCCGTCGACACCGGCAGCGCCTATCAGGGCGCCGCGACGACGGACCTGAGCTTCATTCCCGTCGGGGCCATCGACCATATCGAAGTGCTGCAGGACGGGGCCGCGGCCCAGTACGGCACGGACGCCATCGCCGGCGTCGTCAACATCATCCTGAAGAAGAACCCCACCGGCGGCAGCCTGACCGTCACCGGCGGCCAGTATTTCGAGGGGGACGGCAAGACCGCCGCCGCCAGCCTGAACCAGGGCTTCGACCTGGGCGGCAAGGGCTTCGTGAACGTCACCCTGGACGGGAAGTTCCATGGCTTCAGCCGCCAGGGCGGCGCGGACGCCCGGTTCTTCAACCCCAATGGATCGCTCAGGACCGACCTCAACGACCCGACCGCGGAGTTTGGTCCGGTCCAGGGCCCGCTCGTGGCCGCGGGCGTGCAGAAGACGCCGGGCTCGCCCAAGATCAACAACATCTATGGCGACCCGACCTACCGGATCTACAACCTGTTCTTCAATTCGGGCTATGATTTCAGCCCGACCCTGTCCGGCTACGCCTTCGGCAATGTGAGCACCCGGACCGCCTCGGCCTTCGAGAACTACCGCAACCCGGTGAAGGTCAGCGGGACGACCAGCGGCGGCGCCACGGTCTACCCTCTGCCCCTCGGATTCAGCCCGCGGGAAGGGATCTTCGAGGACGACTACTCCCTCACCGCCGGACTGAAGGGCGTTGTCGGCGGGTGGAACTGGGACGTGTCCACCACCTATGGCCGCGACCATGACGGGGTCGAGACCCTGAACTCGGCCAATGCCGACCTGTTCCCGGTGCTGCAGGCCGCCTCGGCCACGCCTCTGGCCCCCCAGCGCAACTTCCGCGACGGGTCCTACACCACCACCCAGTGGACCAATACGCTGGACGTCGACCACTCGTTCGATGTCGGCCTCGCCTCGCCGCTGAACGTCGCCCTCGGCATCGAGACCCGCCACGAGGAATTCTCCATCACCGCGGGCGAGCCGGCCTCCTATTACGGCGCGGGCGCCCAGTCGTTCCCGGGCTACCAGCCCAGCGACGCTGGCAATCACTCGCGGGACAATGTGGGCGTCTATGCCGACTTCGCCGCCAACCCGGTCAAGGAACTGCACCTCGACGCCGCCCTGCGCTACGAGCACTACAGCGACTTCGCCGACACCACGGTGGGAAAGCTGACGGGGCGTTATGACTTCAACCCGTCCTTCGCCCTGCGCGGCACGGTGTCCACCGGCCTGCGGGCCCCCACCCTGGCCGAAGAGTTCTATTCGGGCACGAACGTGGCCCCGAACTTCGCCTTCGTGCAGCTGCCGCCCAACTCGGCCGCCGCCAAGGTCGCGGGCTTCAACCCGCTCCAGCCGGAAAAGTCGACCAACTTCAGCGGCGGCTTCGTCGCGCACCTGTTCGACGGACTGCAGGTGACCCTCGACGCCTACGACATCAAGATCAAGAAGCGCATCGTGGGCAGCGGCAACCTGGTCGGGCTCAGCGGGACCGTCGTGTCCCAGCCGGTGCTCGACGCCATCTCCAACCACCTGAACGGCGGCAAGCTGGATTCCGGCATCACCTACGCCGGCATCAACCTGTTCACCAACGGGGTGGATACGGAGACCAAGGGCCTGGAGCTGACGGCGAACTACGCCTCCGACTTCGGGGACCTCGGCCATGTGGACTGGTCGCTGGGCCTCAACCTGAACGACACGACCATCACCAAGTCCTATCCGCTGCCGGCGGTGGACGTGAATGTCGGCTATGGCCAGACCGCGATCCTGACGCCCAACGCCGTCAGCATCCTGACCAAGGCCACGCCGAAGGAAAAGATCGTTGCCGGCGCCTACTGGACCAAGGGGCAATGGGCGGTGACGCTCCGCGAGACGGTCTATGGACCGACCTCGGCGCTCTACAGCTTCAACACCCTGGGCAGCGGCGCGGGCGCGACGGACCTGCGGGTCCCCACCACCGGCATCACCGACCTCGACGTGACGTACAAGCTGACGAACGCGATCCGCATCAGCGTCGGCGCCAACAACCTGTTCGACAAGAAGCCGCCGAGCATGCCGACCCTGTTCGATCCGACCTCCGGCGCCGCGGGCGCCTACCGCTCGGCGGACGGCAACAGCAACGTCTACAACGAACCCGCGGGCTTCTCGCCCTACGGGATCAACGGCGGCTACTATTATGGCCGCGTGACCTACAGCTGGTAGCGGCGACCCCCGGCCGGACAGGGTCCGGCCGGGCGGCCCGCTGCGGGCTGACCTGAGCGCGTCCGGTGGCGGACGCCTGCCGGAGGGACGGGCGCAGGTGACCTGCCCCGCCCTTCCCCAGGCGTCCGCCATCTGCTTTCATGACGTTCGCCACATGAAGTCCTGATCCATGAGCCAGACCGGAGCCCCCGCCGACGCCTTCGCCGCCCGCGTGGTGCAGGCGGCCACGCGGCTGGCCACCGATCCCAAGGGCGCCGAGCGGGAGGCGCGCCAGTTGCTGCAACGGGCGCCGCAGGACCCGCGGCTGCTCTTGATCCTGGGCTCGGCGTTGCGGCGACAGGGGCAGTGGCGCCCCGCCCTGGCCGCCGTCGCCCCCCTGGCCCGGGCCTATCCCCGGGCGGCCAACACCCAGTACGAACTGGGGATGATCCACCTCGGCCTCGACGACCGCGCGGCGGCGGGGGAGGCCCTGCAGCGGGCCGTGGCCCTCAATCCCGACCTGGCCGAGGCCTGGCGCGCCCTGGGGGACCTCCTGTTCCTCGAGGGCGACGACGCGGGCGCCGAGACCGCCTTCCTGGAACACGCCCGCGCGTCCGTCACCGCCCCGGCCCTGAAGCCGGCGGCGCTGGACATTCGCCACGGCCGCCTGGACGCGGCGGCGGACCGCCTACGGGCCCTGCTGCTTCGGACCCCCACGGACCAGGACGCCCTGACCATGCTGGGGGGCGTCTATCTCCGCCAGGGACGCTGGGGCGACGCGGAGGTGCTGTTCGCCCACGCCCTGGAGACCGCGCCGGACAGCCCGGCGATCCGCTTCAACCTCGCCACCGCCCTGTTCCTGCAGCAGAAGGCGCCGCAGGGCCTGGCGGAGATCAACCGATTGGTGGCCCAGGATCCGGCGTCCCCGGCCTATCGCAACCTGCAGGCCGCCTGCCTCGCCCTGATCGGTGATCACGCGGCGGTCAACCGGATCTACGAGGACCTGCTGCGCACCTACGGGCGCCAGCCGAAGATCTGGCTGAACTACGGCCACTCCCTGCGCGCCGTCGGCCGGCAGGAGGAGGCCGTGGCCGCCTATCGCCGGAGCATCGCCCTGGCGCCGGGCCTGGGGGAGGCCTACTGGAGCCTCGCCAATCTGAAGGTGGTGAAGTTCACCCCCGACGAGGAAGCGGCCATCGCGCACATGGCGGACACCCCGTCCCTCGCGGACGAGGACCGGATCCACCTGCACTACGCCCTGGGCAAGGCCCGGGAGGATGGCCGCCAGTATGCGGAGGCCTTCGATCACTTCGCCCGGGGCGCCGCCCTGCGCCGGCGCAGGACGCCTTACGACATCGCCGACCTGGCCGGTCTGGCGGCGCGCACACGGACCCTGTTCACCCCCGACTTCCTGCAGAGCCGGGCCGGGGCGGGGTCGCCGGACCCGGCGCCGATCTTCATCCTGGGGCTGCCCCGCTCGGGATCGACCCTGATCGAGCAGATCCTGGCCAGCCACTCCGAGGTGGAGGGAACGATGGAGCTGCCGGACATCAACCACCTGGCGCAGGACCTGACGCGGGCGACGCCGCAGGGCGCGCCGAACGCCTGGCCGGGCCTGCTGGCGACCCTGCCGCCCGCACGGCTGCGGGCCCTGGGCGAGGACTATATAGCGCGCACCCGGGTGCACCGGGTGATGGGCCGGACCTTCTTCATCGACAAGATGCCCAACAACTTCCAGCACCTGGGCTTCATCCGGCTGATCCTGCCCCGGGCGCGGATCATCGACGCCCGGCGCCACCCGATGGGGGCCTGTTTTTCCGCCTTCAAGCAGCACTTCGCCCAGGGGCAGGACTTCTCGTACGATCTGGCCGACCTGGGCGCCTATTACCGCCTCTATGTGGAGATGATGGCCCATTTCGACGCTGTCGATCCCGGCGCGGTGTATCGCGTGATCTACGAGGATCTGGTGGAGGACACGGAGGGTCAGGTCCGCCGGCTGCTGGACCATTGCGGGCTGGAGTTCGAGCCGGGATGCCTGGAGTTCTACCGCAACACCCGCACGGTCCGCACGGTCAGCTCCGAGCAGGTCCGCCAGCCGATCTTCCGCGACGGCCTCGACCAGTGGAAGTCCTACGAGGCCTGGCTGGACCCGCTGCGCCAGGCGCTGGGCCCGGCCCTCGACACCTGGCGCGCCTAGACCGCCGGCTCAGCCATGATGCGCGGCCCTGGTGACGACGGCGAACACGGACAGCGCCGTGGCCGCCTTCATCAGCAGGCCGAACCCGGAGACCCCCAGCATCATGAAGGCGATCCGGCGGAAATTGATGTCCGACAGGTTCTTGTAGAGGCGCACGCCCAGCAGCGTTCCCGGCAGCACCACCGGCACGGTCACCACCAGCAGGGCCCAGAAGGTGGGGCTGAAGGTCTGCGGATGCTGCACCGCAAGCATCGCCAGCGAGATCACCTGCAGCCCCAGGATATAGGGCTGCACGATGGAGCGCGCCTCGTGCTTGGCCATGCGATGCAGGCCGGTCCAGACCACCACGGCGGCGCCGGGAAAGGCCGTGAAGCCGCCGATCACCCCGCCGGTCAGGCCCACCAGCACCGACGGCTTCCACCCGGCCAGCGAGATCTTGACGCTTTCGGGCTTGAGCATCGAATAGGCGGAATAGCCCACCAGGAAGGCGCCGAACACCAGCATCAGGGTGGGCGTGGGCAGGGATTGCAGGATGTACAGACCGATGGGCACGCCCACCACGCCGCCCAGCAGATAGGGGCCCGGACCGTCCGGCCACCACTCCTTCAACGGGCGCATGTCGGCCTTCAGCTGGCCGAGCGACATCAGCTGGTTGGCGGTGGACAGGGTCATCAGCAGGGGCACGCCCAGCTTCGGCGGCAACAGCCACAGGCTGAGCGCCCCGACCGCGGAAAATCCGAAACCGGACAGGCCGCTCATCAGGCCCGACACACCCAGGATCAGCAGGATCGCCACCAGGCTCGTCGGGTCGATGCTGGCCGGCATCAGCTGGAAAAAATTCAAGGTCCTGTCCTTACGCAACGCGATCGCCCCCGCCGGAGCGCTCTGGTCCTCAGATCGTCCTGTGTCCGGCGTCCGGTCGGACCGGGCGATGACGCTGCGGACCGCCGCCGGCGGTCCTGCGCCGCTCACCGTTGCGCGTGCATCGGACGATCGGGGCGAGGACACAATACGCCCGGAACCTCCGAGCCGACGAGCAGGATTTTTAGACTGTGCGCCGCCCCGTTTTGTATCATTGGGTCGCTGGCCTGCCCAAATTGGCGTCAGTCCTCCGCAGACCGGGGGACGGCGTCAGCGGGCGCTGGGCGTCACCCGCCAGATCACGCCGCCCACGTCGTCGGCCACCAGCAGGGCGCCCGCGCGATCCACCGCCACGCCCACGGGCCGGCCCATGGCCTGGCCCTTGTCGTCAAGAAATCCGCTGAGCACGTCCTGCGGCAGACCCACCGGCCGGCCGTCCCGGAAGCCGATGAAGATCACCTTGTACCCCGTCGCCACCGAGCGGTTCCACGAGCCATGCTGACCGATGAAGACGCCGCCGCGATAGGCGTCCGGCAGCAGGTCGCCGCGGTAAAAGGTCAGGCCCAGCGAGGCGGTATGGGCGCCCAGCGCATAGTCCGGCGCGATGGCGCGGGCCACGAGGTCCGGCCGCGGCGGCTGGGGCCGCTTGTCCGCATGCTGTCCGTAATAGCTGTAGGGCCAGCCGTAGAAGGCGCCCTCCTTCACCGACGTCATGTAGTCCGGCACCAGGTCGTCGCCGATCTCGTCCCGCTCGTTCACCGCCGTCCAGAGCGCGCCGGTCACCGGCTCGAAATCGAGGCCGTTGGGATTGCGCAGGCCCGACGCGAACACCCGGGCGGCGCCGGTGGCCAGATCGATCTTCAGGATCGCCGCGCGGTTGACCTCGTTCTCCATGCCGTTCTCGCCGACATTGCTGTTCGAGCCGACCGTGGCGTAAAGGGCCCGTCCGTCAGCGCTGGCGATGATGTTCTTGGTCCAGTGATGGTCGATATCCCCCGCCGGCAGGTCGGCCAGCTTCACCGGCGCTACGGTGATGACCGTCTGGCCGGGGGTGAAGGGAAACTTCAGGATCGCATCGGTATCCGCCACATAGAGACTGTCCCCGAGCAGCACCATGCCGAAGGGCGAATTCAGCCCGGTGAGCAGGTCGCTGCGCGCCGAGGCGCGGCCGGTCCCGTCCGGATCCCGCAGCAGCACGATCTTGTTCGGGCTGGGGACGCCGGCGCCGGCGGCGCCCATGATGAACCGCTCCGCCACGCCCCTCAGCCCCGGCGTGCCCTTCAGCCCGGCCGGCGTATTCGATTCCGCGACCAGCACGTCGCCATTGGGCAGGGGCAGGATCCAGCGGGGATGCTGCAGGCCGGTGGCGAAGGCCTGCACCTTCAGCCCCGGCGCGGCCACGGGCGTGCGCCCCGCCGGCCATCCCACCACCTTGGCGATCTTGACGGTGGGGATCAGGCCGCCATGGGGCTTCACCAGGATCGGATGGGGCCCGAAGGTGTCCATCTCCGGCAGCGTCGGCGGGCGTTCGCACCCCATGAGGGTCAGGGCCGCGACAGCGACCGTGGACAAGATGAGGCTTTGGATCCGCATGACCGTTCCCGCTGATGTTCCGAAGGCGACAGCCTACTCCCCCACGCGCGGGGGCGCAGGCGCATTATGGCCACAGATCCGCATTGTCGCGGCGAACAGGGCCGGCCCGGGGCCGATTGACAGGGCAAAAAGTCATGTATACATTACATTTCGTCAGGGTAACCTTCCATAACCTCGGAGGCTCCGCATGTCGCTGTCCTATGTGATCACTCTTCTTGCGGGGTTGCTGGCCGCCGTGGGCCTGTTCGGCGTGCTCGGCGGCGCTGCAATGCCGGCCGGCGCAGGCCGGCTCCGGGTGTTTCGGGTCGGCGCCGTCGCCCTGACCCTGGCCGGGCTGGTGGAGTGTGCGGGCAGCATCGCCGGCGCCGCCGGGACCGACGCGCTGGTGATCGGGATCCTGCTTCTGGTGTTCGGCACGGGCGTGAGCCTCGGCCCCGCCCGCCCCGGCAAGCCGCAGGCCTGAGCGCTCCTGGTCTGCAATCCGGCCCCGGCGGGCTTGCGCCGGACGGAATGTTGGACCATCTCCCAGAGCATGTCCGACGAAGCCCCCCGCCAGAGCCCGATCCGCGCCATTGTCGCGCCCGTGACGCCGCTGCAGCAGAACTGCACCATCGTCTGGTGCGCCCAGACGCGGCAGGCGGCGGTCATTGATCCGGGCGGCGACCTGCCGCACCTGCTGAAGGCCATCGCCGAGCATGGCCTGACGGTCGCCAAGATCTGGATCACCCACGCCCACATGGACCATGCCGGCGGCGCAGCCGCCCTGCAGGAGGCCACTGGCGCCGTGATCGAGGGGCCGCACCGGGACGACCAGTTCTGGATCGACCGGATCGAGGAGAGCGGCAAGCGCTATGGGGTTCCCGGCGCGCGGGCCTTCACCCCGGACCGCTGGCTCGAGGACGGGGACGAGGTCACCCTGGGCGAGACCCGGTTCCTGGTGCGGCACTGCCCCGGCCATACGCCCGGCCATGTGGTGTTCATCCACCCGGAGGCGCGGTTCGCCCAGGTCGGCGACGTGCTGTTCAAGGGATCGATCGGGCGCACGGATTTTCCCCGCGGGGATTTCAACCAGCTGATCGCCTCGATCACCGGGCGGCTCTGGCCGCTGGGTCCGGACATCGCCTTCGTGCCGGGGCACGGGCCCATGTCCACCTTCGGGGCGGAGCGTCAGACCAACCCGTTCGTGGCCGACGTGATCCTGGGCTCCGGCGGCGCCGGGGACTCCCCGGACGCCGCGGCCGCGCCACGCTATTCCTGACGTCCGGAGAACGGACGCGCCCCGGACGGGCCGAGGCGCGTCGCCGGCTCAGTGCTGCGGGGACATCTTGTCGCTGGCCATCTTGTCCGACGCCATCTTGTCCGAGGCCATCTTGTCCGAAGCCATCTTGTCAGCCTTGGCCTTGGCGTGAGCCTTGGCCTTGGCCATCGGCTTGGCGGACGACATGGCGTCGGACTTCATCGAATCCGACTTCATCGCATCCGACTTCATGGAGTCCGACTTCATCGAGTCCGGGGCCATGGCCGACTGGGCGAGCGCCGGACCGGCGGCGAGGCTGAGCCCGAGGGCGGCGACGGCCAGCAGCTTGGAGGTGAGGGTCATGGGGTGGGCCTTTCCTTGATTGCGCGCACAGGGGCGCGGTGAGACGCCCCGGGACATCCGTGGCGAATGAGGTGCGAACCGGAGTTCGGAGATCGGACGTGGGCTAGAGGGCGGCGGCGGCCAGGATCGGTCCGGTCCCGGCGGACTGGACCAGGACCGCGCTGGCGAGGCCGTCGCCACCCGGCGGCAGGCGCAGGCTGACCGGTCCGCCGGTCCAGGCGCCCAGCCGCGTCAGGCTGCGCACCACATGGGCGTGCGGCAGGGTGCGGCCGGAATTCTCGCCCCGGCGGACGGGAACCTCGATCACACCCGGCTCGTAGCGGACCAGCCACACGTCGGCGCCGCCGCCCCGGGGCGCGGTCCCGGCGGAAAGGCGCACGGAATCCGCCCCCGCCTCTATCCGCGGACCGGCCAGGGCGGGGCCCCGCAGCAGGGCCTCGATCTCGCCCAGGCGCGCGCCCACCGTATCGGTGCGGCCATTGACCACCACCTGGGGCGTGAACACGTTGTCGTGGCGCAGCGCCCGGGCGTAGGCCCACTGGCGCGCGGTGTAGGCCGGGCTGGCGAAGGTGTCCTTCCAGCCCAGCTGGTCCCAGTAGGTGACGCCGAAGCTCAGCGCCAGCACATCCGCCCGGGTGGACAGGGTGCGGATGTTGTCATTGGCCGGCGGACAGGACGAACAGCCCTGGCTGGTGAACAGCTCCACCACCGCCAGCTGCGGTCGTGCGGCGGCGAAGGCCGGGCCGCCGATGGAGAGGGCGGCCGCCGCCGCAAGGGCCATGGCGCCAGGCCAGGCGGAGGTATGTCGAGCACGGGTCACGATCGGGTCCGTCCAGGTTGCCGTGGGCCCGGTTGCGTCGCCCACTCCTCACCATTCGGCCCGGGCGCCGGATCGGTTACGCGGAGGGTCCGAAGATCACGAAAGCGTGATGACGCGGAGAGCGACACGCCGGGTGGCGCCGACTGGCGAACCCGGCGAATGTAACCTTGCGCCAGATCCGGGCGTAGTCTCTGCAGAGGGACGTGAGCGCCATTGACCGAGACGGAGCTGAAAGCGCTGATGCTGGCGGGACTGGCCGGCGATGCGGCGTCTCACGCCCGGTTGCTGGCGGCGCTGGCCCCTCGCCTGCGCGCCTTCTTTGCACGGCGGATGGGCGGCCCAACCGCAGAGGCGGAGGATCTGGTGCAGGAGACACTTCTGGCCATTCACCTGAAGCGCGGACTCTATGACGGGTCCCAGCCCCTGACCCCGTGGGTGCAGGCCATCGCCCGCTACAAGCTGATCGACGCCTGGCGCCGCACCGGCGGCCGGCGCATGGACAGTCTGGACGAGACCGAGGAACTGCCGGCCGAGGACGCCAGCGAGGCGGCCATGGCCCGGCGGGACCTGGGCGTGCTGCTGGACCGTCTGCCGAAGCGGCAGCAGGCCCTGCTCCGTGACGTGCGGATCGAAGGCCTGTCCATGGCCGAGGCGGCGGACCGCCACGGGATGAGCGTGGCCGCGGTGAAGGTCGGCCTGCACCGGAGCCTGAAGGCCCTGCAGGCCCTGGTGGGCCGCGGCGGGTCCTCGCCGGATGGGGAGGCGGGATCATGAACACCGACGAGCTGATCGCGGTCCTGGCCGACGATGTCCGTCCGATCCGGCCGGGCCTGGTCCAGCGCCGGCTGGCGAGCTTCACCGGCGTCGGACTGGGCGGCAGCGTGCTGTTGCTGTTCACCTGGCTGCCGCCCCGCCCGGACCTGATGGCGGCCATGGGCGGCCTCTTCTTCTGGGAAAAGGGCCTCTACACCCTGAGCTTCGCCCTCGCCGGCGCCCTGGCGGCGGAGCGGCTGGCCCGCCCGGACGGCAAGCCGCCCGCCGCCGCCGGTCGGCTGCTGGGGCTGGTCGTGGGACTGATGGCGATCAGCGGCGTGGCGGGTCTCCTCGCCGCCGCGGGACCGGCCCAGCGCCTGGCCCTGTGGCTGGGGGACAGCTTCCAGGTCTGCAGCCTGCGGATCGTCGTCCTGTCCGTCCCCATCCTGGCCATGACCCTGGCCGCCACGCGGAGCCTCGCCCCCACCCGCCTCCGGTCCGCCGGCGCGGCCGCGGGCCTGCTGGCCGGCGGGCTTTCGGCCACGGTCTATGCGCTGCACTGCCCGGAGAGCACCGCGGCCTTCGTGGTCACCTGGTACAGTCTCGGCATGCTGGCCTGCGGCGCCATCGGCGCGGCGCTGGGTCCCTGGGTGCTGCGCTGGCGCTGAGCCGTCACTCCTTGCACGGAACAATGTCTTCCGGCGCCGGAAGATGGCGCGGGTCCGGCGGATGGAACACGGCGAAATAGCCCAGCCGGCCCGGCAGGTCGGCGCGGCTGACCAGGGTGTAGCCCACCGCCTGGAACTCGCAGACCAGCAGCTTCGGCGGCGTGCCATGGGCGCCCGTGGGGCGGTCCAGCTCCTCGACCCCCACCACGCCGCCGGGACGGATCGACGACGCCAGGTGATAGAGCAGCGCATAGGGCTGGCTGATCTCGTGGTACATGTGCACCAGGATCGCCGCATCCACGGAGCCGCCCGGGATCATCGGATCGGCCGGGCGCCCGACGATCAGGGTGACATTGGTCAGCCGTCGGCGCTTCACCTCGTCCCCCAGCCGGCCGAGGAAGTCCGCGCTGATGTCCTCCGCATAGACCCGTCCCGTGGGTCCCAGCGCCCGGGCGAGGCGAAGGCTGTCATAACCGTCCCCTGCGCCGATGTCGGCCACGGCCATCCCCGCCTTCAGGCGCAGACGACGGATGATCTCCTGCGTTTCCCGGTCCCGGTCCCGTTGCTCCGGATCGCCCCAGCTGGGACTGACGACGGCGGCCACCGGGCGCGACGGCGCCGGGAACTGCGGTCCGGCGGCGGGCTGAGCGGCCGCGGCGGGCGGGGCGACGGCTCCGGCGGCCAGCAGAACGACCGCAAGGCGGGTGGCGAGCCCCCTCATCGGCCGCCCCCCACAGGCTCGGAGAACCAGTCCGTCTCGCCCCCGCCGATGGGCATGCCCGGCGGCGGACGCAGGCCCCGGTGCGTATCCTGGGCGGCGATGACGGCGATCCCGTCCCGCCCCTGGGCGAGGATCAGGCCCGAATAGTAGCGCGCCAGGGCCAGGTCCGCGGGATCGGCGGGCGTCGCCGTCTGCAGGCGCCGGGCGAGGCCCTCCAGACCGCCCCGCACCGCCGCCGCCGCGCCGGGATCAAGCTTCGGGTCCTGCAGGGCGGCGGCCAGCCGGATCAGGGTCCGGGCCTGGATCCTTCGGCGCAGCTCCGCCGCGTGCGGAGACGCCGCCCCCTTGCCCGCCGGCGCGCGGAACACCGCGTCCAGGGTCGCGGCCACCAGTTCGGCGGGACCCAGCTGCTGGGGATCGCGGCCCGCCTGTCCTTCGACCCGATTCAGCCGTTCGGTGTTGAACAGA
This sequence comes from uncultured Caulobacterales bacterium, assembly GCA_903851655.1. Taxonomy (GTDB): domain Bacteria; phylum Pseudomonadota; class Alphaproteobacteria; order Caulobacterales; family Caulobacteraceae; genus CAIMFV01. Next base: position 22,291 of record CAINOV010000032.1, read on the forward strand.
TCGCCGATGGCCAGGTCCACGGCGGCGTCGGCGGCGGTTCCCAGATCGAAGCCGTGGGCGTCGGGGTCGCCGAACACCTCGATGTCGAAGGCCCGGTCCGTCGGGCTGTCGCGCCCCTGGGAGAGCAGGTCCAGCAGCGGGTCCGGCAGGTCCAGCGCCGCCGGATCCACCGTCCCCAGCACGGCCTCCAGCCCCCGGCGCTGATTGGCGGCGGGGATCACCCGGGATGCCTCCCGCGGGTCGCCCTTCACCGCATAGGTGAAGTCGATCCCGCCCACCAGCTTGGCCGCGGCGTCCACCTCATACCGATGGAACAGATAGATGGGGACCAGCACCCGGCGCAGGTCCGAGACCGGCGCCCCATCGGGCAGGTTGCGCACGCCGAAGCCCTGCAGGGCGATGCGGCGCACCTCCATCGCGTGGGCGAGGCCCGCCACCGGATCGGCGCCGTCGTCCCACAGGGCGCCCGCGGGGTTGGCGGCGCCCGTGGGGCGGGCGTCGTCGTCGCTGACATAGCGCTGACCGTGGGCGTAGCCGTCGGCGACGATGGCGTCGAGCTGGCCGCGGCCCTCGGCCCCGTCGGCCACGGGGGTGTAGAGCCATTTGACGGCGAACCGGTCCCAGCTGCCGATCCCCGCCTTGTAGGCGTCGGACAGGTCGAGGCGGCCCTCGCGGATCGTCACCCGCGGGCCGGGATAGTCCATGACCGAGGCCCGGTCGTCATAGGTGGATCCGGCGAAATTGTGGGCGAGGCCGAGGGCGTGGCCGGTCTCGTGCACCGCCAGCTGGCGGATCCGCGCCAGACCGACCTGCACCGGATCATTGGCCCCGCCCTTGCCCGTCTGGTCGGCGCCCATCAGCCCCTCGAAGATCATCCGGTCCTGGCGGATGCGCAGGGACCCCAGCAGCACCGAGCCCTTCAGGATCTCTCCGGTCCGGGGATCCGCCACGGTCGCGCCGTAGGACCAGCCCCGGGTCTGGCGGTGGACCCAGTTGATCATGTTGTAGCGCACGTCCATGGGGTCGGCGCCCTCCGGCAGCACCTCGACCTTGAAGGCGTCGATGAAGCCGGCGGCGTCGAACGCGTCCGCCCACCACCGCGCCCCCTGAGCCAGGGCCGAGCGCACCGGCTCCGGCGCGGCGCGGTCCACATAGAAGACGATGGGTTTCTTCACCGGCGAGCGCGGGGCGCCGGGATCGATCTTTTCCAGCCGGAACCGGTGGGCCAGGACCTTGACCGTCCCGTCCTCCAGCGGCGTGCCGTAGTCGGCGACGAGATCGCTGATCGAGCCGGTGCGCGGGTCTGCGAGGCGGGGCTGGAACCCCGGCGGCGGCAGGCGGATCAGGGACTGGTGCTCGACCACCGTGACGCTGCGGGGGTCCGGGGCGATCCCGCGGACCTCGGGGCCCGGCTCGTCGCTGGCGAAGGTCAGGTGCGCGTCGAACTCCAGATTGTCGGGAAAGGCGCGGGTCTCGGCCACGTCCGGATAGCTGAGATCGGCGGCCAGCCGCCAGCCGCCCTGCCGCGCCTCGCGCAGGGCGGGGACGATCCCGAACGCATCCCGGGTCAGGAAGCCGGACAGGTCCGCCAGCACCTCTCCGTCGGGCGACTCCGCCAGGACGTCCGTGGACCAGACCGTGGACGGCGGAAAGGATTCCCGCACCGCCTTCACCTCGTCCGGCTGGTTGTCGCCGGCGCGAAATCCGGAGTTCTGCAACTCGGCCATGACCTTGCGGCCGGCCCGGCGAAACACCAGGATCGAGGTCTGGGACGGTCCGGCCCGGTCCACCCCCACCGGCGTCGAGCCGAGACCCGAACGCATCGCCGCAAAATACACATAGGTCCCGAGGGTCCCGTCCGGCGCCGGGCGCAGGGCGATCAGCACCCGGCCGCCCCGGGCGTCGAGATAGACCGGGGCCAGACCGTCCACCCGACGGAAGTCCTTCACCGCGTCCGCATAGCCCGTCGCCGGACCGGGCTTGCCCGGCGCCGCCATGGCGGCGGAGGCCGTCAGGACCGTCGCCGCGGCGACGACGCAACCGCGCCATACGTATTCCTGTCGCCGCCCCACGGACGCTCTCCTCTGACCCACCGACGAAAGACGCAATGAGAGAGGCAGTTACCAGACCTGTCCAGTCCCCAACCGCCCCGGCGCGCGTGGTTTCCGCAGCGTTCTTCGCCTGTTCAAACCGGTCGCAAACGCCTAATGAACCGGAGGTCTCGCCTGGGCGGTCCGGCGCGTGCGACGCGGCGGTCGCCCCCACACTTTCCAGACGCCTTCGGAGGCTGAATGAAAATCGTCATCGTCGGCGGAACGGGCGACCTCTCGCGCCGCATGCTGCTGCCCGCCCTCTATTTCCTCGACGCGGACGGCCTGCTCGGTCCGGACGTGGAAGTGATCGGCCTGTCCCGCCAGTCGCTGGACCAGGCCGGTTTCCGCGACATGGCGCTGGCGGCGGTCAGGGAGCGCGCCGGCGCGGACTATGACGCTGCGGTGGCGGCGCGGTTCGCGGACCGCATCGACTACATCCCCGCCGACCTGTCGAATGCGGCGGGCGCGCAGACGCTGAAGGCCCGCATCGGCGATGCGGAGACCATCTTCTACCTGTCGGTGTCCCCCAGCCTGTTCGACGGCATCTGCCTCTCCCTGAAGGCGGCCGGCCTGACCGCGGCGCCCAACCGGATCGTGCTGGAAAAGCCCATCGGCCGGGACGGTCCGTCCAGCGGCGCCATCAACGGGGCGGTGGCCAACGCCTTCTCCGAGGACCGGACCTACCGGATCGACCACTATCTGGGCAAGGAGACCGTCCAGAACCTGATCGCCCTGCGCTTCGGCAATGCGCTGTTCGAGCCCCTGTGGACCGGACGCTCCATCGACCATGTGCAGATCACCGTGGCCGAGACCGAAGGCGTCGGCGACCGCTGGCCCTATTACAACGATTACGGCGCCCTGCGGGACATGCTGCAGAACCACATGCTGCAGCTCCTGTGCCTGGTGGCCATGGAGCCGCCGGCCAGCCTCGATCCCGACAGCGTGCGCAACGAGAAGGTGAAGATCCTGCGCTCGCTCCGGCCCATCGGGGCGGGGGAGATCGGCCAGCTGAGCGTCCGCGGACAGTACCGGGCCGGGGTGGCGGCGGGCAAGGCCACCGGCTCCTATGTGGAGGAGTGCGGCCAGCCCACGGACACGGAGACCTATGTGGCCCTGTGCGCCCATATCGACAACTGGCGCTGGGCGGGGGTGCCGTTCCTGATGCGCACGGGCAAGCGCATGGCGGAAAAGCGCACCCAGATCGTCATCCAGTTCAAGCCGGTGCCGCACTCGATCTTTCCCGGCGCCGGCGGGGCCGACGTGCTGGCCAACAAGCTGGTCATCGACCTGCAGCCGGACGAGGATATCAGCCTGCTGCTGATGAACAAGACGCCCGGCCTGGACCGGGACGGGTTCCGTCTGTCCCCCCTGCCCCTCAGCCTCAGCCTGGCCACGGCCTTCGGCGGCGGTCGTCGGCGGATCGCCTATGAGCGCCTGCTGATGGACGTGATCCACAACAACTCCACCCTGTTCGTCCGCCGGGACGAGGTGGAGGCGTCCTGGGCCTGGATCGACGGCGTCCGCGCCGCCTGGGCCGAGGCCGGGGTCACCTGCCGCCCCTATGACGCGGGCGGCTGGGGGCCGGTGGCGGCCTACAACATGATCGCCCAGCTGGGCCGCAGCTGGAATGAGTAGCGCACCCGGCGCCGACGGCCCGGACTGGAACGGGCGGCCGGCGGCCTTCGCCGATCCCGACGCCCTGGCCCGGGCCTGCGCCGCGCGGATCGCCGACGATCTGCGGTCGGCCCTCCGGGATCGGGGCGCCGCCACCCTGCTGCTGGCCGGCGGGTCCACCCCGGCCCCGATGTTCCGCCGGCTGGCCCAGGCGGATCTGGACTGGTCTCGGGTGATCATCGGCCAGGTGGACGAACGGTTCGTGTCCCCGGACTCCCCCCTGAGCAACGGCCGCATGATCCGCGAGACCCTTTTCACAGGCCGCGCCGCCTGCGCCCGCTTCGTTCCTCTCTGGAGCGACGCCGCCGACCTCGCCGCCGCCGCCGACGCCGCCGATGCGGTCATGTCCGCCCTGCCCCACCCCTGGGACGTGGTTCTGCTGGGCATGGGCGACGACGGTCACTTCGCCTCCCTGTTTCCCGGCAGCCCGCAGCTGGCCGAAGGGCTGTCGCACGCCACGGACCGGCTGTGCATCGCTGTCCCGCCCCATGCGCCGGCGCCCAAGGAGCCCCGCCTGAGCCTGACGCTCCGCGCGCTGCTGAGCGCCCGCCATATTCTCCTCATGATCCGGGGCGAGAAGAAGCGCGTGGTGATCGAGGCCGCTCACGCCGGCAACACCGCCCTGCCGATCCACGCTGTTCTGGCGCAGACCCGGACGCCCGTCAGCACCCTTTGGTCGCCGGAGACCTGACCCCATGACATCCGCCCCCCTGAACCCCGTCGTCGCCGAAGTCACCGCGCGGATCATCCGCCGGTCCCGCGACAGCCGCGCCGCCTATCTCGACCAGATCACCGGGGCGGGGGACGCCGGAGCGCCCCGGGGCAAGCTGTCCTGCGCCAACTTCGCCCACGCCTTCGCCGCCAGCTCGCCCGCCGACAAGCTGCGGGCCCTGGACGCCCGGACGGTGAACATCGGCATCGTCACGGCCTATAACGACATGCTCTCGGCCCACCAGCCCTACGAGACCTATCCCCAGGCCATCCGCGACGCCGCCCGGGAGATCGGCGCCACCGCCCAGGTGGCCGGCGGCGTGCCGGCCATGTGCGACGGGGTCACCCAGGGCCGGCCGGGGATGGAGCTGTCCCTGTTCTCCCGGGACGTGATCGCCATGTCCACGGGCATCGCCCTGACCCACGACGCCTTCGACGCCGCCCTGATGCTGGGCATCTGCGACAAGATCGTGCCGGGCCTGGTCATCGGCGCCCTGAGCTTCGGCCACCTGCCGGTGATCTTCCTGCCCGCGGGGCCCATGACCTCGGGCATCTCCAACGCCGAGAAGGCCCGGACCCGCAATCTCTACGCCGAGGGCAAGGTGGGCCGCGACGCCCTGCTGGCCTCGGAAATGGCGGCCTATCACGGGCCGGGCACCTGCACCTTCTACGGCACCGCCAACTCCAACCAGATGATGATGGAGATGATGGGGCTACACCTGCCGGGCGCCGCCTTCGTCACCCCCGGCACGCCGCTCCGCGACGCGCTGACCCGGGCGGCGACCCAGTCGGTGGCGGAGCTGGCCCGCAGCCGCCAGACCTACACGCCTGTGGGCCGGGTGGTGGACGAAAAGGCCATCGTCAATGCGGCGGCGGGCTTGCTGGCCACCGGCGGCTCGACCAACCACACCCTGCACCTGGTGGCCATGGCCCGGGCCGCGGGGGTGCAGTTCACCTGGGACGACTTCGACCAGCTGTCCTCGGTCACGCCCCTGATCGCCAAGGTCTATCCCAACGGGTCGGAGGATGTGAACGCCTTCCACGCCGCCGGCGGCATGGGCTTCGTCATCCGCGAGCTGCTGGGCGCGGGCCTTGCCCATGACGACGTGATCACCGTCGCGGGACTGGGCCTGCATCGTTATGCGCAGGAGCCCTGGCTGGACGAGGGCCGCCTCGCCTGGCGGGACAGCCCGGCGCAGAGCCTGAACCCGGACATCCTGCGCCCGGCGTCGGACCCCTTCGACCCCCACGGGGGCCTGCGCCTGCTCAGCGGCAATCTGGGCCGGGCCATCGCCAAGGTGTCGGCGGTGAAGCCCGACCAGCGGATCGTCGAGGCGCCCTGCGTGGTGTTCGACGACCAGGACGCCCTGACCGCGGCCTTCCAGCGGGGGGAGCTGAACCGCGACCTGGTGGCCGTCGTGCGCTTCCAGGGCCCCCGGGCCAACGGCATGCCGGAACTGCACAATCTCAGCCCCGCCCTGGGCGTGCTGATGGAGCGCGGGTTTCAGGTGGCGCTGGTCACCGACGGGCGGATGTCCGGCGCCTCGGGCAAGGTCCCGGCGGCGCTGCACGTGACGCCGGAGGCCCTGGACGGCGGCGCCCTCGCCTATCTGCAGACCGGCGACGTGGTCCGGCTGGACGCGGTGGCGGGCGTGCTGGAGGTCAAGGTCGACCCTGCCGTGCTGGCCGCCCGCCCCGCCGCGCGCCCGCCGGAATCCCGGCCCGGCTTCGGTCGGGAGATGTTCGCCCACATGCGGGCCGCGGTGGGTCCTGCGGATCAGGGCGCCTCGTCCCTCTACGCCCCCCTCTAGCCGGGCTCAGCGCCCGGCGATCCGGCGGATGGCGCTGAACCAGAAGGGCGCGCCCTGGGCGGCGGCGACGATGGTGATCAGCCAGCCCAGCAGGATCTTCCACGCAGCCTCCGTATGGAAGTCGGGGCCGTACTGGGCGGAGTTCATCGCCGCCTGAACCGCTGCGGACTTGGCGGCGGCGGCGCCGGGGTCCGGGGCCGCGGCGGGGGTCGCCGGGACCGTCGCTGCGGGCGCGGGACTCGGCGCCGGCGCGCTGGCGACCGCCGCAGCCGGGGCTGCGCCGGAGACGGCGGCCGGAGTCGCAGCACGAGTCGCGGCGGGAGTCGCGGCCGCCGCCGCAGGATGCTTCAGGCTCCCCGGGGTCATGCCGGCCTTGGCCATGGACACGGCCACGGACTTGGGCGCCGCCTGTTCGATCAGCGCGATGTGCGGCTTCAGGGCGGGGCTGGCGTTGGCGGCGACGAAGGCCTGGCCGCAGGTGTCCGGAGTAGACTGCAGGGACAGCACGCCGGCGCCCTGCTTCACCAGCTGCGCCATCCACGGCCAGCCGATGGGGAGCTCGTTGTTCAGCCGGGCGCAGGCCACCAGGGTCTCGAGATTGGTGACGTCAGAGCTGGCGGTTTGCAGGGTCTGGGTCGATGGCGGCTGGTCCGCCGGCGTGGCTGCGATGGCCGCGTTCAGCGCCACCGTGCGCTGGTCGATGGTCGCGGCCAGGCTGGGCGTGATCGCCGCCAGCGCCGCGGTCAGCTGGGCGTTGGACTGGAAGTTGTCGGCGATGTGCAGGGTGCTGACATTGAACAGCAGGGTCACCGCCGTGGCGACGCCATAGGACAGGGCCGTCAGGCTGGCCGAGAAGCCCTCGGTCATCTTGGTCTCGGCGTTGTTGAACCAGGCGGTGACGGACTGGATCACCTCGTCCCGGCTGGCGCCCGCCGGCGGCAGGATCAGGGACAGCCGGGTCTTCAGCGCCCCCTCCTTCAGCGCCGCCACGGACGCCGGCAGGGTGGCGATCGGATCCCCCGCCGACCACCGGGGCTGCACCGCCGTGGACAGGGCCGTGACGAAGGTCATGGCGTCCATGGTGGTGGCGTGCGGCTCCCCGCCCGAGACCGAGGCGGTCAGCGGATGGCTGTAGAAGCGCTTGGCGATCTCGAGCTTGTAGACGTCGTCACTGATCAGCCCACGGACGGTCCGCTTCAAGGTCCAGGACCGCAGACGGAAGAACTGGACGATGATCTGTTGCAGAACGCTGACGATCGCGCTCATGATCAGGAACACGAGCAGAACGCAGAGCGCCACCTGGAATAATGGGCTGTTGAACATACGCGCGTCACGACTCTGCTGAGAAACCCCGCCCCGATCCCCCTGCAGACGGCCCAACCCCTCGGCCCTGCCTTTTCAGTTGGATCAGTCCAAAGGTTAATATACGTTAACTCATTATGCAATTGGTGAGCGTGCCGTGCCGTCCGTCCCTGTCAGTCTGACACCTCTGCAAACGGCGGTCATCGACGCGATCGTATCGCTGTTCGAGAGCAATGCTCCGGCCCGGTATGACGCCGTGGCCCGCAGCGCGACGGACGCCGGCGGGTTGAGCTATGGCAAGCATCAGGCGGCCCTGGTGGGCGGCAGCCTGTATCGCCTGATCTCGCAATACTGCGCCGCGCCCGGCGCGACCTCGGCCGACGCGCTGCGCCCCTATCTGCCGCGCATGGAGGCCGGCGACCGGACGCTGGACCAGGACGACGCCCTGGTGGCGATCCTGAAGGCCGCCGCCGCGGACCCGGTGATGCAGGACGTGCAGGACGACTACTTCCTCGTCCACTACATGACCCCGGCCCTTGAGGAGGCGCAGAAGCTCGGCTTCCAGACGCCGCTGGGCTGCGCGATCATCTATGACAGCTTCATCCAGGGGTCCTGGTCCACCGGCGCGGATATCAAGGGCCGGACCATCGCCACAGCGGGCGAACCGAGCGCCGACAACGAGAAGACCTGGCTTGCGGCCTATCTCCAGACCCGCCGGGCCTGGCTGGTGAGCCGGGGCGCGGACCTGGCCCGGTCGGTCTACCGGATCGACGCCCTGAGCAACCTGCTGACCACCGGGCAATGGGACCTGGAGATGCCCCTGGCCATCCAGCTCACCGGCTTCACCTTCACCCTGACCGCCTGGGACCTGAACGCCCGCCTGTTCCCCGACCCGATGTTCCGGGTGGATCCGGAGAAGTTCGGCGTGGTGAAGGCCCGCCAGGCCTATCTGCCGGAGGGCCGGGACCGGCATGTGCAGACGCTGCTGGCGACCATCGGCCTGCTGGACCCCAGGACCGGCGTGGACGGACGCTTCGGCACGGGTTCGGCCAATGTGTTCAAGGCGTTCCAGCTGAGCTGCAACACGCCGCAGACCGGCATTGTCGACTCGGCGGGCTACATCCTGCTCTGCGACGCCGTGCGCCGGGTGCAGGCGGCGACGCCGGCCAAGGGAACCGCCGGGTCGGAGGTGGCCGATCTTCGCCCCCTGCCGGCGGCCGCGACCTCCACCCGGTCGAGGCAGTATTCCATCGCCGCCGGCGCCAGCGCCACCGCCGCCGGCGCGACCGTGGTGGGGTCCAACTATTTCGCGCCGAAGGATGTGACCGGCGCCGCCGCCCCAACGCCAGCGACGGCGCCAGCAACCACGCCAGCTCCGGCTCCAGCTCCGGCCCCCGTCACCGCGGCCGCGCCCGCGTCGCCTCCGGCGCCGTCCAAGGCCGCCGCCCCCGCGCCGGTCCCCCCTGCGATCGCCGCAGCGCCCGCCGCCGTCGCGCTCACCCCGGCGCCGGACAATGACTGGGACGACACCGCCCGGGACCTGCTGCCCTGGGTGGCGGTGGGCCTGCTGATCGTGACCCTGGTGTGCATCATCCTCGCCCGGCGACGGGCCTACTGAGCCGCGGCGGCGGGTCAGCTGCCGTAGCGGACCTCCACATCGATGCCGATATCCCGCAGGAAGCCCGTGGGCAGCACGCCGCCGGCGCAGACAATGACCGCATCATTGGGGATGACGCCCCGCCGGTCCCCCGCCGCGAGGGTGACGGACCCGGTCTCGATCCGCTCCACCTCCGTCTCCATGGAGACCCGCAGGCGCCCGGCGACCCGGGCCTGCTCGACCCGGTCCATGTTCTTGCGCTTGGCCCGCTGGAACGCCTTGCCGCGATAGACCAGGGTCACCTTCGCGTCGGTCTCCTCCACCAGGGTGGCGGCGGCTTCCAGCGCGCTGTCGCCGCCGCCCACCACCAGCACCCGCTGCCCCGCATACTGCTGCGGATCGATCATCCGGTAGACCACCTTGTCCAGCTCCTCCCCCGGAACGCCCAGGGTGCGCGGCGTGCCCCGCCGGCCGATCGCCAGCAGCACGGTGGCCGCGGTGACGGTGCGGCGGGTGGTGTGCAGCTCGAAGCCGGCGCCGGTCTTGCGCACGGCGTCCACGCGCTCGTCATAGTGAATGCGCAGGCCGGACTTGGCGATCACGTCGGTCCAGAAGGCGAGCAGGGTCTCCTTGTTCACCTCGCGGAACTTCATCTTGCCATGGCCCGGCAGCTCCGCCGGCTGGGTCATGACCAGCTTGCCCCGGGGATAATGGGAGACAGTCCCGCCCAGGGTCTGCTGCTCCAGGGTGATGAAGCGCAGGCCGTGCATCTTGGCCGCCAGGCTGGCGGAAATGCCCGCCGGCCCGCCGCCGACAATGGCCAGGTCATACTCCGTGTCCGAGCGCCGGCCCTGCGACTTCAGGCGCTTGTGGATCTCGCCCACGGCCTGGCGTCCCTGTTCGATGGCGTTGCGGATCAGGCCCATGCCGCCCAGCTCGCCGGCGATGTAGACCCCCGCCACATTGGTCTGGAAATCCGGCTTCACATTGGGCAGCTCGACCCCCCGCCGCTCGGTGCCGAACACCAGGGTGATCGCGCCCACCGGACAGGCGGCCCGGCAGGCGCCGTGACCGATGCAGTGGCTGGGCTGCACCAGTTCCGCCTTGCCGCGGATCATGCCGAGGATGTCCCCCTCCGGACAGGCCTTGGCGCAGGCGCCGCAGCCGATGCACTTCACCGGATC
>CAINOV010000033.1 GCA_903851655.1 uncultured Caulobacterales bacterium
ACCTTGGTCAGGATAATGCGCCACATCCGGGCGGAGGTTCCCGGCTCAAGGCCGGGAATGACAGCTGATTCATATGATTTTTTATAGGCTGTCATTCCCGGGCGAAGACCCGGGAACCTTGATCAGGATAAAGCGCCACATCCGGACGGAGGTTCTCGGCTCAAGGCCGAGAATGACAGCTGATTTACATAATTGTTTTATAGGCTGTCATTCCCGGGCTTGACCCGGGAACCCCGATCAGCCCTACCGCCCCGTGGACCCGAAACCGCCCTCGCCGCGCACAGTCTCCGGCAGGGTGTCCACCGCCTGGAACACCCCGCGGGTCACGGGCGCCACCACCATCTGGGCGATGCGCTCGCCGCGCTTCACCACGAAGGTCTCCTGTCCGAGATTGATCAGGATCACCTGCACCTCGCCCCGGTAGTCGCTGTCCACCGTGCCGGGGGCGTTCAGGCAGGTCAGGCCGTGCCGGGCCGCAAGCCCCGACCGGGGGCGCACCTGGACCTCATAGCCCTCCGGAATGGCCATCGTCAGGCCGGTGGGGATCATCCGCCGCTCCCCCGGCGCCAGGGTCACCGGCCCGTCTTCGGGCACGGCGGCGCGCAGGTCCATGCCGGCCGCGCCCTCGGTCTCGTAGGCGGGCAGGGGCAGGCCCTCGGCGTGGGGCAGGCGGCGAAGGGCGAGGGTGACGGTGGAGGCGCTCATACCCTGACGGCTAGAGCGATTCCCCAGGCCGGGACAGGGTTTCGGCGATGCGCCGGGCCAGCCGGCGGGCCACCTCGTCCTTCGACAGGACAGGCCAGCTGTCCACCCCCTCGGCGGTGACGACGGAGACGGTGTTGGCGTCGCCCCCCATCACGTCCCCGGACACGTCATTGGCCACGATCCAGTCGCAGCCCTTGCGCCCGCGCTTGGCCACGGCGTGGGGGATGACCTCGTCCGTCTCCGCCGCAAAGCCCACCACCAGGGCCGGCCGGTCCGGGCCGGGCCGGGACAGGGTGGCCAGGATGTCGGGGTTTTCCTCCAGGGCCAGCGCCGGGGGCGTCGCCGCCGCGCCCTTCTTGACCTTGCGCTCGGCCACGGCGGACGGGCGCCAGTCGGCCACGGCGGCCACCATCACCGCGGCGTCGGCGGGCAGGGCCGCGCGGGCGGCGTCCAGCATCTGGCGCGCCGTCTCCACATTCACCCGGCGCACGCCAGCGGGGGCGGCGAGCGCCGTGGGGCCCGACACCAGGGTCACCTCCGCCCCCAGGGCCGCCAGGGCGCCGGCGATGGCGTAGCCCTGCTTGCCGGACGAGCGGTTGGCGATGTAGCGCACCGGATCGATGGGCTCGTGCGTCGGTCCGGCGGTGACCAGCACGCGCCGGCCCGCCAGCGGCCGGTCCGCCGGTCCCTCGAGCTGGGCGAGAATGGCGGCGAGGATCGCCTCGGGCTCGGCCATGCGGCCGGGGCCGAACTCGCCGCAGGCCATGGCGCCGTCCTCGGGGCCGACGAAGCGCACCCCGTCGGCGGCCAGGGTGGCCAGGTTGCGCTGGGTCGCCGGGTGGCGCCACATGCGCACGTTCATGGCCGGGGCCATCAGCACCGGCTTGTCCGTGGCCAGGAGGGCGGTGGTCGCCAGGTCCGGGGCGAGGCCCGCCGCCGCCTTGGCCATCAGGTCGGCGGTGGCCGGGGCCACCACCACCAGGTCCGCGGCGCGGGACAGCTGGATGTGGCCCATCTCCGCCTCCTCCGTCAGGCTGAACAGGTCCTGGTGGACCGGTTGGCCCGCCAGGGCGGAGAGGGACAGGGGGGTGACGAACTGGGCGCCCGCCGCGGTCAGGACCGGACGCACGCCGATCCCCGCCCGCACCAGCAGGCGGACCAGCTCCAGCGCCTTGTAGGCCGCGATCCCGCCGCCCACGATCAGCAACACCGATTTCGTCTTCACCGGACCCTGCGCCTTCCCGAGGACCTGCGTCCTCATGTCTCAGGCCCGTGCATAGCAAGCGGCGAGACGTTCGCCAAATGTTCGGGTATGTTTGCATCCGGAAGATGCAAATCGGGGGGTTTCGTCATGCAGTTCCGATATGTCTCCGGCCGGGGGCTGCTGGCGGGCCTGGCGGTTCTGGCGGCCCTCGTCCTCGCCGGATGCGGGGAGCGGTCCCGCGCCTCAGCCCCGCCGGCGCCGTCCGGGCCCGGGGACCGGGCCGCCGCCCGGTCCGCCCCGGCGGACTCCGCGGTCTCCGCCGCCGCCGCCGCCG
>CAINOV010000034.1 GCA_903851655.1 uncultured Caulobacterales bacterium
CATCCGGTCCCTTCGCTACGCCTCCAACCAGGAGCTGTCTGAAGCCCGGGCCGCGGATGTGTCCGGCAAGCTCGAGCAACGGGGGGTCAGCCGCGACCGGCTGAAGCCCAGCGGACAGGGCGAGTCCCAACCGGTGGCCGACAACACCACGGAGGCGGGTCGACGGCTCAATCGCCGGGTGGAGGTCGCCATTCCGAAAACCTACGCGGCAGGACGTCAGCCATGAACCACCTGAAGGCCCTTTGGCGCCGCATCGGCCAGATCAGGGTCACGCGCACCTGGGCGATCGTGGCTGGGCTCGGCCTCGTGATGTTGCTGGTCTGGATTGTCGGCCCGCTGATCTCCGTCGCCCATGTGGCGCCGCTGGAGGGGCGGCTGGCGCGCCTTGTGGTGATCCTGGCGCTCGCCCTCGGCGCTCTGGCCTACGTCCTGCTCCAACAGCGCGACCGCCGCCGCCGCAACGAGGCGATGGTCCAGGAACTGGCGGCCTCGCCGCCCCCGCAGGTCGAGGAGGACTATTCCGACGAGGATGTGAAGGCGATGCATGAGCGCACCCAGGAGGCGCTGGCCTTCATGCGGTCCGCCCATGTGGGGAAGAACAAGGAGTTCGTCTATGAGCTGCCCTGGTATCTGATCATCGGCCCGCCGGGGGCCGGCAAGACCACCGCCCTGCGGAACTCCGGCCTCAAGTTTCCCGTCGCCTCGAAATTCGGCGACGCGCCGATGACGAACATCGGCGGCACCCGCAACTGCGACTGGTGGTTCACCGACCAGGCGGTGCTGATCGACACCGCCGGGCGCTACACCACCCAGGACAGTCACCAGCTGTCGGACTCCAAGTCCTGGCTGGGATTTCTCGACCTGCTCGCGAAACATCGGCCCCTGCAGCCGGTGACGGGACTGCTGGTCGCCATCTCCGCAACCGACCTGATCAACGGCGATGACAGGGAGATTGCGGCCCACGGTCGCGCGATCCGCGCCCGGATCAACGAGGTCATGGAAAAGCTCGGCGTGAAGCCGCCGGTCTATTTGATCATCACCAAGCTGGACCTGGTCAGCGGCTTTTCGGAGTTCTTCGAGGATATCCCCCAGAGCCAACGGGATCAGGTGCTGGGCCACACCTTCGACCTCGAGGCGTCGCGCACCGGCGCCGCCGCCACTGAACTGTTCAGCGTCGCCTTCGATGGTCTTTGCGACCGGATCTGTGACAGGCTTCCGGGGCGAATCCAGGCCGAGCGGGACATCCAGCGTCGCGGCGCGATCTTCGGCTTTCCGCAGCAGATCGCCAGCCTCAAGCCGGCCCTGCAGACCCTGATCCAGTTCATCGGCCGCGAGACAAAGTTCGAGCCGACTCCGCTCGTCAGGGGGTTCTATTTCAGCAGCGCCACCCAGTTCGGTCGCCCGATTGACCGGCTGATGGCCGCTGTCGCCGCCAATTTTGGCCTGTCCCGCGTCGAGGCCGTGGCGGCGGGATCGTCGGGGCGGAGCTATTTCATCCGCGACCTGCTGCACTCGGTGGTGTTCGGCGAAGGCGCCCTTGCCGAAAGCGATCCCAGGGCCCATCGGCGGCGGATCTGGATCCGGCGCGGTGTGGTGGCGGGCGGCGCCCTTGTGCTGGCCCTCGCCCTGATCGTCTGGACTGTCAGCTATGTAAATGCGCTCGGGCTCATTCATCAGTTGCAGGCCCGCTCCGACCATCTCAGCCATACCGTCCAGTCCCTCGGCGGCGGCGATGTGTCCGA